>NZ_JBFTPW010000003.1:0-311824 GCF_056398685.1 Arthrobacter sp. 01T428 | reverse complement strand
TTCCGAACCCGGAAGCTAAGACCCACAGCGCCGATGGTACTGCACCCGGGAGGGTGTGGGAGAGTAGGACACCGCCGGACAACCATTCACCGGCCAGGCCCCGACACACCGTGTCGGGGCCTGACCCACTTAAAACACCCCAACACACGGCACACGAGAGCCCGCGACCAACGAAAACCCTTTATTACTGAGCGGGGGTCCGGGGCATCCAACCCCGGCCCACCTATGACCCGGTTTCCCCGGACCCCCGCTCGGATATGGCCTCGAAATCCCAAACCCCCGCTCAGATATAGGGCCATTTTGGCAGACCCCGGCTCGGATATGGCAGGGAAATCCCAAACCCCGGCTCACCTATCCAGGTTCCACGACCGACGCCCGCCGCCATAAGTGAGCGGGCGTCCTGCCGGGAGCCGGTATATGTGAGCGGGCGTCCTGCCGGGAGCCGGTATATGTGAGCGGGCGTCCTGCCGGGAGCCGGTATATGTGAGCGGGCGTCCTGCCGGGAGCCGGKATATGTGAGCGGGCGTCCCGCCCGGGAACCGCCATATGTGAGCCCGCGTCCTGCCGGGAGCCGGCATATGTGAGCCGGCGTCAGGGGCGAGCGCGCTGGATCCGGAATCGGGGGTGCCGCTGGGCGGTAAAGTTGGTGCACATGGAGAGCCTCTTTAGTCACCTCGCGCCGGACTCCGAACCCCAGCCGGAGCAATCCGGTGAGCTGGACCCCGTGGTGTGCACCGTCGTCGTGCCTTCGCCTGTGGCGCATGCTTTCATGGGCTTCACCGACCACCCGCATCTCTGGTGGCCGATGGAGGACCACAGCGTCTACGGGGCGGGCTCGCACGTTGAGTTCGAGGAGAATTTGATCCTGGAGACGGCCGACGACGGCCGAACCTCGATATGGGGGACCATCGACGACTGGCAGCCGCCGTTGTCCTTCCATGCGAGCTGGTATCCAGGCAGTACCGCGATGTGGTCCACCGAACTTCGTCTGGCCTTCCGTGCTGTTGACGGAGGAACGGAGGTTCGTCTGGTCCACGACGGCTGGGAAGGTGCCGAACACCCCGCGCAGACCCGTGCAGACTACGCGGCTGACTGGCCTGGAGTTCTTGAGCGCTATGTCCGGTTCATGGGCGGCGCAAGTGAATAGAATCCGTCGCCTCCAAGCGACTGACTGGGAATTGCTTCGCGACGTCCGGTTGGAGATGCTGTCGGACACCCCGATGGCCTACGTGGAGAGCCTCGCGGCCGCCCGGCGCCAGACTGACACTCAATGGCAAGAGCGAGCAGCCACGATGTCGGGCGACTCGAGTATCACCCTGATAGCGGACGACGGCACGGACGGTAGCCCGATCAGCGGACTTATGCGCGTGGTCATCAAGCAGCCGCAGGATCCTTCCCGGGCTCTACAAGCCATGCTGATCAGCGTCTACGTCGCACCCGAACACCGTGGCCTGGGCCTGGCCGACCAGTTGCTTGATGAGGCTTGCGCAATAGCAGGCGCCGAGCTCGGAGCAGGCGTGATCGAACTGGGCGTCCACGAGGACAACGCCCGAGCGAAGGCGTTCTACGAGCGGCACGGATTTGAATACACCGGTGCCAGCCGGCCTTATCCGCAGGACAAGGCCAGGTTGGAGATCGTTATGGCCCGCCGGCTTCCACCCGCGGGTGAAACCCAGCAAAGCGAAAGCCCGGGCGCGTTCATCGATGATCTAGGGGCCGCCCTCGCTCCGGGGCAAGTCGCCGTCGACGAACAGACACGCACCACCTATGCCGCAGACCTGGGACCCGTCCTGGACTTGCAGCTGCCCTTGGCTGTGGTGTTCGCCGAATCCGTCGAAGACGTGCAGTATGTGGTGCGCAGTTGCGCCCGGCACGGAGTTCCGATCGTGGCCCGCGGCGCCGGCACCGGGGTTTCCGGCGGCGCCCACGCCAGCCAGGGGTGCATCGTCCTCAGCTTGGAACGCATGAACCGCATCCTGCAGCTCAACGCGGACGATGAGACCGCCGTCGTCGAACCTGGCGTGGTGAACGCTGACCTGAATGCCGCCGCGTCCGAACACGGCCTGATGTACGCGCCGGACCCGGCGAGCTACAAAATGTCCACGATCGGCGGCAATGTGGCCACGAACGCAGGCGGCTTGCGTTGCGCCAAGTACGGCGTGACGAGGGACTCGGTGCTGGCGCTCGACGTCGTCCTGGCCGATGGCTCGCTTATCCACACAGGTCACCAGACCTTCAAGGGTGTGGCCGGGTACGATCTCACAGCGCTGTTTGTGGGCTCCGAGGGCACCCTGGGGATCGTGGTGGGTGTGACGGTGCGCCTGCGCTACCTGCCGCGCGAGGTACAGACAGTTGCCGCCTTCTATCCGGACTTCCGCGGTGCCGCAGCGGGTGTCCTGGCGGTCGGAAGGGCCCGCGTCCAGCCGGCCATCATGGAAATGCTCGACGCCGGAACGCTGGCCCAGCTCGACGAACTGTACGGCTCGGACCTCGGAGAACGCGGACAGGCGCTGCTGTTGATCCAGACTGACGGCTTTGGAGCGGCAGCGGAAGCAGCTTTGGTACGGGAAGTGCTCGCCGCCGGCGGCGCCGCGGTGACGGCGGAGTCCAATGCCGAAGCGGAGCGCCTCATCGAGATGAGGCGCTCGAGTCGAGGCGACGAAGTGGACAACGAATTCCGGGTTGGCGAGGACGTCGCTGTTCCGAGGTCGCGGCTTGTCGACTACGTGGCCGCGCTCGAGGCCATGGCCGTTACCCACGAGGTCCAGCTCAAGGTGGTGGCCCATGCCGGCGATGGCAACCTGCACCCCACCTTCTGGGTGGACCGCGTGGACAGGGAAGTGGACGCCGATGCCATGTCCCGCCTCAACCAGGCCCTGGACGACTCGATTGACGCCGCGCTGGCGATGGGCGGGACCATCACCGGCGAGCACGGGGTGGGGCAGTACAAGCTGCGTTGGCTCGGACTTGAGCAGCCTGAGCCCATCCGGGAGTTGCAGCATCGCATCAAAGAACTTTTCGACCCGGCCGGAATCTTCAACCCCGGCAAGGCTATCTAAAGCTCTGGTATTCCAAATCTAATCGTCATGGTCCAGCGTCACACTCAGCTGCCACTTTAGCGGCAGTTTACTTTGCCACGCAATGCCCCTAATCTTATTTGGTATACCAAATAAGAATTCCAGGGAGGCAACCAATGGGACAAGCACAGCCGCCGCGCCGCGGTACTTCCGCGTACGCCGCTCGACGGACTGCCTGGATACTCGTTGCACTGGCGGTTGTCTCCATCAACCTCCGTCCGGCCATTACGACAATCGCCGGCACCATGGGTCAGCTGCAGGCAGGCTTCGGACTCGACGCGCATCTGCTGCCGTTGCTTGGCGCCTTGCCTGTACTTGCCTTCGGCGTCTCGGCTCCTTGCGGTCCGTGGCTGGCCCGTCGCCTGGGCACCGGAGGGGCCGTCTCGGCTGCGCTCCTGGTACTTGCAGCCGCGCTGATCCTCCGCGTATTCGTGCCCGGACTGTTGCTGCCCGGAACGTTCCTGGCAGGGGCATCCATTATGACCGCCAGCGTGCTCGTGCCACAGATCGTCAAGGCAAACCGCGGTACCGGCTGGTGGACGGGGCTGTGCACCATGGGCTTCGGGCTGGGCGCGGCGCTCGGCGCGGGGCTCGTCCAGCCGCTGCAGCAAGCGCTCGGCGGAAGCCTTGCTTGGGCGCTGGCCGTCTGGGCCGTCCCCGCCCTGCTGGGGGCCACGTTGATCCACCGTGCCGGTCAACCGGCGGGGAGTCCCGACGGGACCGACGAGACCGAAACCGGCGGACCGGCGTCGGGCGCTGGTTTGCAGAAGACGACGACGGCGGGTGGCGCAACGGGGGAAACCGGCACCATTCCGTTGCGGAAGCAGCGGACGGCCTGGGCCGTGACCGCGTTCTTCGGGCTGCAAGCCATGCTGTATTTCGCGATCACCTCGTGGCTCGCGGTGTTCCTGGTGTCGAAGGGGCAGACCGTGGCCGACGCAGCAGGTCTCTTGGCATGGTTCAGTGTCGCAGGGCTGCCCGCGAGCCTGCTGGCTCCCGTCCTCGCGGGGCGTCGCGCGGTTCTGAAGGTCATGGCTCCAGGCCTGGGATTGCTCGTCGCCGCGGCTTTGATAGGGGTCTTGACCGCGCCCGTGGCTTTGCAGTTCCTCATGGTCGGCGTGTTGGGGATCGTCCAGAGTGCCGGCTTCGGGCTGGGAATGGCGTTGGTTGTCATCCGCTCAACCGGACCACAGAGCGCCGGCAGCCTGTCCGCCATGAGCCAGGGCTTGGGCTTCGCGCTGGCCTCCCTGGGGCCGTTGGGGGCTGGATTCCTGCATGAGTTGTCCGGTGGCTGGGACGTTCCCTTCTGGGTCCTAGCTGCCGAAGCGGTGCTTCTCGCGGTGGCCGGTTTCCTCGCGGTGCGCGGGCCGGCGGTGTCGGTGGAAGCCGTCGAGACGGAACATCGTGGCGAGCCCGCCGCCGTCGGGCGCTAAAACCAAAAAAGTCGCCGGTCCCTCGCACGAGGGACCGGCCACATTTTTGTGCGGCTTGGATTTGTGCGGGCTTAGACCAGCTCGAGCTGATCCGCCACGACCTTGCCGCGGTGGATGACCGTCCGGTCGGTGCCGCGGTCCATGACCGCGGAGGCCACCGTTTCGCCGTCGAGCAGCAGGAGTTCGGCAGGATCGCCGACCTCGACGCCCGGGCGGTGTGCCGTGCCCTTCAGGCGAGTGGCGGACGGGTCGAGGACGCTTGCGCCACCGACCGTGGCGATAGCAAGGCAGTGCTCGATGAGTTCGTCCTTGCGGAAGCCGTGGGTGAAAGCGAGCTGCCAGGTGCGGTCGAGCATGTCCGTGTTGCCATAGGGGGACCAGTAGTCGCGCTGGCCGTCCTCGCCCAGGCCCATGCGTACGCCGGCTTCGGCGAGCAGCGGGATGGGCAGCTGGGCGGCCACACCGGCGGAGCCCGGCGCCACCGACGCCATGGAGATGTCCAGTTCGGCGAACTCGTCGATGAGGCGGCGCGTTGTGGCCTCGGAGACGCTGCCCAGCTGGTATGCGTGGGACATGGTGACCTTGCCCTGCATCCCCAGGGCGCGGGTGCGCTCGATCACGAGGTCCGTGCTGAAGACGCCGAGCTCGCCGGGCTCGTGGAGGTGGATATCAATGGGGACCTGGTACTTTTCGGCCAGTCCGAAGACGATGTCCAGATGCCGGGCCGGGTCGCGGTCCAGGCTGCACGGGTCGATGCCGCCCATGACATTTGCGCCGGCCTTGAGTGCCTGGTCCATGAGGGGGACAGTGCCGTCCTCGAGGAGAAGGCCCGCCTGGGGGAACGCGATGATGTCGACGTCGGCCTGCCCTTTGAACTGCTCCTTGGCGGCCATCACGGCATCGAAACGCTCGAGGCGGCAATCGACGTCGATCTGGGCATAGGAGCGCACGCGCGTGGTGCCGCGGGCGATCATCCGGCCGAGGGTGTTGTTGACCCGTTCCTGCAGCGGAACCTCGGCGTTGCGCCAGTTCTGCCGGTCGTTCATCATCATGGTCCAGACGCCGGGGCCGCCGGTGTGTTCGCGGAACGGCAGTCCGATGCGGGTCGAGTCCAGGTGCACATGGACGTCCGAGAACGACGGCACGAGAAGACGGCCGCGGCCCTCGACGACGGTGGTGTCGCCAGTCGCCGCAGCGCGTGCAGGGTCATGGGGTTCGACGCCGGTGATCTTGCCGTCCGTGACGAGGACGTCGCTCAATGCTTGTCCCCAAGGACGGACGGCACGAATCAGGGTGTTCAATGTATTGCTCCTTTGATGTTGGATCTATTGCACACCAGCGAGGGCTGCGGATTCCAGACCTGCGTGGTGGCAGGCCGGGGCAGTCGCGCTGGCGGGTCGGGGGATTTCGCTGATGCACCGTTGCTGCTGTTCCGCTCCCAAGGTGCCGAACAACGGACACCGGGTGCGGAAGACGCAGCCGCTGGGTGGGTTTGCCGGCGACGGGAGATCTCCCCGGAGCCGGATCTTTTGCTGCTGGCGGGCTGCCCTGGGATCCGGCAGGGGCACGGCGGACAGGAGAGCTCGCGTATAGGGATGCCGGGGCTCCCGGAACAAGTCCTCCCGGCTTCCTTGCTCCACGATTTTGCCGAGGTACATCACCGCCACCTCATGCGAGATATGGCGGACCACGGAAAGATCGTGTGCGATGAAGATGTATGCCACTCCGGTGTCCCGCTGGATCTCCTGGAGCAAGTTGACCACCTGCGCCTGCACCGAGACATCGAGGGCGGATACGGGTTCGTCGCAGACGATCACCGAGGGGTTCAGCGAGATGGCGCGCGCGATGCCCACCCGTTGGCGCTGGCCGCCGGAGAACTCGTGCGGGAAACGGTTGTAGTGCTCCGGTTTGAGGCCCACCTGCTCGAGGAGTTCCTTCACCCGGTTCTTGAGGCCGCCGGCCGGGTTGATCTTTTGCGCCAGCATCGGTGCGGCGATGGCGGTGCCCACGGTTTGCCGTGGATTGAGCGAGGCGAAGGGGTCCTGGAAGATCATCTGGACCTTGCGGCGGAAGTTGTACAGATCGCGGCCGCCCAGCTGGCTGATGTCCACGCCGTCGATCAGGATCCTCCCGCCGGTCGGATCCATGAGGCGCGCGATCATGCGCCCGGTGGTGGACTTGCCGCAGCCGGACTCACCCACGAGTCCCAACGTCTGGCCGCGCGCGAGGCTGAAGGAGACGCCGTCGACGGCTTTGACGGTCTTGGAACCCTTGGGGGAGAACAGACCGCCTTTGATGGGGAAATGCTTCTGGAGGCTCTCCACCTGGAGAATTGCCTGCGTGTCCATGGCGGGTCCTAACGCGTATTCCGAATAGTGACGATCTGGGGGCCGCTCAAGTGGCAGCGCTTTCCGTGGCCGTCTTCGACCACGAGCTCCGGGCGCTGGCTCGCGCATACGCCGTCGCCGGCAAGGGCCGCGTACTCGCACCTGGCGCTGAAAATGCAGCCTTTCGGGAGGTCAAGGAGCGACGGCGGCTGGCCCGGAATGGGGTTGAGCCTGCCCGAGCTACTGCTCAGCGTGGGCATCGATTTGAGCAGGCCCAGGGTGTAGGGGTGCCGCGTGTCGTAGAAGATCTCGTCCACCGGTCCCGATTCGACGCATTGCCCGCCGTACATGACCAGCACGGAATCGCACACTTCGGCCACGACGCCAAGATCGTGGGTGATCAGGATCAGGGCCGAGTTGGTTTCCTGCTGGAGCTCGGACATGAGGTCCAGGATCTGTGCCTGCACGGTGACGTCCAGCGCGGTGGTGGGTTCGTCCGCGATGAGCAGTTCCGGTTCGCAGATCAGTGCCATGGCAATCATGGCGCGCTGGCGCATGCCTCCGGAGAAATGGTGCGGGTATTCGTCGTAGCGCTGCTCGGGGCTCGGAATGCCTACCCTTCCGAGCATGTCGACGGCGGCCGCGCGGGCTTGCTTCTTGCTTGCCTTGTTGTGGACGAGGTAGGCCTCGGCGATCTGATGGCCCACGGTGTAGAAGGGATGCAGGGCCGAGAGAGGATCCTGGAAGATCATGCCGATGTTCCGGCCGCGAAGCTGCCGCATGCCGGACTCGGGCAGTGTGACAAGGTCCTTGCCTTGGAACAACGCCTGGCCGGTGACCCGGGCTGAGGTCCCCTTGAGGAGCCCCATGAGCGCCTGGCTGGTGACCGACTTGCCGGACCCTGACTCTCCGACGATGCCGAGGGTCTGCCCGCGCTCCAAGGAGAAATCCATCCCGTTGACTGCCGAGACAAGGCCGTCGTCGGTGGGGAACTTCACCGAAAGGTTCCGGACGTCGAGGAACGCGGCGGCTTCCGCGGCCTGATGGCCGGTTCCCGCGGCCTGATGCGCGGTTCGCGTGGCCGGTTGACCGGCCGGACTGGGCTGGAGCTGGGTCATTGGAGCCTCACTCGGGGATCGATGGCAGCGTAGGCGAGGTCGACGACGACATTCGCGACGATGACGAAGAAGGCAGCCAGCATGGTGATGGCCATGGTGACGGGGAGGTCGCCGGAAATGGCAGCCCGGACGGCCGTGAAACCGAGTCCCGGGACGGAGAAGATCTGCTCGGTGAGGACCGCGCCGCCGAGGAGAAGCCCGATGTCCATGCCAAGCATGGTCACCACCGGAGTGATCCCGGCCCGGACACCGTGTTTGAACGTCACTGTTCGGGGCGCCAGGCCCTTGGCACGGGCCGTGCGGATGAAGTCCTCGCTGAAGGTTTCGATCATGTTGGTCCGGGTGACCCGGATATACGCCGCGCTGAAAAGCACCGCGAGGGCGACCCACGGCAGGAAGTAGTTGAGTACCCAGGCCCCCGGACCATGCGGGCCGAAGGGGCTGTTGATCTCGTTCGTCGTGAAGGGCAGGAGATGCAGCTGGTTGACGAAAACCAGCAACAGGAACAGGCCGGTGACGGGGATGGGCAGCGAGACTCCAACGGACGCTGCGCCGACGATGAACTTGTCCGTGGCGGATCCCTTGCGAAGGGCGGCGAGCAAACCGAGCCCGACGCCGGAAACGGTCCAGAGCACCAGCGCGCCGACCGCCATGGAGAGCGTGTAGGGCAAGGAGCGGGCGATGATGTCCGAGACGTTTTCATTGGTTTGGAACGATTTGCCGAGGCATGGCCACTGGCAGATCGATTCCGCTCCGGGAGCACCGATCATCCGCGGCGAGACCAGACCGCGCATGTAGTCGATGTACTGGACCAGGAAAGGGTGGTCCATGCCAAGGGCCACGCGGGCTTCCGCGATGCGTTCGGGAGTGCACTCCTGGCCGCAAGCGGCGGACGCAGGATCGGCAGGACCCAGCTGGAACAGCGTGAAGGTGATGAAGCTGACGGCGACGAGAAGCAGGATCAGGGAGCCTGTCCGGCGAAAGATGAATCTGATCATTGTGCTGGTTGCGGGCCGTCCGGTAGTCGCCGGACGGCCCGCCTCCCTTCTGGGCTGGCCTGATTGGTGTGAACAGGCCCGGTTGTGTATTTGGCCTGGTTAGTGCTCGACGCCGACGATCGAGAGGTCGATGCCGCCGAAGAAGTAGCCCACTTGGGCGTTACGGATATTGGAGCCAACCACGCTGTTGGTGTGGCTGCGGACGAGCGGGATGATCGGGTAGGTCTTCAGGGCCTTGCCGAACTCCTCAGACCATTTCTTGCCGAGTTCCTCCGAGGTCCCGGAAGTGTTCCGGAGCTCGAACATGGCCTTCGAAATCTGCGGATCGAAGTAGCGCGACGTGTTGGAGAAGCCGTAGCTGGTGCCGTCGTTGTTCGGTCCGAGGATGGGATCGGCGGACGTACGCACCGACGCAGGGTCGGCGCCGCCGCACCAGCCCGAGCGCGCAATGTCCGGCAGCTGGTCACTGGCCAGGACGGAGTAGTAGTTCGGGGCCGGGATCGGCACCAGTTGGACGTCGATGCCCAGGGCCTTGAGGTTTTGCTGGATCACGGTGCCGGTGTTCTTGTAGGCGTCGCGGTTGTTGGCGTACCCGTAGGTGAGGGTCTTGGGGTAGTTCTTGCCTTCGAGGAGCTTCTTGGCTTCCTCCAGCTTGGGCTTGCCGGTGGGGTCGATCTCGAGGTCTTGGGCCACGTAACCGCGCATCTTGGCGTTGAGCGGGGTCTGGGTGAGTTCGCCGAAGCGGCGCCCGCCGTACTGGACCAGGATGGACTGGCGGTCAAGGGCCAGGGCGATTGCCTTGCGGACATCTGGATCGGTGATCTTCTCGGTGTTGAGGCTGAGGACGTCGTTGCAACCGAGCAGTCCCGATGCAACGCGGTCCTTGACCTGGGCATCAGCGAGCTTGGCGGAATCCGAAGTCTGCAGTGCACCGTTGGAGTCCAGGGTGAGGGCATTGGGATCGGAGTTGGCCAGGAGCTGCTGGCTGATGGTGGCCTGCGAAGTGGAGAGCGAGAAGCTGAAGGTGTCCGGAAGTGCCGTGCGGTTGGGGTCGGTGGACGGATCCCAGTTCGGGTTGCGGACCAGTTTGAGCGACTTTCCGCGACTGTACGAATCAACCATGTACGGGCCTGTAGACACCGGGTGGTTGGTGTAGTCCAGCTTGGTGTCCTTGTCCTTCGGGACAGGCGAAGTGTTGGAACGGGAGGCCAGCGCCGGGAATTCGGCGAATGGCTTCTTCAAGTGGAAGACGATGGTGCGCTCGTCCGGAGTTTCCACGGCCTTGAGGTCCGCGGAAGGATCCTTGTACGGCCCCTTGTAGCCGCCGGCGTCGAGCGCCGCGTTGAGCTCCTGCGGGGCCTGGGTGTAGACGTCCTGGGCGAAGGTGCGTTCGATGCCGTACTTGACGTCGGTGGAGGTGATGGGGCGGCCGTCTTCGAACTTGACGCCTTTCTGGAGGGTGAACGTCCAGGTGAGTCCGTCTTTGGACACCTGGCCCGTGTCCGTGGCGAGGTCCGGAACGATGGTGGGCGGCTGTCCGGCCGTCTCCTTCGCCATGGTGAGGTTCCTGTAGTACAGCTGGCCGACGTTGGCCGTCTGGACGTAGTTGCTGTTGCCCGGGTCCAGGGTTTGGAAGTCCGAGGACATCAGGACGTTGATGTTGCCGCCCTTGGTGGTGAAACCGGACTTGACCACTTCGGGAGCCTGCTCGGTGCTGGAAGCGCCGGAGGCGGCAGTTCCGGGCTGGTTCTGTCCCGCCGCGCAGCCTGTGGCGGCGGTGGCGATCAGCACGGCAAGGGCCAGCGCTCTGGTGGGGGTATTCATTGTGCTCCTCATTTGGGTGGGTGGAACGGATTTGAAGGGGGATTAGTGGCGGGATGCCTTGGGGTCCAGGGCATCCCGCACGGCGTCGCCGAGCAGGTTGAACGCCAGGACCGTGACGATGAGCATGGCGCCGGGGACTGCCAGGAACCAGGGGTCGCTGAGGTACCAGTTGCCGGATTGGGCGGCGTTGAGCATCTGGCCCCACGACGGCGTGGGGTCCTTGACGCCGACGCCGAGGAAGGACAGCGCCGCTTCTGCAGAGATGTTCGTGGGGATGAGCATGGTGGCGTAGACCAGTACGACTCCCATGACGTTGGGAATGATCTGCCGGAACAACACGCTCAGGTGCGAGGCGCCGAAGGACCGCGCGGCCTCGACGAACTCGCGCTCGCGGAGGCTCAGTACTTGGCCGCGGACAATACGGGCGAGGTATGCCCAGCCGAAGAAGCCCAGGATGATGACGAGCGAAGCCATGGGCAGGAAGCTGCCCTGGCCCAGCGCGGTGTCCCGCAGCCGTGACTGCAGGATGGGGGTCAGTGAAAGGACCAGCAGGAGGTGCGGAAAAGCGAGGAAGAGATCCATGATCCGGCTGATGATGGCGTCCGTTTTGCCGCCGAAGTAGCCCGCGGCTGCACCGATCACAGTTCCCAGGACCACCGAGACCGCAGTGGACAGCAGGGCAATGGTGAGGGAAACCTGGCCCCCATAGGCGAGGCGGGAAAACAGGTCACGGCCCAGTCCGGGTTCCACGCCCAGCCAGTGGCCGGCCGAAGGGTACATGTATCCGGAGAGCGGCAAACCGGGAGTCTGGATGTCGTCAAGGACATCGGGGCTGGTGTTGGACGTGAAGGGATCGTTGCCGGACATGGCACTGAGCAGCGGGCCGAGGATGGCGAACAACATGATGGCCGCCACCACGCAGAGGCTCAACAGGGCAATCTTGCTCCGGCGGATCCGCAGCCAGGCCGTCGCCAGGAGCGACCGCGCCTCGGCAGTGGGTCTGCTTGGGGACGTGCTGGGGGATGGACTCTCAGCCGTAGCTTCGGCGGTGGACTGTAGCTGGGTCAACGGGGGTGCTCGATTCATGATCCAAGGAGTAGGCTCCGGACTTTTTGTATACCAAAAATAGACTAGAGCAGGTTCGATGGGATGTAAATCACAAATATTGCACTATCTGGAATACCAAACAGCTCTGTTTCCTCCCGTGTATGCTCGGGTGGAACGTAAGACGACGGGGAAGGGAAGGGTGGCCGACGCCGATGCCCGAAACGCTGACTGGCCGCGACGACGAAGCCCGGGCCGAACAGGTCTACCAGCTGGTCCTTGAGGGAATCGTGGCGGGGAGATACGAACAGGGCGCGCGGCTGCGTGAACGGGAGCTCTCCGAGCTCTACAACGTTTCACGAATCCCCGTGCGGGAGGCCATCCAACGCCTCGAGCAGGATGGCTTCGTGGAAACCTTCCCCCGCCGGGGCGCCGTGGTGCGGCAATTGACGCTCACCGACGTCAATGAACTCTTCGACGTGCGGTTGTGCCTGGAAACGTTCGCCGCCCGCATGGCGGCCATCCGGGTCGCCGCGGGCGAACCGGGAGGCCGTTTGCAGGAACTCCTCGACGACACGAGGCAAGCGATCGACGACGACCGGACCGACGACGTCGTGCGCCTCAGTGCGGCGTTCCACGCCGAAATTGTCCGGCTGTCCGGCAACCGGCTGCTCATCGAGTCGGTCAAGCCGTTGTTCGGCCGCATGCGCTGGATCTTCGGGCTCGCCCACAACCGCAGCAACGAACTCCAGCGCGATGAGCACATGGAACTGTGCAACGCCATCCTCGGCGGCAAGGCCGAGCTCGCCTACACCCTGGCGTACTCCCATATCGAGCTCGGGCGTGAACCCGTGCTCAAGGGACTCGCGGAGACGCTGGAGCCCTAAACCCCTGCGTTAGTCGTCGGAATCCGGGTATTCGTCCTCGTCGTACCGGGATTCCTCGGTTTCGGCTTCCAGGATCTTGAGCATCGCCGTGTCCGGATTGAGCATGATGGCAGCCTCGTCACGCCGGTGGCGCAGGATGGTGTCCAGATAAGACTGCACGGCTTCCGCCAAGGGGATGTGGCTGTCCTGCTTCTGGCTCATGTACCAGCGGTGTTCGAGGACTTCGTGGACCACTTCTGCCGGCTCAAGCTTGCCTGCGAGGTCGCGCGGGATGGAACGGACGATCGGCTCGAAGATCTGGCTGACCCAGGTGTGGGCACTGATTTCTTCATCCATGTCCGGGTTGTTGTCTGCCCGGAATGAATCCATGTCATTGAGCAACCGCCGGGCCTGGTTCTCCTGGGCGTCCAGGCCGGTGAGGCGGAGCAGCCGCCGTTGGTGGTGGCCGGCGTCGACCACCTTGGGCTGAAGCTGGATGGTGGATCCGTCCGCGGTGGTCTTGATGGCGTATTCCTCGACGTCGAAGCCGAGTTCGTTGAGGCGGCGGATGCGCGCGCCCACGCGCCAGCGTTCGCCGAGCTCGAACGATTCCTTTTCGGTGAGTTCGGCCCATAGCCGCCGGTACGAGTCCATGATGAGCTCCGACGTCGCTACCGGGTCCACCTTCTCCTCGATCAGCCCGCCTTCGAGCAAGTCCATGAGTTCCCCGGCGATGTTGACGCGGGCAATCTCCAGATCGTACTCGCGCTGGCCCACCGACAGATCCGGGTACAGCTCGCCGGTCTCGGCGTCCACCAAGTACGCGGCGAACGCCCCGGCGTCGCGTCGGAACAAGGTGTTGGAGAGGGAAACGTCGCCCCAATAAAAGCCGATCAGGTGCAGGCGCACCAGCAGCAGCGCTTGGGCGTCGATAAGCCGTGTCAGGGTGTCCCGGCGCAGCATCTGTGAGAAGAGCGCACGGTACGGCATGGAGAACTTGAGGTGCCGGGTGACCAGCACCGGGTTCAGTGGCTTGCCGTCAACGGTGGTGCGGCCGGTGATGACCGCGACCGGCTCGACGCAAGGCACATCCATCCGTGCCAGCTTGCGGAGCATGTGGTATTCGTGCCGGGCAACGTGCTCGGACGTTTCCTTGATGGCGATGACGGAGCCGGCCAGGTGCGCAAAACGCACGATGTGCCGGGAGATGCCGCGGGGCAGGGCGGCCAGGTTCGCCGCGGGCCAGTCTTCGAGTGCGATGTGCCAGGGGAGGTCCAGGAGCTCGGGATCCGCCGCCGCTGCGGTGATGTTGAGGGATCCGATGACACTTGCCGGCGGTGCCGCGTCATTGGCGCTCGCAGCCTCGGTGCGCGGGAGTTTGCCGATCTGCGCGTAGTCGGTGGGTTCGTCATGCCACTTGGCACCGCTTTGCTCGGTCATGGGTCAATTCTTCCGTATGGAGGCTGTTGTTAACGACGACGGCGGCCCGTCCACTCGGAAGGGCCGCCGTCGGTAATGCGGTGTGGGTGTCAGTCGCCCAGGCGCAGGCCCGACTTGGTGTCGAACAAGTGCACGTGGCCCGACTGCGGGCGGACGAAGATGGACTCGCCCTTCATCGGGGGACGGCGGCCGTCGACGCGGGCCACGATGTCGTGGCTCTTGCCGTCAAGCGTCGTGTGGCCGTAGACGTAGGCGTCGGCGCCGAGCTCTTCGACGACGTCGACCTCAACTTCGAGGCCCTCGCCGGCGCCAACGGTCTCGAGGTCTTCCGGACGGGAACCGAGCGTGACGGTCTTGCCGTGTGCCTCTTCGAGGACATCGTGCGGTACCGGGTAAACCGTGCCACCGAACTGGACGCCGCCGTCGACGACCGGCAGTTCCAGCAGGTTCATTGCGGGGGAACCGATGAATCCGGCAACGAAGACGTTCTTCGGGCGGTCGTACAGGTTGCGCGGGGTGTCCACCTGCTGCAGCAGTCCGTCCTTGAGGACGGCAACGCGGTCACCCATGGTCATGGCCTCGACCTGGTCGTGGGTCACGTAGACGGTGGTGACGCCGAGTCGGCGGGTCAGGGATGCGATCTGCGTGCGGGTCTGCACGCGGAGCTTTGCGTCCAAGTTGGAAAGCGGCTCATCCATGAGGAAGACCTGCGGGTTACGGACGATTGCGCGGCCCATGGCAACACGCTGACGCTGGCCACCGGAGAGGGCCTTCGGCTTGCGGTCCAGGTACTGCTCAAGGTCAAGAAGCTTGGCTGCTTCGCGGACACGCTCGGCACGCTCTTCCTTGGAAACGCCGGCGATCTTGAGTGCGAAGCCCATGTTGTCCGCAACGGTCATGTGCGGGTACAGAGCGTAGTTCTGGAAGACCATTGCGATGTCGCGGTCTTTCGGCGGGACGTCCGTGACGTCGCGGTCGCCGATCAGAATGCGGCCGGAGTTCACATCCTCGAGGCCTGCGAGCATGCGCAGGGAGGTGGACTTACCGCAACCGGAGGGTCCAACGAGGACCAGGAATTCGCCATCGGCGATGTCGATGTTGAGCTTATCGACGGCGGGCTTATCTGTGCCCGGGTACAGACGCGTAGCGTTATCAAAAGTAACTGTTGCCACAGTTATCAATCCCTTCACCGGCAGGTACGTGCCGGACGATCCGTTGTGAATGGTTCATGTTTATTCAGTTGGACTCCCCGCCCTGGGCTGGGCCCGGGCAAGGGAGACTGAGTGACGCCGCACGGTAGTTGTGCGCCACATCACAACCAAGAGTATGGCAGCAGCCCGGGTTATTCGCCTAAATGTTACGAACGTCACATGTGAGATGAGTCTCCCGAGACCTCGCGGCGACGTTCGCGAAGGACCGCTTCCAGGAGCTCGGCGACGTGGACAGGGGCCTCGACGCGGAACTCGGCCTGGGTGAAATCCAGCCCGACTTTCACCCCGACATCCCCGGCGCCGAGTCTGGCGATCGCGTCCTCGTCCGTCACATCGTCGCCCGCGAAAAGGATCCCGGTAGCAGAGGTTGCATGGCGCAGGAACTCGACCGCCTCGCCCTTGGAGGAATGCACCACCGAGGTCTCGAGGACACGTTTGCCGTTCTTGAGGAACACTCCCGGGCGACCTTCAAGGACCGCGCGCGCAGCGGCGACGGCGTCCTCCGCTACGTCATCGTCGGCTCGGCGCGTATGGAGTACGACGCCGGCAGGCTTGTCTTCGAGGACTGTCCCCGGAGCTTCCTGCGAGATTCCGGCCAAGACCTCGCGGACTTCGGCAAGGAGCTCCCGTTGGGCGTCGTCCAGTTGGAGTTCCGCCGAACCGGGGCCCATCCAGGCCTCCGCGCCATGGCTGCCGATCAGCAGCGTTGCCTCGGGAGGGGAGGCGACCGCCCGCAGGCTGGCCAGTGCCCGCCCGGAGATGAGCGCCGTCGTCGTCCTCGGGAGTTTGGCGAGTTCAGCGAAAGCAGTGGCTGAGCGCTGGAGCGGCCGCGCGGCGTCGGCGTGGTCCACGATCGGGGAGATGGTGCCGTCAAAGTCCATCGCCACCAAAAGGTGGTCGGTTCGCGCGATCCTGCGGACGGCGTCGAGCAGTTCGGGCGTCAGGCTCAGCGGGGGAGTGGCTGCTGTCTCAGGAGTCATCGCGCACCACGGTTTCTGCCAGGGCCGAGAGGAATTCGGCTGACCAATGATCGACGTCGTGGTCGAGGATTTGCTTGCGCATGGACTTCATCCGGCGGCGTGATTCATTCGGGGGCAGGTTCACGGCCCTCATGATGGTGTTCTTCAGTCCGTCGATGTCGTGCGGATTCATGAGGAGGGCTTGCTTGAGTTGATCGGCCGCGCCGGTGAATTCACTGAGGACCAAGGCACCCGTGTTGTTGGTCCGGGCTGTGACATATTCCTTGGCCACGAGGTTCATGCCGTCACGCAATGCCGTCACCAGCATGACGTCGGCCGCGAGGTACAGCGCCACCATTTCCTCGACCGGGTAGCTGTGGTGGAGGTAGCGGACGGCGGTGTTCTGCATGGTGTCGAAGCTGCCGTTGATGTGGCCTACGGTGCCTTCAATCTCTTCCCGCAGGAGCCGGTACTGCCGCACGCGCTCGCGGCTGGGGCTCGCAACCTGGATCAGTGTGGCGTCCTCCACCGTGAGCCGTCCCTCTTTGAGGAGTTCCTCAAAGGCCTTCAGGCGGTGGGGGATGCCCTTGGTGTAGTCGAGGCGGTCCACGCCCAGGAGGATGGTTTTGGGGTTACCGAGGTCCTGGCGGATCTGCCGGGAACGTTCGATGATGTCCGGGCGCTCCGCGAGCTCGCTGATTTGATCCACGGCGATGGAGATCGGGAAGGCCTGTGCGCGGGCAATATGGGTGATCTGCCCATCCGCTCCCTTGACGTGGACTTGCTGCTGCTTGACGCTTGCACCAATAAAGCGGCGTGCCGAGCGCATGAAGTTTGCCGCGTCGCTGGGGCGCTGGAAACCCACCAGGTCGGCGCCGAGCAGGCCTTCGATGATGGCCTGGCGCCACGGCAACTGGGCGAAGATCTCCGGCGGCGGGAACGGGATGTGGTTGAAGAAGCCGATGCGCAGGTCCGGGCGCGCCCGGCGGAGCATGCTCGGCACGAGCTGGAGTTGGTAGTCCTGCACCCAGACGGTGGCTCCGTGGTCTGCGTGCTGGACGACGGCGTCGGCGAAGCGCTGGTTGACCCGGCGGTAGCTGTCCCACCAGGTTCGGTGGAACTCGGGCGGGGCAATGACGTCGTGGTAAAGCGGCCAGAGAGTGGCGTTGGAGAACCCTTCGTAATAGAGCTCAACATCGCGCGTGCTGAGTTCCACGGGAATCAGGTCCATGCCGCCGTGGCTGAAGGGTTCCAACGCTTCGTCCGGCGCGCCGTGCCAGCCCACCCACGCGCCGTCGGTCTTGGTCATCATCGGCGCGAGGGCAGTCACCAGGCCGCCCGGAGAGCGGCGCCAGCCTTCCTCGCCGTTTTCCGCGTCATCGCTGGTGTAACGGTCTACCGGAAGGCGGTTGGAGACCACCATGAAATCGTGTTTCCGGGCCCTTGGAGCCTGATTGCCTTCGGGTGCGCTGTCGGTTTTTTCGCTTGCCGTTTGTTGCATTGCTGCCCCCTGGGGTTGCCTGTGACTCATCTCCCACCCTACCGGCGGGAATCATCGAGGACACTTGCTCGTTCCTCAGACTGGAGTCGAGGACCCCAGCAAAGCTGCCGGTCTTCTCCCGTAAACTGGCACCGTTGCCCTAGCTAAAAACCAACGCCGTCGATAAATCACGAGGAACTGATGAGCCCCGCAAACGAACCACGCCTGTCCAAGGCAGAGCGCACCGCCCAGGCCCGCGAAAAGGCCCGCGAGATCCGCGAAGCTCAGCTGAAGAAGGACAAGCGCAATAAGTTGCTCATCGGATGGGGCATTGTGGTTGCCGTTGTGGCGATCCTCGCGGTCATTGCCCTCGTGTTCACCCAGAACATTGTGAACAACGCCCCGATCGCCGATCAGGGACCGACGCCGGCCAACGCCAACGCGCACGGCGGCGTGACGCTGCTGAAGGGCACCGATGTGGCGAAGGTGGCCGCCGGTACCGTCAGCCTGGCGTCCCTGCCATCAGCCCCGGCCACCCCGCCCGCCACGGTGACCGCTCCCGGCGCCGAGGCTGAAGCCGGCAAGCCCGTCAAGGTTGTGGCGTACATCGACTTCATCTGCCCCATCTGCAAGAACTTCGAGAGCACGTACAGCCAGCAGCTGACCCAGTTGCGGGACGACGGCAAGATCACCCTGGAGTACCGTCCGTTCGGCTTCCTGGACGCCAGCTCCAGCACCAACTACTCCTCCCGCGCCGCCAACGCCGCAGCGTGCGTGGCGAACACGTCGCCGGACAAGTACTCGGCACTCGTGGATCTGCTGTACGCACAGCAGCCCGCCGAGGGCAGCGCAGGCATTTCCGACAACGACCTCAAGAAGTTGGCCACCCAAGCGGGATCGGCCAACATCGACTCCTGCATCGACAACAAGACGTACCGGCCGTTCGTCAAGGTGGTCACGCAGGAGGCCAAGAACATCGGGATATCCGGCACGCCCACGGTCTTCATCGACGGCCAGCAGTGGGACAACAAGTCGGACTTCATGACCGTCCTGAATGCAGCTATCGCAGCAAAGAAGTAGTTCCCTTGGCCTAGGCCTCCCGTCCGCTGGAATTTCCGTGGGCGGGAGGTCGTGGGCTAACCTTATCTAGCGCTCGCGCGCACCAGCTCCGGTTCGCCGGGGTACCAGTCCCGGCCTGCCGGGGCAACCAGCTCCGGCTTGCCGGGGCAATCAGCTCCGGCCTGCCGGGGCGCGCCTCCTTAGCTCAGTTGGCCAGAGCACCGCTCTTGTAAAGCGGGGGTCGTCGGTTCGAATCCGACAGGGGGCCCCACGAACCCCTCCGTTCCGGCGACTTTGCCCGGAACGGAGGGGTTTTTTGTGCGCGAAAACAGGGCACAACACGCTTACGACACGCTTTCAGGAAGACAGCTTAGGCCCGTCGGCTCTCGGGCCGCATAGGGGAAGCCATGCAGACAAGCAGAAAGACCTTGGGACCGGCAACGGACCAGGGCAACGTAGTGCAGCTCCTGACCACCGAGGAAGTAGCCGTCTGGCTGCAGGTGGCACCCAAGACCCTCCGGAACTGGCGCTCCGCCGGGATCGGACCGACGGCCCTGAAACTCCATAGCGTCGTCCGTTACGACCGGGCCGCTGTCGAGGCCTGGATCGGCAACACTTCGAAGGCTGCAGCCTGATGGGGCGCTCAAGCCTGCCGGTTGGCGCCTGGGGCACGATCAGCGCCAAGAAAGACGCAACCACCGGAAAATGGCGGGCCAGCTGCAGGTTCCGCGGCTGGGATGGTGTCACGCGGAGCTACAGCAAGTTCGGGTCAACCAAGGGCAAAGCCGAGACAGCCCTGCTGGCGTCCATGAAAGAGCGCCAGCTGCTCGCAGGTCGAGTGACCGCGAACCCTCCGCTGAACGACGTCGCCGAGAAGTGGCTCGCCAGCATCGAGGTCCCCAAGGTCGTTGTCGACGGCAACGGGAACATGGTCGCGGCTGCCAGCACGGGCGGTATCCGGCGCCAGACCTGGGACCAGTACGAAGGGCTCATCTACCGACTCATCGAGCCTGCTCTCGGTGCGCTGAAGATCAATGAAATCAACACCTCCACCTGTGACAGCTTCCTGCGGTCCCTGGTAGTGGACGGGAAAGGGCATACGAATGCCCGGCTGGCCAAAACGGTGCTGACGCAGATCATGTCCTACGCCATCAGGCACGACCTGTACGTGGGTGGCAATCCGGTGCGTGAGGTCGATCGGCTGAACAGGCTCCGGAAGAAGCCCGTTAGCTTGAGCGCGGCTACCCTGCACGATGTTCGCGAAGCTGTCCGGATTTGGCGGACAGAACCCGGCCAATTCGGTCCCCGCCCCAGCAACGTACTGGCAGATGTCGTTGATGTTCTGATCGGCACCGGGGCGCGCATCGGGGAGGTCCTGGCAATCCGTTTGGAAGACATCGACCTCTCAGGCGACGTAGGAAAGATCGCACTCACCGGAACGCTGGTGGAGCCTCGTCACGGCCCCAAGTACCGCCAGAGCTTCCTCAAGAGCCGCAGCAGCGAGCGGGTCATCCCAGTGCCTCGGTTTGTCGTCGACGTACTCATCCGCAGGAGTCTCGAATCTCCGGAGATCAACAAGGCCGGGGCCCTCTTCTGGTCCAGGACCGGCACCTACGTTCAGGCGTCAAGCGTACGCAGGCAGCTGCGTTCCGCGCTGACCGCGTCCAAGATGGAGAACACGGCAGTCATCACTCCGCACGCCTTTCGGCGAACTGTTGCGTCCCTTCTCGCCAGGGAGCTGACCGACGGGGCCGCCGCTGCCATGCTGGGTCACGCCGACGTCTCCATGACCCACGCCGCCTACATCGAGAGGCTGAGGGACGTGGCGGACTACACCACGGTCTTGGACCGGCTCGCACCGAAGGCCCGGTAATAGGCAAATCGGTGTTGTCTGTCCGCCTCTAATGAGACCGCCGATGAGGCCTGCTATGCGCTGGAATGAGTCGTGAAGAGATTGGGCGGCTCATTCCAGCGTTTGTGGGCGGCTGGTCGGACCGTGGCTTCGCGAAACGGGTGGCCGCACCCGGCTAAACTTCGCTTTAGTTATCGAAGGTCTTGTCAACAGGGGGAACACGCGTGGATGCGTTCGGAATTCGTGAAAAGCTGATCGCCGGCTACCGGTCCTTCACGGAAGGCTTCGTTGACATCCAGGACCCGCGGATCAAGGATGCCGTCGTCGAGCTCGGAGACAAGGGACGGCAGTGGCCCGACCCGTGGCTGTCCCTGAATCCCTCTTTCAGTTCCGGTGGCCGCATAGACGAGCTCGTACGGCGTGGGCTCCTGCACCCCGACTGCGATGCCATTTTCAGGCCCAAGAAGGATGCCGGCGATCGGGGTTCGGCGCCCATCACGCTGCACAAGCATCAGCGCGATGCCATTGAAATCGCCGCCAACAGGGATTCATACGTCCTTACAACGGGCACGGGCTCCGGTAAATCACTTGCGTACATAGTCCCGATTGTGGACCGTGTGCTCCGCGAAGGGACGGGCAAAGGCGTCAAGGCCATCATCGTTTACCCGATGAACGCCCTGGCCAACAGCCAGATGGAGGAGCTATCCAAGTTTCTCGACAACGGATTTGACGGCAAGCCGCCGGTCACTTTCGCGCGCTATACCGGCCAGGAGCGCGGAGAAAGCCGCGAGAACATCCTGAAGAACCCACCGGACATTCTGCTGACGAATTACGTGATGCTCGAATACGTCCTGACGCGCCCGGAGGAGCGGCAGTCGCTCATCCGAGCGGCCTCCGGATTGCAGTTCCTGGTCCTGGACGAGCTACACACTTACCGTGGCCGGCAGGGCGCCGATGTTGCCATGCTCGTGCGCCGCTTGCGGGACGCTTGTAACGCCCAGAGCACCCTGCAGTGCATCGGCACGTCCGCCACGATGTCGAGCGGTGGAACAGTAGCCCAACAGCAGAGGGACGTCGCCGAGGTCGCTTCCCGGATTTTTGGAACCGTTGTTTCGCCGGAGCACGTGGTGACCGAGACCTTGGTCCAAGCGACCACCAACCAGCACCGATCGGACCAGGATCTGAAGGCTGCTGTGAGAGAACGCGGTGACGCCGAGTACAGCAGCCCCACGTTGGACGGCGGATACACGCTGATGACCTCAGATCCGCTGGCATCTTGGATTGAGGACACGTTCGGCCTGACAACGGAGCAGGAATCCGGCAAGATCATCCGCAGACAACCACAGACCGTCACCCATGCCGCAGAGGAACTGGCTAGGCAGACCGGGGAAACAGCAGGCAGCTGCGCCACCGCTATCCGCGCGACTCTCCTTGCGGGGTCGAGGGCAAAGCACACTGAGACCAACCGTCCGCTGTTCGCCTTCCGTCTTCACCAGTTCATTTCCAAGGCCGGCTCCCTCTATGCCACAGCGGAGTCCGAGGACACGAGGCTCATCGAGACCGACTTCCAGCTGACCGTCGGAGACGCGGAGAAGCGGCTCTATCCCCTCGCGTTTTGTCGCGAGTGCGGTCAGGAATACCTCATGGCACGGTTGACGGAGGCCGGGGGCGACTTCCGCTTAATCGCCCGTCACGAACTGAAAATGCAGGATACGGGCGGCTCGGACAATGGCCAGGACGGTTATCTGTACATCTCCACTGAGCAGGAATGGCCGGAGCAGGCTATCGAGGCGGGTCGCATCCCTGCCTCCTGGCTGAATGAGGCGGTGTCTGGGAATCGAGTCATCGAGTCCAAGCGCAAGCGGATTCCGTCGCGCTACCGCGTCCAGCCTGACGGCGCAGCGGCCCGAGACAACGAGTACACCCAAGACGATGGGCAGCTCGCCGCCTGGGTCCCGGGAAGCCTTGGTTTCTGCCTGAACTGCCAGGTCACCTATGAATCCGCCCGGAGTGGTGAATTCTCCAAGGTGGTGACTCTTGACCAAGAGGGCCGTAGCAGCGCGATGACCGTGATCGCAACGAAGCTCGTGCAGTTGTTGAAGTCAGAGGCCGGCAGCGATTTGAGTCCGCGCGCCAAGAAACTGCTGACTTTCGTGGACAACAGGCAGGACGCGTCCCTCCAGGCAGGCCATTTGAACGACTTCGTCCAGGTGGCCCAGCTTCGCTCTGCCCTCTACCGCGCAGTCGCCTCAGCCGGCGATGCAGGAGTTGAGGCCATGGAACTGGGTGATGCGATCATCAAGACGCTCAGCCTGGCATGGTCCGACTATGCGCGGACGGAAGACCCGCTGGACCCCAAGCCGACCAAGCGGGCCCTGAATGAAGTTGTGACCTACCGCGCTTTGCGCGACCTGCAACGCGGGTGGCGGATTACTCTTCCCAACCTTGAACAGACAGGTCTCCTTGTGGTGGACTATCCCCTTGCCGGGAATCTGGCGGAGCAGGATCGGCGCTGGGAAAAAGCTCACTATGTGCTCCGGGACGCGGATCCCGGCAAGCGCGAGGAGATTATCCGGGTCCTGCTGGATGAGTTCCGCCGCGTTCTTGCCATCGACGCCGAGGAACTCACGGCAGACTGGTTGGATCGCGTCAAGAACCGCAGCCGCGAATTCCTGACGGGTATCTGGGCTTTGCCAGACCAGGAATCTGCTGCCAGCGTTGGGCTCGTCACCACGGAGCCCAAGAAGATGGCTTACCGGACGACTCTCCCCGTGACCTCCTACGGAACATTTGGCCGATGGCTTGCCAAGACGGCCTCACCCGGCAACAAGCTCAAACGCGCCGAGGTGGACGAAGTCATCGCGTCGCTGTTCCAAATTCTGCTCGAGACCGGCTTCATTGCCGAGGTCGTTGAAGGGAAAGTCTCCGGCTATCGCCTCAAACTGTCCAGCATGGTTCTGAGGAAGGGCGACGGCGAATACGGCGCCCCCGACCTGCTCCGCCGCACCTATCATGCCGACCAGAAGCCCCGCGTAATCCAGTTCTTCAAGGACCTGTACCTGGAACAAGGACAGGAGCTGGCCGGCCTCAATGCGGCGGAGCACACTGCCCAGGTACGTGCAGAAGACCGGGAAGCCAGAGAACAGGCGTTTCGCGAAGCAGAACTTCCCCTGCTGTTCTGTTCTCCAACCATGGAGCTGGGCGTCGACATCGCTGACCTCAACGCGGTGGCGATGCGCAACGTTCCGCCGACGCCGGCAAACTACGCGCAGCGCAGCGGCCGTGCGGGACGCTCCGGCCAGCCCGCCCTGGTCCTGACCTACTGCGCCACCGGCAGCCCCCACGACTCCTACTACTTCGAACGCTCGAACCTCATGGTTTCCGGTCAGGTCCAGCCGCCGCGGTTGGACTTCGCCAACGAAGACCTGATCAGGTCACATGTCCATGCCATCTGGCTCGCTGAGGCCCTCGCCGCAACCAGCTCGGGTCTGGGTAAGTCCATGAGCGGGCTGCTCAAGCTTGAAGACAAGAGCTACCCCCTTCAGCCCGAGATCAGATCTGTCCTAGCTGATGAACAGGCAGCGAAACGCGCCAAGGCATCGGCAGAGGTCCTCTTGCGGAGCATCGAAGGGGAACTGAAAGACACGTCATGGTGGACCGAATCATGGTCCGATGCCGTCATTGACAACGCTCTGGCCAACTTCGATCAGGCCTGCGAGAGGTGGCGACAGCTCTACCGGAGCGCCATCACCGAACAGGACGCCGCGCACCGAGCCAGCCAGGACCACTCCACTGATTCCAAGCAACGGGAAATGGCGGCCAACCGGCACCGCGAAGCCGGGCAGCGCTTGGAAATCCTTCTCAACGACAGCGATTCCAAGGGCCAATCGGACTTCTACACCCTGCGTTACTTGGCCTCCGAAGGCTTCCTCCCGGGATACTCGTTCCCGCGGCTGCCTCTGGCTGCCTTCATCCCTGGCATCCGAAGAGGCAAGGACAACAACAGCACCTGGCTGCAACGCTCGCGATTCCTGGCGATCAGCGAGTTCGGACCGGACTCCCTGATTTACCACGAAGGTGCCCGCTACCAGGTCAAGCGCGTCAGCCTGCCGCGGGACTCCGACGGCGGGGGCGTGGGAGACGTTGTCCTCGGGGAGGCCCGTGTCTGCATCGCGTGTGGCTACCTGCACCAGCGCGAGGCCGGACTCGACATCTGCGAATCGTGCAATGAACCGCTGGCCGGCAGCTGGTCAAACCTGATGCAGTTGCAGTCCGTCATCACCCGTCGCCGCGAACGTATCAGCGCGGACGAGGAGGAGCGCAACCGTCAAGGCTTCGAGCTGGTCACGAACTACCGCTTTGCACCGCACGGTAAGAAGCCGGGTCGCTCCGATGCGCAGATGCTGAACGGCGGGGTAGCCATCGGTGCAGTGCACTACGGCGACGGAGCCACCGTCCGGGTGACCAACCTGGGTCGACGGAACCGGGCCAACCAGGATCGGCATGGCTTCTGGCTCGACCTCATCACGGGCGAATGGCTGTCGGAAAAGAAGGCCACCGCGGATACCGGAGACGCGAGTGAGGCCACCGACGCGGATGACATGACCGTAGAACAGTCCAAGAAGAAGCAGATGGTGACGCCTTACGTTGAGGACCGCCGCAACATCGCCGTCGTCCGCTGGGCGGAGAACGTGACGCCCGCAGAAGCAACCACCATGCAGTTCGCCATGGAACGCGGCATCGAGACCGTGTTCCAGCTGGAGGACTCCGAACTCTCCAGCGAGCTCTTGGCTGACAGTGAGGATCGGGGACGTCTGCTGTTCATCGAGGCCGCGGAGGGCGGCGCCGGAGTGTTGCGCCGGCTGCAAAGCGAGCCGGACGCCATGGCCAGGGTCGCCGCCAAGGCGCTGGAAATTCTGCACGTCGATGCCGCTACGGGCAACGACATGGAAAACAGCTGCGTCCGTGGCTGCTACCGGTGCCTGTTGTCTTACGGCAATCAGCGTGACCACGAAATCATCGACCGGAGGCTCGTCATAGACCGGCTGATGCAGTTGGCCGGCGCTGTCACGGTGGCCGCAGCACCGACGCCGAAACCCAAGCACGCTATGCCCCCCGGAACTGTGGTCAGCCCGCGGGCCCAAAGCCTGTTGGACTATCTGCTGCAGAACGGGCGAAATCTGCCCGATGAAATCGGCCCCAGCATTGAGGGGAATGTGGTGGATTTCGTCTACACCGCTAAGTTGTCGGTGGGCATTGCTGTGATTGTGGAGGACGTGTCCAGACCTCCCGTCGATGACCTGGCACTGACGTACGGCAACTGGAACGTCATCAGGTGCCGTCAGGACGAAAACATTGAAGCATTTGTTAGTGGACACACGAACGTATTTGGAGTGGTGGAGTGACTAGTACGACGGCGGAGCACAGTTTTGCGGTTGGCTCGCTGGTAGCGGCCCGCGGCCGGGAATGGGTAGTTCTGCCCGAGAGCACCTCCGACTTCCTTGTCCTCCAGCCCCTGGGCGGCACCATGGACGACATCGCCGGAGTCATCCCCTCCATCGAGGAAGTGAACCCGGCATCCTTCGGTCTGCCGCTGGCAACCGACCTGGGCGATGACCGAAGCGCCCGGCTGCTCCGCGACGCGCTCCGTATCGGGTTCCGCTCCAGCGGTGGCCCGTTCCGTTCGCTGGCAGGGTTGAATGTGAGCCCGCGCCCGTATCAGCTCGTCCCACTGCTGCTGGCGCTCCGCCAGGATGTCGTGCGTCTCCTGGTCGCCGACGATGTGGGAATTGGCAAGACCATCGAGGCTGGACTGATCGCCTCCGAGCTCCTGGCTCAGGGCGACGCCAGCGGACTCGCTGTCCTATGCCCGCCGAGCCTGGCCCAGCAGTGGAAGCAGGAACTTTCTGAGAAGTTTGGTATTGACGCCGAGCTGGTCCTGCCAGGGACCGTGAAGCGGCTGCAGAGGGAAGCCGGCTACGACAAGTCCATCTTTGAGTATTTCAAACACACGATCGTTTCCACTGACTTCATCAAGTCCGAGTCCAAGCGCCACGACTTCATGCGGACCGCACCAGACCTGGTGATTGTGGACGAGGCCCACGGCGTCACTGCCGATGACTCCGGCAAGGGCGGCGTCGGCCGCACGCAGCGGTACGAGCTGGTGCGGGGACTGGCCGATGACCCGGACCGTCACCTCGTGCTGGTGACGGCAACGCCGCACAGCGGCAACGACGGTGCCTTCCGCAACCTGATCGGCCTGCTGGATAACAGCCTCAAGACCGTGGACCTCTCTACCGAGACGGGCCGCCGCAAACTCGCGGACCATATGGTCCAGCGCCGCCGCGTGGACATTCGCAGCTACCTGAAGTCGGACACCAAGTTCCCCAGCGACCGGGAGACAGTCGAGGTCGCCTACAAGCTCTCGCCGGAGCACCGGGCGTTCTTCGACGCCGTGCTGAACTACGTCCGCGGCCAGGTGCAGGACACCTCCGGCACCAAGCGTGACCAGAGGATCCGTTGGTGGTCCGCGCTGTCCCTGCTGCGTGCCATGGCTTCCTCGCCTGCATCGGCCGCCGCTACCCTGAACACCCGTGCTGTCGCTGAAGATGCTGAATCGGACGCCGCCGCCGAGAAGCGAGGCATGGCAGTGGTGATGGACCAGGTGGAGGACGACGGTGGCGAAGGCATCGACGTCGTGCCCGGCTCCCGGCCGGATGCCTTGGATGAAACGTCGTGGGAAAAACGTCAGCTCAATGCGTTCCTCAAGACAGCGGGGGAGCTCCAGGCCAACCCCGGGCAGGACGCCAAGCTTCAGCTCTTGGTCAAGCGCATCCGAGCGCTCATTGCCGAGGGCTTCCAGCCCATCGTTTTTTGCCGCTTCATCCCAACCGCACACTACGTCTCGGAGTACCTGCGGGATGTGGGGAAGAAGAAGTTCGACGTCGAGGTAGTCACCGGCGAACTGCCCTCGGAGGAACGCGCCGCTCGCATCGCCGCGCAGGCGGAACGCGCCGGCGACACTCCGAAGGTGCTGGTGGCCACAGACTGCCTGTCCGAGGGCGTGAACCTGCAGGACGGCTTCCAAGCCGTAATCCACTATGACCTCGCCTGGAATCCCACCCGCCACGAACAGCGCGAGGGGCGGGTGGACCGTTTCGGACAGTTGTCGGATACCGTCCGCGCCCTCACCGTCTACGGGGATGACAACGGTATCGACGGCATCGTGCTGGATGTCCTGCTTCGCAAGCATGAGAGCATTCGCCGGGACTTGGGCATCAGCGTACCCGTCCCGCCCCGCAGTGATCAGATCCTTTCCGCCCTCCTCGAAGGCATCATGATGCGCGGCAAGAACGACGATCAGCTGGAGCTGTTCAGCCTCACCCCGGAAGCCAAGGAACTGGACGCTGAATGGCGAAGCAGTGCGGAACAGGAGAAGCTCAGCCGCTCCCGCTTCGCGCAGAATGCCATCCGCCCGGAAGAAGTTCAGAAAGTCGTGGAGGCAGCCCGGCGAAGCCTGGGCGACCCCGACGACGTCGCGGCATTTGTGAAAGCAGCCCTCGAAGAAACGGGCGCGCACGTCGATACCACTCCTGATGGGCTTGTGGCCGAGCTGACAGCAGCCGTGCCCGGCATCCGCAACGCCTTGGGCTCGGATTCCAGGGTCTTGTTCGTCAACGACTTCCCGGCCCCGCACCACACCTCTGTGCTGGTACGGACGGACCCCGTGGTCGCTGCCGCGGCAAACTACGTCCTCAACTCCGCGTTGGACGCGCAACTCAGGGGCAAGGAACGCCCGGCCCGCCGCTGCGGTTTCATCAAAACCAACGCGGTGGACAAACTTACCGTGGCCCTCCTGATCCGCTTCCGCACCAAGCTGGTGCTTCCCGCACGGCTCGGCGACAAGACAGATATGGCAGAGGAGGCCCGCGTACTGGCCTTCAGCGGCAGCCCGCAGAATCCCGTCTGGCTCCCGGAAGAAGCCGTCGAAGCGCTGCTCCAGGCCAGACCGGACGCGAACGCCGGCGATGTCACTAACATGATGGCCGCCATCCTCGGCTCCCTTGACCAGCTGAAGGACCAGCTGGACCAGAAAGCCCGCGAGGTAGCCGAACAAATCCGTGATGCCCACCGCGAGGTCAGGATCGCCGCCCGTGGCGACCGTGCCGGCCAGCTCGGCATCCGAGGCCTCACGGTCGAACCGAATCTCCCCGCAGACATCCTGGGCGTCTACGTCTACAGCCCGGCCGGAGGTACCAAATGAGCACGGCATTTCAATCCATCACCGTCGTCGGAGGAGTCGTTCCCCCCTCGTTGCTGGGGCGCATCCAAGCCGGGGAAGTCAATGATGCCAGGAGCATGACTCCAGCCAGTTTCCACCTTGCCGGCACGGAAACGGTCCGTGACGCGGCCTCACGGACATGGATGTATCTTCAGGGCGCCTGGCGCGCTTGGCGCGAATTGGACGCCGTCAAACGCCCCGGAGGGGCAAGGCGCCGGCACCGGCGATGCCCGGCAGAAGTGGCTTCTGGTGCTACTCCGCGAACTCGGCTATGGGCAAGTTCCGGCGACCCCCGGCGGCCTGACGATCGGTGGCGATGCGTACCCCATCTCGCACCGTTGGGAGTCCGTGCCCATCCACCTGCTCGGCCCTGGCGTGGACCTGGACAAGCGCACCCCGAAGGTTGAAGGTGCGGCCCGACGCGCGCCCCAGGCGATGATGCAGGAATTCCTGAACCGTGAGGACACTTACCTCTGGGCCATTCTCAGCAACGGCCTCAGACTCCGTCTCCTGCGGGACTCCACCGCGCTGGCAGGCTCCGCCTACATCGAATTCGATCTCGAGACCATCTTCGAGTCGGATCTCTATTCCGAGTTCCAGCTGTTCTGGCAACTCTGCCACCAGTCCCGGCTGGACAAACGCGGTGGCTCCGAAGCGCCCCCGTCTGACTGCTGGCTTGAACTCTGGCGCGGTGAATCCGTCGAGGCCGGAGCTCGTGCCCTCGACAAGCTGGGTGCCGGCGTCGAGAAAGCTCTGGGCTTCCTGGGCTCGGGCTTTCTGTGCCACCCGGACAACCGCTGGCTCGTGGATGCCCTGCATTCCGGGGATCTAAGCCATCGCGACTTCCACAAGGCACTCCTTCGCACTGCCTACCGCCTGCTGTTCCTGTTCGTGGTGGAGGATCGCGGCGCTCTCCTCGATCCGGCTGCGACCAACGAGGCCCGCCACCGCTACGAGACCTATTTCTCCACGCAGAGGCTGCGGAAGATGTCCCGCATCCGCGACGGAGGCCCGCACCCGGACCTGTGGCGTACCCAGAAACTCGTGTTGGGCGCCCTCGGCGGCGACGGCCTCGGTGTAGTCGGTCTGCCGGCACTGGGCGGCCTCTTTGATCCCGATTCCCGCGCCGTACGTCTAGCCGGGCAACCGCATGGGGACCTCTTGCTAGGTGCAGAATTGGCAAACCAGGATCTCCTCAAGGCCATCCGCGGCCTGGGCTGGGTGGCTGGAAAGACCGGCCGCCTGCAGCCCGTGGATTACCGACATCTCGGGGCCGAGGAACTGGGCTCCGTTTACGAATCATTGCTGGAACTGGTGCCCCGCGTCGACACCGAGACGCGGTCCTTTGAACTTGCGCATCTGGCCGGGAACGAGCGCAAGACTACCGGCTCGTACTACACCCCGCCGAGTCTGGTGTCCGCGCTCCTGGACACCGCCTTGGACCCGCTGCTGGACCAAGCCGTAAACGGTGCAGTCGGACGGGACGACGCCGAGGCACGCCTGCTCGCGCTGACCGTGTGCGACCCTGCCTCCGGCTCCGGCGGCTTTCTGGTGGCCGCCGCCCGCCGGATTGCCCGGCGCCTGGCGGAGGTGCGCGCCGGCGAGGACGAGCCCACCCCCGGCGAGGTGCAGAGCGCACTCCACGACGTGGTGGAACGCTGTATCTACGGCGTGGATATGAATGACCTCGCCGCCGAACTTGCAAAGGTGTCCCTGTGGTTGGAAGCCATGCAGCCCGGAAAACCGCTCGGCTTCCTGGACGCGCGGATCAAGATCGGCAACAGTCTGTTGGGAACAACGCCTGCGCTGCTCGCGGGCGGCGTACCCGAGGGGGCTTTCACCGTTCTGGAAGGCGACGACAAGAAATTTGCGGCTGAGGCCAAAAAGCGGAACAAAGCCGAGAATACGCGGAAGGCGGACAGGCTCTTTGGCTCGCTGGGACAGGACGCCTTTAGCTTTGGTGGCACGACGTCCGCCTTGGCGCAGCTGATCAGCCAACGCCGCGAACTGGTCAAGCCAGTGACCAGCGCCGAGGAAGCACGCTCCCGGGCCAAAGCCTACGACGCGTTCGACCACTCCGCGGCTATGGAGCAGAAGAGGCTCCACGCAGATGCCTGGTGCGCAGCCTTCGTGTGGCCGCTCAAGGCCGGCGAACCCGAACCCCCCACCTCATCCATCGTCCGGCAGTTGGGCGACTCCGGCACGGCAGCCGGATATGCCGAGACGGTGGCTGAGATTCACAAACTGGCTGATGAGTACCGTTTTTTCCACTGGCACTTGGAATTCCCGGAAGTCTTTGGCGACCCTGAATCCGGCGAAGATGTCGGAGTCGAGGGCTGGCCTGGTGGTTTCTCCTGCATGCTCGGCAACCCGCCATGGGAGCGGGTCAAGCTACAGGAACAGGAGTTCTTCGCGGCACGCAACGAGGAAATTGCGAAGGCACCGAACGCCGCTGCACGGACTCGGCTCATCAAGAGGCTCGTGGAGGACGACCCCATCCTGCATGACGAGTTCTTGGCCGCCAAGCGCAACGCGGAAGGTCAAAGCGCGAGCATGCGCACGTCCGGCCGGTACCCCTTCAACGGTCGTGGCGACGTCAACACTTACGCCGTCTTTGCTGAGCTTTTCCGGAGCCTGACCGGGCCGCACGGACGCTCCGGCGTCATTGTTCCCACGGGCATTGCCACAGACGCCACCACCCAGTATTTTTTCAAGGATCTCGTGGACACCAGCACCATCGCGGCGCTGTACGACTTCGAAAACGCACGGCCTTTGTTCGAGGGCGTGCACAGAAGCTTCAAGTTCTGCCTGCTGACGGTGGCCGGCCGGCTGGCGAAGGAAGAAGTGGCGTCCTTCGCGTTCTTCCTGCATGACCCAGCCGACATTGCGACGTCCGAGTTTGATCTTTCACCGGACGAGATCAAACTCATAAACCCCAACACGGGCACCCTGCCCATTTTCCGCACCCGCCGCGACGCGGAAATCACTTTGGGCATCTACCGCCGCGTTCCGGTCCTCATCAACGAGAACGACCTCATCAACGGCAACCCCTGGGGCGTCTCGTTCATGACAATGTTCCACATGTCCAACGACTCGCACCTCTTCCACACCCACGAGCAGCTGGAGGGGGAGGGATGGACGCTTAAGGGCAATGTCTTCGAGCGGTCTGTTGGCGAAAAGTTAGAAAGGATGCTGCCGCTATACGAGGCCAAGATGATCGGCCAGTACGACCATCGAGCCGCCGACGTCGTTACCAGTTTGACGGCAGCCAAGCGCCAGAATCAGCCCCGCTACCTAACAGAAGGTGAACATCAGTTGGCCGACAGGGTGGCAATACCGAAGTACTGGGTTGCAGCCACTGGGAACGCTATCCCCACTGTTCAGTGGCACTTGGCTTTTCTGAGAATATCGAGTGCCACGAATGCTAGGACTTTCCACGCAGCGCCAATACCACCGGTGGGCGCGGGGGATTCCGTGTTCATCTTGGATGCTCCGCGAAAAGAACTCCTACTTGCCGCCTTCAATACTTTCATATTTGATTTTGTCGTTCGGCAAAAAATGGCAGGCCTAAACATGCTGTTCTATCTCGTTAAGCAGTTTGTTATGCCGTCACCGTCAACGTTCGATCTACCTTGTATCTGGTGCCCGTCTGAGACTCTGGCCCAGTGGCTGATCACCCGCGCAAATGAATTGACGTACACATCATGCGACGCACCCGAGCTTGAACCCGCGCAGGATGGCCCTGTGGAGCCGTTCATTTGGGACGCTACCCGTAGGGCAATGTTGCGAGCAGAAATTGACGCTGCCTTCCTGTACCTGTTCGGAATGCAGCGAGACGAGGCCGAGTACGTCCTGGAGCAGTTTCCGATCGTGAAACGCAAAGATGAGGCTCAATTTGGCGAGTACCGTACCAAACGCCTCATTCTCGAGGCCTACGACGCCATGCAGCAAGCCATCAAGACCGGCATCCCCTTTGAGTCGACGCTTACCCCGCGGCCCGGCCGAGGACCCCGCCACCCCGCCAAGGAGATCTACGCATGACTCAGAATTTGAACTGGACTCCCTTCATAGAGTTTGCCGGCAAATTTATCGAAACTGTCGACCTTCACGCGGAAGAGAATGACTACAAGAAAGAGCTGGCGGCAAAGCTCTCGGCCGTGCGGACCGAGTTGCTGGCCGGGGATCCTGAATGGCACCCACACTTTGTTCGGGCCCTGCGGACGACGAACCTCGTCAACTACAGAACCATTGGCGCCATGGACAAGCTGGATGATGCTTCGTCGCAGAGCCTGCAAACCTCCTTGACGAGGTTTTGGGCTGGGGCACCCGATACAGGGAAGCTGGATGCCTTAGTCGCCGGCCTTAAGGAGTTGAACTCTCGAGAACTTTCCGAGGGCATCGCCACCGGAGTGGGTTCTGTCTTGCTTATGGCTGTGGATCCGACCGAGTTCCCGCCGTACCGTCCCGAAGCGGTCCGACTGTTCTGGAACATCATCGGTTTTGACTACAAAGACGCCGTACGGACTCCGCAAGGACGCTATGACGCGTTCTTGGACGTCCTGGATCAGTTCCGATCGGAGCTGGCTCTTGCGGGCCTCGGTAACTTTGACCGCTTGGAAGCCCAGGGCATCATGTGGACGGTCATGAACGCCGATCCGACGGACGAATGGGCCTCCCAGGACGTTGTGAACTTCCGTAAATGGCGCGGAGACAAGGCCGCGGCTGCCGAGGTCGATCTCAGCACGCCTGCTGCCACGATAGCTCCCCAGCTCGAAGCCGCAGGGCGCCTGATCCTCGAGAGCGGATTCCGCAGCGCGCCGTCCGCCATCGACGGCGCAACGCCAACGTGGACGGTTGAGAACGCCCGCGAGCTGGCAAGAAGAAGCGAGCTTGACGTCGGCCCCGGAACCTTTATGGCGAAGTTCGAACGTCAGCTGCAAGGTGCCAGCCGTGGCGTGGTCCTCTTGGCGGCGGAACTGGCGTACCTGCAGGTACTGCCTCTCTCGAACGTAGGCGCCCAAACAAAGATCGCCAGGATCGAGAAGATCCTTTCTTGGATCGAACACGACGAAATGCCGCTACCTCCGATGCTTCAAGAGGGCCTGGGCGCCGAAGGTGCGTTCCACGGTGGTGTCGGATTCAACATCCAGGTTGCAGAACACATGAAATGGATGTCCCGGCTCGTCGAACATGTAGCGACACAACCAATGAGCCTGATTGAAGCCGCACTTTCGGATCCGTGGGCGTTTCGTGACATCACCCAGTCAGTCCTCGACGACCGCCCCATGATCCGTTACAGCGTGGACTACATCGCGTGGCCGGGATACTTGCCCCCGGTCGTAAAGCGGGACCACCGGACAGAGATTTGGCATGCGTTTGCAGGCGTCATTGGCGGTGCAACTGGTCGAAACGATAACGATGAGGCCGCCATTGCCAAGGACCTCCATGCCATTCGGCTCGTGCAACAGGGGAGCTCGAATGAATTCGTGGAATGGTACAGCGAGCCCTATCTGAGCCAGTGGCGGGCGGGCGCGGAAGACTCCGGACAGCGGGCGTGGCTGGTAAGGCAGAGCCAGGCGGGGACGGCCATGCTGCATCCGTGGCTTGAGGACGGGTTCGTGTCCACCCCCGCGCAACACCTTGGGTCACCCACGCCAGGATCGAACTTGGGCCAAGTACAGGCGGCCGTCAATAAGGGTTACCAGCACATCGAATATTCGGAGCGGAAACTCCGTGCCATGGAATACCATCGCTTCCTCAGCATCATGAAAGTGGACGACTTCGTCCTCACCGCCTTCGAAGATGGTCTCTATCTGGGGGTCGTGACCGGGGAGGCTCACTACGTCGAGGACGCGACATCGCGCTTGCGACGCGCTGTCGCGTGGCAGAAGACGCCGATCAGTAATGAAGACATGCCCGCACCCCTGCCGCGGCTGCTGGCCGAGCAAGGGTCAGTCGTAGATCTTACCGAAGCACTTTCCATCATCACGGCTTGGTTCGGTGTGGAAGCTGACCCCGACAACGAGACGGAGGTTGTGGCACCCGTGCCGCAAATCGCCGTCGTGCCCCACCTGAAGAAAGCCACGCCTGAACTGGCACGAAAGCTGCACGTGGACCAGAAGCACTTGCAGGAGGTGATCCGGCTCCTCCAGACCCGGCAGCAGATCGTATTTTATGGACCTCCCGGAACCGGCAAGACCTTTCTGGGAACGGCTCTCGCCAAGTTTCTGGCGGGGGAGGAGCACTCCGACCACGTCAAGACGGTTCAGTTCCACCCTTCCTACGCCTACGAAGACTTTTTCGAGGGCTACCGGCCGGCGAAAAGCCAGGACGGAAACGTGGCATTCAGCCTCGAAGCGGGTCCGCTGCGGCGTATCGCCGACGACGCGGCATCGGAGGGAAACCGCGATAAGCCGTATTTTCTGATCATCGATGAGATGAACCGCGGCAACCTCGCCAAGATCTTCGGCGAGTTGTACTACCTGCTGGAGTATCGCAACGAGGGCATCAATCTCCAGTACAACCCGGACAAGGTCTTCGCTCTGCCGCCCAACCTGTTCATCATCGGCACGATGAACACCTCCGACAGATCCATAGCGATGGTGGACGCGGCCATTCGGCGTAGATTTGCGTTCATTGAGTTGCACCCGCAGGAAGGCATGATTTCGGGGCTGCTGGAACGCTTCCTCGAGGCCAACGGCAAACCCTCACTGCGAGCCGATCTCCTCAACGCTTTAAATAACGAGATTGAGGATACGAACCGCGACCTGATGATTGGGCCGTCTTATTTCATGAAGCCCCATGCTGAGACCGATGAGGGGCTCGAGGAAATCTGGAAGTACGAGTTACTGCCGCTGTTGGAGGAACAGTATTTTGGGCGATTGAAACGGGACCAGGTCCGGGAGAAGTTCGGGCTGACGGCGATGAGGCGGAAAGCCGGCGCTGAGATCGGGCCGGTGGATCTTTCTTTGGTGTCTATCGAGCAGGTGCTGGATGGTGAGGGCGCTGAGGAACTCGAGCAGTTGTTGACTGATTCGGAAGACACGTCCTCCTGATGCTCAGGTCCATCGTCCTCGACGAGCTGCAAAGTTCGGCGGATGCAGTTGAGCTGGATCCGGAAGTCGCCGCGACGCTCCGGGACACCGGGCTGGTGACGGTACTGCCTGCTCACGGTGGATTGTGGACGGTGCTCCCCGCGGGAACTGTGGGGGCTGTTCAGGTGGGGAACCTTCAAGTCGAGGTCACGCCAAAACAGAAGGTCGGTCTCAGCCGGCTGCTGTTCCTTCTCGGCTACGCCGCGAACCCGGGCTTCCGTCCGGAAGACGTTGCGGGCATCGAAGACACCGACCTGTTCGCCGCCCTTGGCGAATCCTTGGCCCGCCAGGGGTTGCGGGCGCTGGAACGCGGTGCGCTCAGTGGGTACGTCCACGTTGAGGATGCCCTTCGGACAGTCCGAGGGCGGATCCGTGTGGGCGACCAGATGACCCGCCGCCCCGGGATGCTCCTGCCCTTGGAGGTCGCCTACGACGACTTCACCGTTGACATTGCAGAGAATCGTATCCTGCGGGCCGCCATACGCTTGATGATGCAGGTCCCGAGGCTTTCCCATGATGTGGGCTGGAAGCTGGCCCACTTGGATTCGAAGCTGGACGGAGTCTCGGAGCTACGGTTCGGAGCCACGCTACCTCCCTGGACAGAATCGCGTCTCAACGAGCACTATGTTCCGGCCCTCCGCTTGGCGGAGATCATACTTCGGAACATGTCGGCCGAGGCCGGCCTAGGACGCCATTCCGTCGCCTCTTTCGTTGTGAACATGGCCAAGGTGTTCGAGGACTTCGTTACAACTTCGCTTCGCGAGGCGCTTGACGGTTATCCCGGCGAGACCAGCGGGCAATACGAGACATTCCTGGATGAGGCTGTAGTTGGCCAGATGGGGAATCGTATCCGCATGGCAGTGGACATCGTTCATTCGGTACGCGGCGCTCCCGCGATGGTGTTCGATGCGAAGTACAAAGCAGCGTCTGTGGCTGACGGGTATCCCAATGCTGACTACTATCAAATGCTCGCCTATTGCACGGCTTTGACCGTGCCGACGGCATGGCTGATATATGCGGGGCCCGGCCAGGCTCGGACGCGGCGGGTCACCAACAGTTCGGTGTCCATTGTCGAGTTCCCGCTTGATATTTCCCAGGCACCCGCCGCATTGTTGGCACGGGTGAAGGCGCTCGCTGAAGCGGCCTACCGGGAATGGGGGCACCGTGGCCGCACGGAGCGAGCCTACGAGTCCTCAGCTGCCGGAAGGGACGCCAGCTAGATCCTTGCCGGCGTCGCGGCCGGTTTCCCCAGAGCAACATGCCGGCTCGTCATCCGATGATCCGGAGCCTACGAGGGAGTTGCGTGTCCTTCGCAGAGCCTACTCCGGCCCCGAGTTGCCGTCCTTTCGCCGTTTTTGGATTGGCGGGTGTCGGATGAGGTACTGGCTCACCGGAGCGATCCATGGGGCTGCCGATAAGCTTTGTGTAGTCCTTCCCCGATTCGCGGAGCCAGTACGGCGTCGCACCAAGTAGCGGCGCATTGTCGATGACGGCGGTGGCGTCGAAGGTCTTCCACGGTTCGAATTTTTGTTCGTCGAGGAGCCCGCGGGGTGCCCACTTCGCGGCACCTTTTCCGTCACCGGTGGCGAAATCCGCTTCGAGCCTGAAGAAGAGCTCGCTCAATTCGTGGCGGGCAGGGAACCAGTCGGCCCAGGATGCGACGCCGATGCGTGCGGCGGGGGAGTCTGTTCCCGTCCCGGGGAAGTCACGAAGGACGTCGCTAACGGCATTGCGGATGGCTGTGAGAGGGTTCTTTCCGTCTTTTCGGTCGGGGTGCGGGGCTGGGATAAAAACTATGACCAGCCCCGACGTTTCGAGCGGGTGCGCCGCTAAAGCCTGGGCCCATCGGCGGACCTTGCTTTCCAGACCGCGTGACGCGGTTGCTGTGATCTCGTAGGCGATGCGGAGGCCGTCCCTGCGCACGATCACACCGTCCGCCCTGCGGTTGTCCGGCTTCTTCACGGTCTTGCCGAGCCCTCTGCCGAGAAGCAGGTCTACGGAGGCGAACGTTTCGCCCAGGACGGTCCCGATGGGCAGCACCTCGGCAGCCCTGAGAGCTAGCTCACAGGCCAACACGTTGTGTCTGTCGTACTGTCCCCCGGAGGACCAAGGCTGGCCACCTGTTACGGTCAGCAGTTCTGGGCCGGTTAGGGTCGGCGCAATCAAGCGTTTGAAGACGTCCGTGGCCGCAGGCCGGTACAAGATGTTCCTACCTGGTTTGATGCCGCCGTATCGCCGGGGAACGGGAAACCACCCGAAATCCGTAAGGTCGCTGGCAAAGGAAGCGGCCAGGGGGGCGCTCCGGTAATCAAGAAACGCCCGGCATCCCGTAAACGCGGCGAGTTGTTCTGCTGTGACGGTGCGGTAGGCATGCGTAACGGACCACGCGTTATTGCGGTCGACCCGGCCACGATTTGTCGTTAGCAGACGGAGATATTCATCCTGTTCCATGAGGAGGCGCGGCGGGACGCCCGGTGCGCCTCCATGGTCACGGTAGTACCTCTCGGCGTATGCCGTAGTCCAGTTTGCCTGACTGCCTGGCACCCAGAGTTCGTCCCAGTAGGGGTCGACGCGCTGGGCGGTGCTGACGCCGTCAAGGGTACAGGCGGAGGGCAGCATCGCGGCGTGGATGCTTTCGGGGGTCTTCCGGCGCGGGTGCTGAGTGCTCAATGGGAACACCTGCCGGCCCTGCTGGAAGAGGTCTCGGACGGAGAAACATTCTGGGCGCCTCTTCTTGTTCTTTCCATAACGACGCCGACGCCGGCAAACGCAGGAGTCTTTTGGACTTGCGATCCGCGGAACGTCCGGGGGGATCTCTTCGGTGATGGCGGCATGGGCCGCGATAGCTTGCTCATACCAAGGAACATGCGTAGACGCAGGGACAATGGCTGCCCACCAGGAAACTTCACCAATTTGCGGCTCTGATTTTGCCAGAAGTGCGGCTGCAAAATGCCGCAAATCCCCCCAAACGAGGCCCAGAATGAGGCTGCCGTTTCCCTAACTTTCGGGTGCTGCATGGCAGGACGGCCGCAGTAGAGCGTTGTTTCGCCACTAACCGACGACGCGGAATGAGATCGCTGGGGTATGAGTTGGCGGCTTGCGGTGGTCGGCGCACCGGGCGGCGGCGTTGTGAGGCGCCTGAACGGACAGTCGCCCGGTGACGGAGGTCTCGAAGCGGGCGAGGCACCGAGAATCCGCTGGTACTTCTGGGACGGCCGCGGCAGCGCCGTCCGGCACGGGGTTGGTTACGTAGGAATGTCAGGAGACTGGTATTCGTGGGGGGAGGCAGTTGGGTTGGTTGTCGACCTGGCAACGGACAGAGATCACAGGCGAGACTCGTCAGAGTCGAGCCTCTTTCTATATCGCACGCACTGGACAGCCGTCCAGGGTCTGCGCTTGTCGGCTATCGCCGCCCGCAGGGGCCGACGATTATCGGCTACCGTGTGCGAGTGTGCTGATGGTAGTGGGATCCTGACGACGCCAATGCCGCCGCCATGTCGACGCACGACCGTCTGGCTGGTCGTGGCCGAGGGGTCGACGCGGCTGATCCCGCCGCCGTGCGGGCTGACAAGCCGCGGGTTGAACATCACGCGTGTGTTTCCCATGTTCTCAGCGTGAAGAAGGCAGCGGAGGCTCCCGCGCCAGTTTCGACTTGGGGCGGCTTTGCTGTCGGTGCCTTCGACCTCTCAGTCGAAACCGACATCGCAGTGCAGGCGCGGTCCAGAGTCTCGTTCGGGGCGGGATCGCTTCTGCTTTAGACCGTTAGACCGTTTTCTTGGAGAGCAGTAGGGCTGGAGGTTGTTCTTTCTCTGTTTTGGGCCGGATGTAAGAAAGCGTCAGCGGCCTATTCTCTATTTCTTTAACTGGTCTAAAGGTCTAAAGAGGGAGAGGGGGAGGCTCTTTTGCCCTCTGCGTCTGCGGGTTCCAGCCTTAGACACACTGGTCCAACCCCGGTCGGAAAGGTTTAGGGGGCGGTGTAGGGAGGCGGCTGTCTGGCCAGACAAGCAAGTGCTGATTTTTGCGGTGTAAGTGAGGACCGAATTGCTGGACACCGCGGCCGGCTGCTGCCCGTCGTTGGCCCGGTCGGCGGCTGTGACCCGTCACAGGACGGCGTTTGTTGGCCGTCAGCGGAGTTGACGCATAGGGAAGCCGTGGAGCAAATCAAGATACGCATTGACCAGGGTCCCTTCGGCACGGAGCAGGCGGTAGCGGCCATGCCTGAATCCGTCGCCGTGGAGGATCGTAGAAGAACGAACAGAACGGAAGACACCATGCAGGTGGAGGCAGGCCTCCCGCAATGGAAGCCGGCCGACTACGCCGCCAGCATTACCGGCTCCGGCGCCCACAAGCTGGCCGACTCCGGCGTCGCCCCGCTGGTGGCAGCGGCCCGCGGCTACGCCCGGATCGACAAGACCAACTACGTCCAGATGGCCCGCAAGATGCAGGTCGTCGGCAACTCCGGCCAGGGTAAGCGTTTCAAACGGTCCCTCTCGGCCCCGGGCAAGGACGGCATGCTCATGCCGTGGTACTCGTTGGCCGGAAGCGCGAAAGCGGCGCGTGAGGGGCAAGAACCGGTCCCGCACACCTACCAGGTCCGCCCCGAGTTCCCGGAGAACAATGAGGCCGGCAAGCCGCTGAAATACGAGTTCGTCGCCAACATCGGCACACCCTTGGACGTGCACCCGGCCATCCCGACGGACTGGATCGACACGACTCCGGTGGTCATGTTCGCCGAAGGCATGCTCAAGGGCGACTCGGCTCTGTCCGCGTACCTGGTTCACAACGGCATCAGCTACTCTGAGCTGCGCTCAGAAGGTGTCGAAAACCCGGTGGCCAAGCTGCGTGACCTCCTTGAGCGTATCCCGCAGGAGGAGCGCATCCTGATCGTCTCCATCGGCGGGGTCTACAACGCCTCCGGCAACGCCGTCGACTGGCGCGAAATCCAGTTGAAGGAGCGAATTGGCTGGATCGCTTTCGACGCGGACATCGCCGTCAACCCTGCTGTGCACGCCGCTGCGAACAAGCTTTCCACCCAGCTGCTGGACAAGTCCAAGATGTCCGAGGTCCTGTACCTGAATCCGGAGGTCACCGCCGAAGACAACGGGGCGATGGCGAAGGCCGGCGTGGACGACTTCCTGGCCAAGCACGGAAACTGGGCTGCTCTGATCAACCAGCTCGACGACGTCATGCCGGACGCCCCGGCAAGGAACGTCGAGGACAAGCCCGGCAATTGGCGTGTTGGATCAACCGGCCAGTTCATGGAAGAGTGTGTTGCCGTTAAAGGCGGCGCCGGCACCATCCGCGAGTACCGGTGGGAGAGGCGCACCAATATCGGTGGCCGCGTCGTGGCGCTGACAGCCTGTCGCCAGCCGACCGACCAGGAGTTGAAGACCGGCATCTTCAACCCGAACGTCAAGAACGAGGACATCGACGACGCGCAGGTCGAGATCGAGGTCTCCTGGCACCTCAACGGTCGTGACCATACCGCCACCATCACCGGCCCCGAATCCATCCTCGGCTACAAGCCCGAAGAATGGGACCGGAAGAAAGCCTCGATCCCGCCACAGCTGCTGCTCCACCCGGAATGGCCTCCCTCGGGGCCTGAAGGCAAGAGCTGGCTCTCGGCCATCAAGTCGAACCGGCCTGAAGAGATTGCGTTGAAGACACGCTGGATGCAGATGGGCTGGGTCCCAGTTCAGGACGGTGACCCCGTATTCGTCGTCGGGGACCAAATCGTCGGCGGCGCGGAATCGACCGCCAACGTGCTGCCTGGTGTCAGCGCCCGCGAGATCGACGTTGTCCAGAAGTACGGTGTCGGCGAGAACGAGACTGGTGACTTCGACGACGACGAATTCCGTGAGGAGACCCGGAGGAATTTCCGGACCATCATGAACACCTACGTCCACTCCGGGGCTTGGACCGACCTGTCCACTGCCACCCTCGCCGTGGTCGTCCCCTTGCGGCCCACCATCCCCCTCCGCCCAAAGGCGACCGTCTATATCTATGGGCCCAAAGGCAAGGGCAAAGGATTTCTGGCTGAAAACATGATGCACTTCTGGGCCCGCCACCGCGGCGACTGGCACGAGGAGTTGCCCGGTTCGGCCAAGGACACGGTGGCAGCCATGGAGAACGCCGTTGCTCGCACCCCTATCTGGGTCATCGATGACCTGGCTCCGTCCCCTGTCCGCCGCCAGGCGGAACAGGAGGACGCCAAGCTCGGCGACATCACCCGCGCCATCTTCAACAACGCCACGAAGCTGCGCATGAACTCGGACATGACGGCAAAGAAGTCGAACAAGCCGATGACGCAGCTGATCATGACGGGTGAGAACGAACTGAGCACTCCCTCTGTCAGGGAGCGGATCATCCCGATCTACATGGGCAAAGGCAAACTGCACCCGGACAGTGCACCTACCGACGCCCTGAACGATCTCGCACTCGAACGCGGCACACCCGCCCGGTTCACCTTCCAGCTGATCAAGTACATCCGCTACGCCGCCACGAAGTGCCCGGGGGGCTGGGCCTACTACGCCAAAAACCTGGAACGCGCCCGCACACAGCTGAAGGGCCAGATCAAGGACCTGATGGCGGAGATGGGGGCTGCCTCCGGAAATAAGGAACGGATCTCGACTCTGGCCGCCGACGTGCTGCTGACGTTCTTTATCCTCGAAAACCTTGCGCGGGAACTGGACATGGACGATGACTTCGTCGAACAGTTCGCCGTGGACGGGGACATGTCCATGTCGGTCATCCAGCTGGTTACCAACGCCCACGCCGAGAACCAGCAGTCAGCGCCAGGCATTTCTCTTGTCAGGGCACTGGCCCAGCTCCTCGCGTCCGGTGGAGCCCACGTTATCTCGGGCGATGACCCATCCCGGCCTCCGATCGAGGGGACGGGGGAGTCCGAAGCAATGGTCAACAGCAGGCTCGGCTGGGCGGCCGGAGGTCACGACGGAGCCCTCCGTGCTTCCGGGAAGAACATCGGCACCGTCGTGACCCTCATGGACAAAAACCGCCAACCGCACAAAGTCGTCCTCTTCGCGGTGGACACTGCCTTCAACGCCGCACAGAACGCCCACAAGGACCTTGTCCCCTTCGGCCAGAAGCCGACTGTCGGATGGCGGGCAGCGTGGGAAGAAAAACTCACGCCGCAATTCATCACGAGGAACGGTGAGTCGGGCGGCAAGCCCAAGTCCACACACCGACACAACAAGATCTCCGGTGTCCCTATCGAGGTGGCCGTCCTCCTCAACGATGGCCAGCGTCCAGAAGAGTCAGATCGATGACGTCCAGGAACGACAAGTAACACGCTTCACGCTTGGGGCCCGCAACCGCGGGCCCCAAGCAGCACGATGCGCACTCGCTCTTGTTCGCAGGATGACCGCCCTACGACTCTCGGCAATCGACCGGACCTCACCTCAGCCGTCCTGCCGCGGTGCGGCCGCTGTTACAGGGCGCAATCTTCCCCACACTCCCAGGGGTGTTTCCAGACGGCGCACCGCCACCTGTGTTTCGTTTGGGTCATTCCAGTCGCCGGGAGTGGTGAGACTTCTTTTGCGCTCCGCACACATGAGGGGTACACAATCAGCCGCTCAGAGGAGAAGTACATGTACGAGCACTACCGCTATCATCCGGGGGCCATCCAAAGGGCCAGCGACGGGATCAGTAGCTCGCCTTACGGCGTCATCGAAGACATGCTCGAGGACGTGCTGTTCCTCGGTGCCGTAGCCCTCCACCTCAAGGACGCTGTTCCATACTCAGCCGGTTGGGTCGCAGACCACCAAGACACCATTCTGGCGGACCGCGACAATGGTTACTCATTCGCGGAAGTCGTCCCCCGAGTCCAAACGTTGGCAGCAGCGAAGGAATGGATGTCCCAGTTCTGTGCGGCGGTCTATCCGGAGGAGGACAACCCCAAGGACAGGCTGCTCGAGTACGGGGAGGCCCTGGAGGAGCTCTCCTTCTCCGGGGAGTTTGAAGTCGATTTTGTCGCCCATGCATTCCTCCTGACCGAACCCGCGTGGAGGGCACAGATGTTGATCAACCTCGCCGCGGTGGAGTGAGAGGTGTACCCGGTCTGGGCCCCTACCAGGCGTCCGTTAGGGGATCGGCTACCGGTACACCACTCCAATTCAGGCAAGACCCTACTAAGTGCGTTCGTAAGACCCGTCCGGTGAACTGTCCGGAGAACGGGGGCTAAACGAACACGATGGAGAAGAAGATGCAGATTGGATACGCCAGATGCAGTACGGCACAGCAGGACCTCGCGGCCCAACGCCAACAGTTGCGCGAGCTTGGCGCCACGCGCATATATTTTGACCACGGGCTGACCGGAACCAACCGGGACCGCCCAGGTCTTCGAGAAGCTATGGCCGCAGTCCGCGAATTTGACGTGCTTGTCGTGACGAAATTGGACAGGCTGGCGCGATCCTTGCCCGACGCCCGCGACATCGTCGAGGAGTTAACAAGCATGGGCGTGAGTCTCCAGCTGGGAACCTCGGTCCACGACCCAAAGGATCCTACGGCGCGCCTGCTCTACAACGCTCTTGCCATGGTCGCGGAGTTCGAGTCGGATTTGATCCGGTCCCGGACGCGACAGGGCATGCAGTTAGCCAAAGCGAAGGGCAGGCTCCGAGGCAAACAACCGAAACTTAACCCTAAGCAGGAGGAGCATCTTGTGGCCCTGCACGCTGTCGGCGATCACACCGTTAGCGAACTCGCGGATCTGTTTTCCGTTTCTCGCGGGACGGTTTACCGGGCCCTCGAACGTGCGGCAGCAAGGTAGGACCACAGCTGGGGTTTCACCGAGGCCGGCCGATGCGGCCACTTGCGGGACCGTCGGCGTGCGAGAAGGAGGTGACCAGCTACACCGTCTGCGGCTGGCTGTCCGGCAGCAGGCCGGTGATCTTCGGTTCTGTCGTCTCTCCCAACCGGGGGATGACGGCATGAGCCAACCGTGGCTTGAGATAGTCATTAGCCGTTTGCAGTTGCTCTTCGACCGCGATCCACCTTCGTCCAAGTTTGTCAGCGACCGCGGCTGTCGTGCCCGACCCGGCGAAACAATCCAGGACGATGTCGCCTGGATTGGAGGCCACTGACACGATGCGCCCGATTAACCCTTCAGGCTTGGCCGATTTGAAGGGGCGGGTCGGATTCAGAAGGCCCTGCTGTCTAGCAGCATCCTCGTTGGTCTCGACCGGTTCCAATTGCCAGGACCATAGATTGCTGATCATCTTCGGTTTCCCGCCAGCTGCGATGAGACTGGGACGAAACGGCACTTTCGGTACGAGGAAATCTGAACCCTCAGCAATCAGCTCGGCTAGCTTGGCTGCCGAATACCGTGAGGGCAGGTTCATCCGAAGCCAAGTCTCATTGCGGCCGCCACCTATGGTGACGTCTTCCAGCAGTCGGGCGTCAATGCCGGGAGAGGAATGGTCCCCCGCAACATATGTTTTGTCCGCACAGTTAAATCTCACTGTGCCCGGTGGAAAGGCCAGCTGAGCGACCGGGTTTCCTCTGTGCGCAAGGGGGATCCTTTTGCCTGGCTCGGTGACACCTTCGGTGAACGGGGCCAGTCTCCTTCGGTCCTTTCCGAAAACAACGATGTAGTCCGTGACTGACGAGATTTGTCCGTGGAGGAACGCCGGTCGCCGAGTCCTTTCCCAAGTGATGATCGTGACCGAATTCCGGGCGCCGAAAACCGCCTCGCAGATCTGGAGTCCGCTGCTCAGCTCGTTGGCGTCCAGGTGAAGCCATACCGACCCGTCGTCGCGCAGCAGGGTTCGTACGCTGTGCATGACCTCGTGCATCATTTCTGCCCAAGCGCCGGAGGTCCTGTGGTCGCGGTAGTGGCCCCTTGTTGCGGTTGCTCCGCCTGTGTTGAACGGGGGGTCTAGATAGCAAAGCTTTACGGAGTTCCCGTGCCCGTCGGCGATGAGTTCGGGCAAAACCCTCCGAGCGTCCCCTATATGGATTGAATTAGTCCCCGCGTGGCTCACTGCTCAATTCTGGCTCATGCGGGGAGAGTTTGCCGACAGTCCGCACACATAGCAGGTAGTTCGGGAATTCTGAGTCGGTTGCCTAGCAACCGGTGAGGTTTCGCCGGGACGCCGCACACATGAAGGACATCCCCGGAAGGGCCATCCAACCGGGGACGCGGTCTCCGGCTCTCAACCAGCCATGGGCCTAAAAACCCGCTGCGGATGGTTCGTGCCGAACCAGCAAATTCACAACACATAGAAAGATTGATCATGACAGCAAAAACGTACTCACCGGACGAGATCCTGGAAGCCCGTGGAAAACTGGCCCACCTCGAAGCCGCCGACATCGATGAGGTCACCTGGCTCGCCCGGATCGCCGCACTCCTCGATGCGCTCCTCACTGACGGCAACACCATCGTCGCCCGCGAACAGACAACAATCCTCAAGTACAGGGCAATGGGGTGGGAGCCCGGAGACGTGTCCGAACTCGCCAGCATCGCTGCTGAGCCAAAGACGCAACCGAACAACATCCCGACCGGCGAACGGAAGACCCGATGAACACCGCGAAAGACAAGGACATGGGTGTCGCACTCCACCTCTCGAAGCTCCTGGCGGACAAGGGCGTCGCGAAACACGTGATTGAAATCGTCGGCCAGCACGCCGCGACGGCGGAGTTCAACTCCCGGTCGAACACGGGGACCGAGCGATGGGACCTTACATGGCCGGGGGAGACCCGGGAAGCTCGGAAAGCGGCCGTTCAGTTGGCCGGGGCTGCGCTCATCGATCACGGCTACCGCATCCTCCCGAGGCCCTGAACAGTCGGACAATGGCTCGAAAAAGCTAGCGCATCCTTCGAATCCATCCGAAAAGCCCCTAAATCGTCCGAACGAGAATCCGCTAGAAGGCGCGGAACTACGGCAAGAGCGGGCACTCTCGAAGGCGGGATCGGCTCTGACCGCCGATCCCGCCGCCCCGAACCATGAGTCTCCGGACTGCTGGGCCGGCCCTGGCAGCGTCCAAAGCAGTGATGTCGGCCCAGTTTCCGGAGACTCAAACGCAGTCGAATATCCTGTCGGCCCCAATTGGCAAGGGCGACAATGGCAACTTCCTGACCGAACTACTGCCAGGAGTTTCGGGGCCACACCCCAACTCGGCGCTACCCATCCGGGGTTCCTTTCGCTGACGAACACCGCTCCTTGTTGGAACTGGTCCTTCACTCCCCATGCCCACAGCTACCAACGCAGCAGCCAGACCCAGCGAGCATCGCTGGCAATAGCGACAGGTTGTCCTTTCCACCTGCGGTTCCATCCGCTCCCGACCACTAGTTGAGGCGGGGAGGATTCTCCGAACCGCCGCACACATAACTAGCAACGCAGAAGCCAGACAATAGCGGCCGAGCGAAGCCCTCTTCATGAAAGCAGACCCGAATGCCGACCGTCACAAGCAACGTCGCACTCCACAATGGCCAGACACAAACGAAAGTCGATGTAAGCGCAGTAGCAGCGAAGCTGAACAATGCAGTCACCACCCAGATCACCCACGACGCTTGGGCTGCGGCGGTCCGCTGGACCCAGCCCATCACCAGGGACCAGTTCCTCGGTCTGGGTATTTCTCCCGAAGACGACTATGAAGACGTGCGTCTCTGGGACGTACTCTTCATGTCCACCACGGCGAGGCGGGCCTTGCAGGCCAAACACTTCCGGACGCCGGACCAGCCAGTCTGGGCACCCTTCCTGGTCAGCGTCGTTCCCGACACCCAAAGGGCAGAAGCAGCCACTCACGTGAAGCTTTACCTCCACCTGACTTCAGAAGGTCTTGTAATCCACACAGCAAGCCTCCTTCCGTAACAGCACTACAACCCTCGGCCGGTTCAGGGCACACAGACTTGTGGCAGGCGGCTTTGCTGGGACCGGCGTCTTGAAAGTGCCCCGACTCGAACGTCGCCGTTCTCGCTGAAAGGCCGGGAGTCGGTGCCTGAAGAAACTCCTCACAACGTCCGTGGGAATTACACCTAGGCCAACGAAGACCCCCGTCGCAGGCGTGAAGCACGGAATCGCGGTCTCGCGGCCTGGCAGCGGACTGGATTGCCCCGGAATTCAGGCACCGCGAGACGCTCCAAATCAGGCAAAACAACTAAGAGAAAGACAGCATCATGACCCAAACCACTCATCTCCCCGGACACATCCGGGACGCTCAGCAGCGACTCCTCTCCCTGGAAGCCCACTCGGAGCTGGACGATACCAACTTCACCGCCGAGGACGACATCGAGGACGTCACATGGCTCGCCTGCGTTGCAATTCTCTTGGACGACGACGGTCTCGACGGGAACACAATCGTCGTGCGCAACCAGACGAGCATCCTCTCCGCCAGGGCGAGCGGCTTCGAACCCTACGAATTGGCCCAGTTTGCGGCCATGAAAGAACGCGAAGCCCTTTGACCAACGGCGAAGAATCGTCCTTCGGACCTTCGCGGCCAAATACCTCGCAACGGGGAACCGGAAGACGAGGCGGATGATCGGGACGTGACTGTGTCAGTTCTGGACGCACTGACGGCTCGCCTGGCCGCAGGTGAGTGCATTGTCCATCGCCGGCCGCGAGAGGGGACCGTGGCTCGAATCTATCGGCACGGCAGTCGGGTAGAAAGGGAGCGCGAATCCATGGTTTCTGAGGATCAAGGAAAGGCCATTATGGAAGTCGCCGGTTGGTTGGCGTGGAACAAGGTATGGCAGTACGAAGTGACGGGAACGGGGCCTGTCCTAGTGGTGGAGGTTGGCCCGGGACGAACTGTCTCGTCCTGGCATTGGAAAATGCTGGTCGATGGAATCCGCGCCGTCCTCGGGCCGGACCAGGATTTTGTCATCGAAGGGATTGAAGACACTGAGCCGGAAACTTGGCTGAAGCTCAGCCCGCTTTGACATTGAATGTGACGACGGTGGCACGCGCGCCGCTCCTTAGACAGCTACCGCAAGGTCACCGTTGGTCTATGTTCCGGGTCGCCACTAGCGAAAACCCTACCCCTTAAGTCCCGGAGTAGTCTCTGGACGGTTTAGTTGACAGCTTTCAATCAAACCTTCAGCAGCCCCAACTGTGGACCATCTCACACGGGTAACATCGGAAGACACATTGAACGCCCGTCCCATCAGGTGTGCCTCGACGCTGGCGCCTCAATCCTTGATCCGGCTAGCTCCGCCCCAGCCAGTTAGGTGTCAGAACATCTATCACTTCGAGAGGGCAGTGGAGACCGATGTGCTGGAACAGCCCCGTTTCGTTAAGGCGAGCAGAAGACCCGTAGGCGGCCGCCTACTTGGGAGACTGCACTCCAGGCAGTCTGTAGTAGGGCGTAGATCTGTATGAGTTGGGGTGTTGGATTTTCGACGGCGGCGCGCAGTGCTGACTCGCTCATCGCTGCTCCGAGTACGAGCCAGACCTCCCGGTCCGCATTGGGGTTTCTAATGACTGAACGTGCGTGCGTCCACATCTCCTGGCCATTGCCGAAGCGTCCAGCCCGAAGTCTCTTGGCCACATGTTGGCTCCCCTTTTTCGTCAACGTCCAATCCTGCCCCCAGTAGCCAACCTGAGGGACGTCGGAATTGATCGGTTGTAGCCAGAGGAGATTTTTCACTGCCTGAGAAACGATCTCATGCAAGGCAGATGCCGAGAGCTTGGATCCTTTGCCGGCCTTCGCATGGAGGAATGCGATCCGATCCGGCTGGACGGCGATGAAGTCCGCTATCTCGGCGCCCAAATCCGTGCATAGCAGCATGTCAAGGTTAGGAAAATGCTTTGTCATTTCTGGGCTCGTTCCGATTGGAGCTCTCTTCGCGAGTTGATCAATTAGGCCGAAAACCGAGTCGCCGTCCCAATTGCCGTCGCGTCGAGGACGTCCCTTTTCACTCGTTGCGGAAGCTAGCGGGTCAACAGCAGTGAGAACGTCCAGCAGCCAGAATTGCTTGGTGTCTTGGTCGGGCCGCATTGGTTGTACGAAGCTTCCGTTTGCATACATGAAGCCTTGCTCGGCTGGGACAACGCGAAGCAGTTGTTCTGCATTAATGACCCCGGTCAGCTCCCGATGTGGGGCAGAACGATCTCTGAATTCCATCTGGGCGAGCTTCGGACAGCTGAACTGGTAGCGCCCGCGGTCATCTTGCCAGGCGACGTGAGCGGTGAACGTCTCGCCGTTGACCTCAAGGGTTGTCTGCCCGTTGATCACGTCGTTCGCGTAGTCGTCGAGGCGCAGCTGCTCGGATGAGCCACCCTCCAGTTGGCGTTCGAAGCGCTCCATGTCGACGTCAAGCAGGATGTGGGTGGGCGACTTGTCCGACGGGTCGTCTGATGAACGGGCATAGCGATGGAACGTAGAAGTAGGTTGGTGAGCGTCGTCCTCGAGTGTCAACGAAAGTTCGTCAATCCATGCAGCGTACTGAGCAAAGGTCCGCTCCGCGCTACGGCTGTCACGAACACGCGATCGACTGAGGCCCAGGTAGCGGCGGAACTTTTCGTCGTCACTTTTCACCTGAGGATAGCCCTCGGCCACGGAGCAGATGTAGGCATAATCGGTAAGATCTGGTGCCAGGTCACCGATGGCGGCCGCCCGGATGGTCTTGGCCCGAATCGACCGCTTGCTCAGGTCGGTGTTGTCCATAGAGACAGTCGTTAGGAGGGAATCACCGGCCAGCAGCCGCGACAGCCGCATGGGTGTCTCGCGGCTGAAGGCATCCGTCATTAACGATGGTGTGCGGCCCTCGGTATCGAACACGAAGACATGCGCGTCCTTGACGCGAAGGACTGTGAAGCCGAACCTCGCCTCTATGAAAAGCCCAGTGCGGAGGAACTTGGAGTTGTTTACGTCAATAAACGGCAGGACTATGGTGCGGTCGTCAGGGTATTGCCAACTCAGGACCTCTCGATCTTCGGCCTGCCATTCCTCCGAAACTCGTTCGGCGATCTCATCAAGGTTCATCAAGGACGCAGAGCGAAAAACCCTGGTCGCTAACGGGTAAGAAAAGTGCTTCCACGCGTCGTCCGCTTCAAGATCAAGCAGTGAGCGAAACTTGCCACCATAGTAGACACTGGACGGCTGAGCGGAGATCAGGTCCTTTGCGAGACTTGGAGTGGTGGCGGCTGCCTCGCCGGCCTTCTCGTCGAAGGTCTCGTAGTTTCGCCACACCGCCTCGACGTCAAATCCGTCTCGTGCGACTACCCAGGCAGCGCTGTCCTCAGGGTCTTTTGTAGGATTCCTGAGTACTCGACCGATCTGTTGGATCGTACCCCGGTCCGTACCAAGGCGATCGTAGAAGGCGAGGATGCGGAATCGAGGGTCGTCTACGCCCTCAACGAGTTTGAATTGGTGAACCCAATAGTCGGCATCCGATTTGTCCGGGTTGGGAACGGATCGCAGGAGCCCAACGCTCTCGTCCGTTTCAAATTTTTCATGAATGCCTATGGCTTGGCGTCCCGCCTTCCGCAGGGCAGCAACGATGTCGAGGATGCTCTCGGCGTTGCCGCAACGGATGATCACCCTCGTGTCCGGATGAGTTGCTGTCTTCTCCTTAACGAACTCGACTAGCTCGCTTACGAAAATGTCCAAGCTGGATGCGGGCAAGGTTCGAAAGTGGGGAGATCTTAGGAAGCCCTCGCTGGCCGCCTTTTGATGCGAATAACGGAACCGGTGCGAGGGATCGACGTTGAAGAATTTCTGATCGTTCCGGTAAGGGGTGGCTGTCAGGAGAATCGTTGGACACCCGAGAGATCTTATGGCCGTTGACCATCGCGGCGCTGGCTCGTAGTGGCCCTCATCAACGAAGACTGCCCTAATCTCTGCGAACAACTCCGCCATTCGGACTGCGTCCCGGTCGCATTCTTCGTAGATCTTCAATAGCTTCGCGGTTGTGGCTACGAAGACGGTTGGTTCCTCCACGTCTGCCAATTCGCTGATTTGCTTTGTTGTAGGCAACTCCGAGATGACCGGGAAGTTGTCAGAACGAGGTGTATCGAGCCGTTCCCAAACCCGGTACTCAAGATCTCGTTTCAGCTGCCCCACGATTCCTCGCCACGGGGCAATCACGAGGAAGTGCTTGCCGGAACGACTTGTGCCAGCAGATGCATTCTCGATCGCCGCAGCGACAACCGCCGTCTTCCCAGTCCCAGTCGGCATAGTGATCAATGCAGATTGGCCGCCCGCATGCTCTTGGTTGAGATATTCGTCGATCACTTCGAGAGCTGCCTTTTGATGCAGCCAAAGACTGGAAGAGAGGGCTTTCGCGCTGGTCACGGGCGACCCAACACTGACAGTTTTTGCATGTATCCAACCTAGGGCTCACGGAACCAAATACCCGGAAATTCGGGCGGGTCGGCCCATAATGCCGGCGGGCGATCACCATCGGCAGATCGGTTCGACGCTCAGCACCGCCCTGGCGCGTCACCGGGTGTTTCGGGAAACGGGACGCCTATGCTCAGCTCATGACTGATCTGCTCACGGTCGGGGGCTTGCAGACCTCGGTCGACCACGCGTACCAACTTGCTCGATGCTACTTGACCGAACCCGGCTGGTCTTACCCTGCCTACGACGGCTACCCGGGCACGCCTGATTCTCGTGAGGTGGGCCATCAGGACCTTCCGGCGGTCGGACTCCTGAATGCCGGGCAACAACCGCTTCAGACTTATTACGGGTTGCTGAACCTATTGGAGGTTATGAACAACAGGCTGACCCATAGGGACATCGTGGGCACGCTTGACGAGGCTTCCCCAGAGACTCTGGCGGCTATCACGAACCTTTACGCCAGTCACATGGATGATCCGCAACCGCAGGTGCAGTTGACGAAGCTGACGAAGGTGCTGCATCGCAAGCGACCAGGCCTTCTTCCGTTGTTCGACCTGTATGTGCTGCGTGCCTATAGCTACCGGGGCGAGACTCCCCGGGTTGCTCCGCCGCCCCCGGGCAGACGCCCAGGGAGAACTTGGGTGTCAGCCTGGCTGCGGGAGGTCCAGGCTGATTTGGTTGGCGGAATGGATCACTGGGAAACCATCGCAGCGATGGCACCCGGCCCCGCTATCACTCCACTGCGGGCGATGGATATGGTCACCTGGCGCCTAATCCACGAGAAGGTTGTTCGGGCGCCCAAGAAGGGACGAAGTTAGCTTCCAACAACGCAGCCTCTAAGCCGATTGGCTAGGTACACGCGATTGCTGCACGCCCCTGGAGGTGCTCGGCTGGTGGTATGCGTCGTCGCGTTGCATACCAGACTACTGTACTGAGGAAATCCTGCGCCAGACATGGAACCGGAACAAGAGCATTATCCGCAACCTCATGGAGACGAACCGCGGTGGGCTCAAGAACAAGGGAATTACGACTTTGACATGTGACCGTTTCCTCCGTTCTCTTGTCGAGGATGGAAACGGGCGCACGAACGCTCGTCTGACGAAAACGCTGCTCAAACAGATATTGTCCTACGCCGTCCGGTACGACCTATACATTCGGGCAACCCCGTAGTCGAATTAGATCGCCCAAGAAGCCCCTAGGGCTCAGTGACACGACGCTCGCGGAAGTCCGCGACGCGGGGCGGAGCTGGGGGCTGTGGAGCCGGGGCGCTCCGGTCTACGGCCGACCAGCATTCTGGCTGACATCTGGCAGTGCTGCTCGATACCGGAGCCAGCACGGGAGAGGTGCCTGCGATCCGTCTCGAAGACATCGACACGTGCCAGTGATGTCGGAAAGAGCGCCAACACGGGCACGTTGGTGGAGCCGCGACATGGCCCGAGTACCGGCAATACCTCGTGAAGAACCCGGGAAGCGAGCGGATCGTCTCGGTGCCTGGGTTCGTCGTGGACGTACTCTCACGCCGGATCGCGGAGTCCACGGCGAAACATGCGGCGGGGGCGCAGTCTTGCTCTCGGCGCGAGACTTACATGCAGGCCTCGGGCGCGAGGAGGAGGCAACTGCGCACTGCCCTTAACGCTGCTGGAATTCACGACGCCCATCTTCGAATTCGACCACAACCCCACGCTTCTTTCGCCAGTCACAAGTTTCGTCAGCTTGCGTCTGCAGCTACTTCGTGGCGTTGCTGGGCCCATCCGGCTCCACCGCGAGAATGGCTGGAGCCTTCCAGGAGCTTTTCCAACGAACTATCTCATCGGGCATTTCGTAAGTGTAGATGCGAATTTTTCTTGCGGGAGTGTTGGTTCGAGCGTAGCCTCTCGGCTATGTCCAGTCTTTCAGTCATTCTGGCTGAGGACGACCCCGCTTCCCGGGCTGCTTCGCTGTGGAGCATCGTTGGCCCCTTGCTGGCGCTTTTGGGAGTATTGGTCGTCATCGTGATCGCCGGATTCGCAATAATGGGGGGTCTTTCATGGGTGCTCGACAAGGGCGGCGGGTGGATTTTTGTCGTCGGACTTATTGCAGGAATCGCCTCACTCGTCTTTGCCTTCATCTTCGCCAGCGAACCTCTCGGGATTTTTGGGATCATCGCGACAGCTGTGTGCCTGTTTGTTGTAGTCCCGCGATGAGCTACTTGGGAGCTTATGTCTAGGGACACCGTCGACAACCTTTCCGGTTGCGACCTATGATTCAGACGCCAGTTGGCGCCGCCAAACGAGGCCTTTTACTGCTGTGAGTCATGTTTGGAGGGTTCGCCGGCTGCCCTTGTCGCCGCAAGCATAAAAGGATCGTTTTGAGTGTCACGCTCGGGGCAAGAGGGGCCTGACCGAGCAGCCAATCGGCGGGTCCAAGGGCTGATCCAAAGGGAATCGTAGAGTTCTCCTATGTCTTAGCGTCCGAGCAAATCGAATGCCCCCGTACAGCGCATCGTCCCGATGGCAGCTATCGCGGTAGAGTTCACCGGTCGCCTTCTCATCGGTGACCCGCCCGAGGAGCGCCGATGTCTGGGACCTGTTCCCCGGGCTGACGATTTTAGCGACCTGATGTCTTTGTTGCTGACCGTTCCGGCGAACAAGGCCAGGAAGATGGCCGAGGCGTTCCGAGGCGCTCGCCCAGACACAGCGATTGTCGAAACCCATTGGGGCGTCGGATACGCGGACTTCTTTCTTCGGCCTGGAATGAGGCATGTGCCGTTTGTCGTTCGGTTCAGCATGACAACATGAGGCCTTTTTATTTCGGTTCGAAGGCTGATTCGTCAGCGAGAGTGGGTAAAATTGGCCTTGCCGTACTGCAGGTGAATTCGGCAATTCAGCAAAATGGGAGTTCTACTGCCTAAGTGCAGAGAAACGGGGGCCTTTGAATGCCAATATGCGCCGCGAACCCGGCTCACGTCTACCCGGCTCACAACAAGAAGTGCCCATGGTGCGAGGTCGCCAGGAAGGCGTCTGCTCCGCCTAAGCAGACCGCGCTTCCTCCAGTCGCAGCACATCGGCCGGGCTCGGGTGCAGGCAAGCCCTCCTCAGCCAGAGCCCCGGTAGCCACAACGCCGTCTGGGAGCCAGGGACGGCCGGCCTCTCGAACTCGAGGGGTCCGTTCAAGCCGGCGAGATCCAGGCGAAGCATTCAAGACCTTTTTTTCGATGATCGGGTTCTCTATTCCGGTTTGGTTACTGACGCCCATCGTAGCTTCATTTGGCACCCTGGTTATGCCGAATTTGAAGACAGCAGTGTTCGCGAGTAGTGAGAATAATGGACGCACGGCGGGTGATTCTCCGATCACTCTCTACATTCACCTAGCTTGGGCTCTTGCATTCTTCTGTATGGCCGTACTCCTTATAAATCTGGTGTTTGGTCTTCGAGCTAGATTTCTTTGGTTGGTTCAGTTGGCGGTTATAACAGGTCTCGCAGGGTTTTTCTGGCAAGTAATTTCAGTTGGCGGTGCACTGTGGCAATGGGATATTCTGCCCGTGGCAGTTGGTGCGGCTTATCTGCTTGCGCAGGTCTTCACTAGCCTCACCGACGTAAAGCGTAGTCCGTAGTTCATGTCGTGAGGTCTGGGCGAGTCAGATCTACTGCGAAGGGCATCCCGGTAAGCGGGCGGCAATGCACTAGAGCTGAACGCTCGCCCCAAGGTAGATGCATGATCTCGCGTTTACCGAGGACAGGAACGCTTGCAAGGGACCGGGAATACTGTGTTCCCCCTGGGGACAGCAGCCCACCCACAGTGCGGTTCGCGGTCAGCGTTGACACCTCTCTAGTCCCTAGGCGGGAAGCAAAATAGGAGGCGGATTCATCTGATGGCGATGGCAGAGTGATGTAAGTTGCGCAGTTGTCGAGAATTGTTACTCGCTCGTTCTTGTCCGCAAATTGGGCAACGTTTTGGGCGGCAAGAATCGTTGAAATACCGGCCGCGCGAGAGACGGAGAGGAGCTCTTCAAAATTGACGCGATCGGTCAAACGCGCAGCTTCGTCAATGAAGTAGAAGACCTTGCGAGTCTGTGCCTGCCCGAATCGTGTGTAGAGCTCGCGGGTTAGAACCGAGATCATCAGAGAAGACAGACTGGCAGACGTACGCGACCCATGGAGTGGTGCTCCTACAACGAGAAGCGAAGGAACATCGGTTAGCGAACTTAGTGTGATCTCGGTTCTGCTGGATACGGCCCTGACCCCTGCGTGCTCGAAGACATCGAGAGCGTTTACCACCCCACTCATGGCGCGCCCAAAGTCCACAGGCGGGAGGGCTGAAACCTCAGCGAGGCGTCGGCCGACATCGGGGTGGATCGCGCTGAGCCGACGAACAAGTGATTGGTCATTGGCGCTGGCAACCAGGGTTCCCAGAGCTGGCTGACGCGTAGCGAGAACTCCTTCGATGAGGCCTCGCAAGACCCGCTTGTCCCTTTGCATGAAGTAGGGCTGTGGATCGTTCGGGCTATCGCGACCTATGAGTGCTTCGACGGCAGCGACAACGGCATCGCCGTTAGAGAGATCGTTAATCCAATTCCAAGACGAAGAGCTGCTTGGGCGCGTGAAGTCCCACTGACCGACTCGAGCGTTCAAGGGACCCGTCGCCTGGGCATACTCGATAATCTTGTCGAACAAGTTTCCGGTGACGTCGAGTGCAATGACCGAGTGCCCTTCCCGTAGGGCAGATGCGATCCAAGGCACCATCAGAGAGCTGGTCTTGCCGGCGCCAGTTGGACCAATGACGGCGGCATGTCGTTCGAGAATCGCGGAACTCAGACCAATTGGCGCAAGCGGCCCGCGACGCGGGTCGATCGAGTGGCCTAGGGGGAAGGGTCCGCGAATGTCTCGGAGTTGCTTCGGTGTGGCGAGGCCTCTGTAGTCGTAGAAGTCGCCCGACTCTGGGGGAGGAGTGGGATCTCCAGGTGAGAGAATTCCGCTGCGAGCCGCAATAATCCCCCGGTTGGCAAATGCTGATTCCACCTGACCAGAGACTGACCGGCTCAGAGCAGCGCTCGCCTTCGCGGTACCAACCGCCAGCCCCGACAGAATGCGCCAACCGGCACCCATGTTTCTAACGTCCTCGCTCGTGTGTACGCTCATTCATCGAGCTGCGCATATGTTCACCGCTGAAGGAGGAGGCTGGGTTGTCCCTCCGGCTGCGATGCGCAGCTTCGAGGACGTGTTGCTGTTCGACGACTCCCGGTGCTATCCGCCGGATCTCGGTCTCCAGCTGGGTGCTAATTCGATCTAGGGTCTGCTGGTCTTCGGCCCGGACGTGGACGGGGAGGAACTGAAGTCCAAGTTCTTGAGCCGCAGCGGTTCTGTGGCGTCCACGCGTGACGACCAGCCCCTGGCCGTGAATGAACTCGGCCTCGATTCGTGAACCGCGTCCGGACGGGGAGTACAAATGCATATACGTGTCCGCCAAAACCCGTTCGCTAGATGTGAGCGGGGATTGTCGCATTTGCTGGAAGTCCGACTCGGTGAAGCCGGCGGCGAGGCGTTGATGTACAGCGGGAACCGCCGCGACGTATCGGGCCAATTCCTGAGGTGTGGCTTTCGGAGTCGGGCAGAGCTGCTCCCTGCTGAGCGTCAAGGCTGAGACTGGCACAGCGAGGAAGCGTGTTGGCCAGGTCACTTTACGCATCATCCCTGTCGGGAGGACCGGATCCGACCGGCGTTAAATCGCTGGGAAGGCTCTGTCCTGGACTAGGAAGAAAGCCAGTGGGTTGAGGCGGTTGTGCGCTGATCTCCTTCCGAAGTATCGTGCGACCCTGGGCTGAACTACCAGCGAGAGCACCAACGATTAGTGTCTTGTCATCGCCTGTCTGGTCGTCGAGCTCATCGAGCCATTCTGAAAGCTCTTGGGACTGAAGGTCTCCCGCCTCGACTTTCTTCCAAATGGCTTCGAAAAACGGTTCGAACGGCAGACCCCCCTCCTGAAGTTTGAGGATCTTGTACCTCAAACCGTCTGTGCTCAGCGCGAAGCGTTGCACTGGCAGCGCTAAATGTTCGACCTGCAGGTGCGAATCGAGCGCACCCGCACTTGTCAGGAAGACAGTCTCGTTCGCGTACTCCCCCTTCACTTCCGGAACGAGCACTTGCGGCCGACCGTTAAGCTCACATGCAACGATGCCGTCGCCTACTTGTGCCACAGTCGTCGCACGAGGAGTGATAACTGCGACGGCCAGCGTCGTGGCGAGCTGCCCGGGTGCCAAGCCCAGCTCGGATGCCCGCACCTGAATCTCCTCCAGTGCAGCTTGGAAAATGCCCCTCATGTAAGTCTGCGGGGGGTCTCCAGAGCCCACCATGTCAACCAGCATCGGCGCCTTATTCATTACGGCCTGGCAAGCAGCGAAAGATCCAAAGGCAGATGTTCCACTTCGACTGCCGGCGCCATCAGCGACGGCAGCAACCAGGGACCCTCCCTCGAAGATCGCAAAGGCAAAGGCATCGTCCGCACCTCGTCCCGCCCCGACATGGGAGGCTCCGGCGACGGAAGCCGCCGCCATCTCCCACGAAGCCGCCAAATTAGGTGAGCTGACCGTTGAAGATTTCCGTCTCAACACGGGAAATCGCACGTTCGCCGCCTAGTAGACGGTGCCCCAGCCCACAGGGGCGAGCGCAATCTGTTCGGTCGGATTTTCGTGGCTTGCGTCGTCAGTGCCAAAGTTGGATGAGTTCGATACAGAGGAGAGCGACTGAGAGAGCCACTTGAACATTTCGGGGAACGCAAGACCGTTGAGCTTGAGTGCAGGCCGTTCCTTACTGATCTTGTTGAGAGTTTCCCAGTTCACGTGATCGCCGACACCTACGGCAAATACGGTAACTTTCTTCCCTGATTCTGCTGCATTGAGCCGCGCTAGCGCGGCGTCGAAGCCGCCCGAATCAGGGGACCCATCTGTGAGAAGAAATAGCCAGGGGCGGAAATATTCAAGATGCTCAGCCTTGTACTCGGACTTCCGGGCCTCGAGCTCGTCGAGCGCGAGCTGAATACCATCGGCCATGTTCGTCGACCCACTGATCTTGAAGCCGACAGGTGAAAGATCGCGTGCTTCCTGGAACGGGACAAGTAGCGAAGCCTCCGATCCAAAAGTTACGACCGCGACTTCGGCGCGTTTACGAGCGAGTGGATCGTTTTGAACATCTTCCACGAAAGTCTTGAACCCACGCTCCAGTTCAGCGATCGGCTCACCTGACATTGAGCCGGACACGTCGACCAAGAGCACGCATGCAACCCTAGGGTCCCGGTTCTGGCTGTTGACGGGGATTTCGAGGTCACCAATTCCCATTTGTAACGCCTCTCGCTCAATCTTCGCGATCCATCTCACCCTGGGCCCTGTGTTCCCCCCGGAGCGATCAGGGAGTGCACTGCTCTGTGCGCTCCGGATCAGAGTAACGGACGATTCATGAAGTTGAATAGCACTCCGGCGACAGGCTTCTGCACTTGCGTCATGGGACTCGCGGGTGATCAGTAGGAAATTCATAGGCGGCGGATTTGCCGTGTGAGCGGTATCTTCAGAAATGGGTTTGGCCGAAGCTTCCGCAGTGTGCTGATGCAGGATCGGCTGAGCTCCTGAACGTGGGGAGATTTACCTGATGTCACGCTTGCGGCTGGGTTCCGGTGGAACGGTGGAGCTAGGGCGAGTTCTCGCCAGCGCAGGGGAAGGGCGCATCACTGATGTAGAAGGTCACCCAGAGTGGGTCGCGAAGATCTTCCACACCACATTTCCGGGTGTCACTAGCCGCGATGATCTGCAACGAAAGCAGGATGGGCTCGCGCGAAAACGCGAAAAAGTCGCGGCGATGGTCAGCCACAAACCGGCGGGGTGGAAAGACAGTACGGACCATGTCGTCCTTGCTTGGCCCCATGAAAAGTTGACAGACTCTACCGACGTGATCGGTTTCGTCATGCCGAAACTCGACTTGTCCAATGTGCTCGAACTTCACCAGATTGCGAATCCCTCAGACCGCGCCGCTCCTATGCCGAAAGGGCCTCAATGGGCCAAGAATCTGAACTTTCGCCATCTCTCCAACATCGCCTTGAATCTCTCAGCTGCCGTAGAGACAGCCCACCGTGGAGGCGCGCTGATTGGAGACTTCAATGAACGCAACGTCCTCGTTGATAATCGAACACAGGTTACGTTGGTTGATTGTGACTCAATGCAGTACAGGGAGGGCAGTCGGATCTTCCTGTGTGAGGTCGGCCGGCCCGAATTTACTGCACCGGAACTCCAAGGTGTTGACCTACGAAAGACCGCGCGAAAGGAGGAATCTGATCTATTTGCGCTTGCCATCCACATCTATATGCTTTTGCTTGATGGTGCGCATCCTTTCCAAGCCGGCGAGTGGTCCGGTCGAGGCGAACGTCCCAGCCCTGTCGAACGAATTAGGGCGGGCTACTACTCGGGGGGTGCTAAATCTCCGGTCAAGCCGATGCGCACCGCTCTTCCGATGCATTTCCTCCCCGATTATGTCCTTGCCCTATTCGAACGCGCTTTCCGACTTGGCGTGAAGGACCCGAGCATTCGGCCCACCGCCTTGGAGTGGCGGAATGCACTATCGAAGATGATTCGAACCCTGTAGTAAAAGCGGGAGGATGGTCAAGCGCCAGCTAACAAGTGACGATGTTTCTGCCAGGCTCGAGCTGGTTGCTAAGCAAGCGCACATAGTTCTTTGTTCCGGCCGTTTGCTTGCACGCGGCCTCTGGGCTGGCGGCCTTGGAGTAGACAGCATAGACGTATTCGCCGTCACTGTTTGCACTTGATGGCCCCCAGAAGCTCCGGCAAGACAGATCGGTCCTTAAGTAGCTGGATCCCGGATTTGCATTGAGTAGAGCTTCGACTTCTGTGGCGTTCGTTGCTGGATGCCAGGCTGTTCCTAGAATTATTGCAACAGAGCCGTCGTCACAAGAGGGGAACGTAATCGGGGTACTAAGACCTAAGTCGCCGGGATTCGCAAGAGAGTTAGAGCCGGGGGCGTCCCATTCTGTAGTCTTTTCCTCAAACGTTTTCGCGGCCGTGACGACGGAAACTGTAGTTGCAGAGTAGATATATTCCGTGCCGTCCAAGCCTCTGGCACTGTAATTTCCTTGGACGAGAGTGGCTGGCAGAACGAGGTTCCCTCCGACCGTTCGAGACATTGTTACCACGACTAGACTGCCGTTCATCGAACAGAGTGCTCCGCGGTAGGACTCGGACGCGGCGAGCCGCCGCAGTATTCCACGATTTTGACAGTAGGCTCGGTCGGCATTGTTGAGTGGCTGTTCAACAGGTTGGCCATTCGACTTGGCAGCGTTTTCGGCGGGCAAAGCGGTAGGCGGCGGCGCCGCCGTTTGCGATGGTGAGATACCCGACGCGTTTTCAGAAGCGTTGGAATTGAGGAGCAATAGTGACGCCGTCGCGACGGCGCCTATAGCAAGGAGAACGCTCATCCCAGCCCTCCAGCTCGGCGGTCGCTTAGATCTGCCGACTGCGGGACCATGCTGCACAGACGTCGCCGCCGGCGCGCGCGGTGAAGTTGGTCTGGGTGGCGAACCTGGCGCACCACTACTCTTTTTCTGCCGTGTCCGAGAGGAAGAGTCACGAGCGCAGAAGGGGCAGGAGGGATTGTTCGGCGGATAGACGTGTAGAGGATTAATCCGACATGTCGGCATTTCGTCTCTTCCCTGAACACATGCTGACGCTAAGACTCGATCGGACACTACTGTAGTTCGCCTAAGCAGCGGCAGGAAGCGGATGCCCGAAGCTCGCGCGCTAACGGGGTGTTCCCTCCACGTCTGGCTCTTCGCGGGTCATTAATGTCTTAATCGAAGGCGGTGCATCGGTCGCGGCCTCGAGGATTACTGCCCGGAATGGTTGAGTTTCATTTCTCGCTGAGAGGCTTCCAGACATCCCAGACCCTGCCGGCATTCCGTGAACGGGCAGTGGCCCTGGTTCCGGCCGGCAAGCCCGTTAGCCGTGTGGCTGCCAAGCTGGGCATCGGGAGGCGGCCTCTACAACTTGGTCCGTCGTGACCATATCGACCGGGGGCGGACGCCGCGGATTGACGCCTCCCGAGAGCGCCGAACTGGCCGAGGCGGAGAAGCGGACCCGGCAGTTGAAGACGGAGGCGGGCATCCTCAACCCGGCGGCGAAGCTGCTCGGTGAGGAGCGGCCGTGCTCAAAAGGGTCCACCCGATGAGCGGCGAGCTGGCCGGAGTCGGGACTCTTGCGAAGAGCTGTTACCAGCTGTTGGGCGTATGCAGTCCCGTTTACTACGAGTACCGGAAGGGGCTGCAGTCGCTGACCCGGATGCGCAGGCAATGGCTGATCGGGTCGGTGAGGGAAGTCTACGCCGCCAGCCGCGGCACTTACCGATCCCTCCGGATCCGCACCCGACTGACCAGGGGCATGGATGTGCGCGTCAGCGTGTATCCGGCCGCGGAGCTGATGAGCCCGGCCGGAATCGCCGGGCCCACCAAGGTTAAGAAATTGCGAGGCACGCTCGTCCACCTGCCCCCATCTCGCCAATTTATTGTCGGACCATCCGAGCCGTCGGCGGGATGCGGGCAGCGCCGCGACCGGTCATATGACAACGACACGCTTACGACACGCTTTCGACGGGAACCGTCGGGAGAGTCCGGGTACAATTCCAACATCAAAAGTTGCGAAATCGCTGGTCAGAGGCCAGTTCAGGGCACCACCGGGAGCACCCGGGATACCCGACCGCGATAAGCGGGGGTCGTCGGTTCGAATCCGACAGGGGGCTCTTAGTTTGGCTCTGACCTGCAGGTATGTTGATTCTGGTCAGAGCCGTTTGAACTTTTTGGCGCCGGACTCACCTTTAACTCACCTGAATCAGATTTGGAGACCGGTCTTGCCAGGCGCTCCTGGTCCCCCGTTGGCTGCGTCGAAAGCGCCGAGCACGGCCCGTGTGTCGATCGCTTCTTTGTATTCCTCGACGTAGTGCTTTCGGGTCATTGATACCTTGGAGTGCCCTGCCTGGTAGGCGGCCGTTTCGGCGCCCATAGTCCGTGCGATGAGAGTCGCGTTGGCCTTGCGGAACGTTTTGAACGTCACCGACGAGTATCCGATTTCGTCTGCCGCTTTGCGCCAGGTCTTGCCGACATTGTTCGGATCGCACACCGTTCCTGTGGATGAGGGAAAGACCAAGTCCAAGGGATTCCCAGTGGCGTTGCTGCGTTGCCTGAGCTGTCGCCTTCGAAGCGACTCGGCGAGATTTGGCGGTACGGTCACGTAGCGGAATCCGTGCTCGGATTTTGGGTGGTCTTGAATGGTGACACCCCCGGTGGAAGTACGGATAACTGTGGCATGGACATGGACGGTCGGCGGGTCTGCGTCGAGGTCGACATCAGCCCAGGACAGTGCGAAGAGTTCGCCTGGGCGTAGGCCTGTGGTGATGAGGACGTCGACGATTTGGTGGAGTTCCTGGGACCTCGTGCGGCCAAGCACCGATCCCTGTTCCCAAGCGATGAGCTTGCTCCTCAGATCCAGAAACTGTTCCGGATCCAGAGCTTGAGGCTTTGCCGCCCGACTTCTCGGGATAGAGATTCCTAGGACCGGATTGATGCTCACAGCGTCGTGGCGCAGCGCAATTTTGAACATCGACGACAACACGGCCCCGCAAGTGCGGGCCGTAGCCGGGCCGGCCGCGTCGACAACATTTCGAATGAAGTGATCCACGACGCCTGGCGTTGTCTCTCCAATGCGGACAGAGCCGATTCCAGGCAGAATGTACTTCTTGACGCTGAACGCGTACTTGTCTTTGGTCCGCGATGCCTTGTCCGAGCGTTGCAGCTCTGCCAGGTAGACCTCTGAGAGGTCGCGGATCTGGTCTGTTGCGCTGATGAGGGCGTTGCCTTGGGTCTGCCTTTTTTGCAGTTTGATTTGGAGATTTCGCCGTGCCGCTGCGGCGGATGGTCCGCGGGCTTCGATTTTTCGCGTTTGCCCGTCGAGGTCCCGGTATCTGGCCCGTGCACGCCAGCTTCTTGCTGTTGCCCGGTCAGTGCGGATGAGACCCCATGTTCCGAGGGGTAGTGGGTACCTGCTCATTTATCGCGTGCAGGTTTTGGGCCGCTTACGGCTCTGCGTGCAGCGACAGCCAGGCAGCGAAGTCGCTTTGGCTGATTCGCAGGTGCCTGCCGATGCGGTATGCGTGTGGCCCGATGTGCTTGGCTCGCCACTGGTAGAAGGTCTGTTCGGGGATCTGTAGCTGTGCGCAGATCTCCTTCGGGGTTAGCCACTGTTGGTCAACCTCGACGGGCTGGTTGCGATTTGGCGTCGTCGTCATTGGAGTCTCCGTGGTCTTGGTCACCTGACATGGGGCCAGGCTCTGTTCCAACTTCATGGGAGACAAAGGTGCAGACGGCATGACCGTGCGGAGGAGAAGAGTGATTTTGATGTCAGAGCTGCCTACCGACAGTAATGGGGCTGATCTGTCGGGGGATCGAATCTTCCAGCCATTGGCCGGGTTGTTGTTGCCGGTTGGCTTGGGACGAAGCCCGGTCGGCAACGCGCTTGAGGTGTTCGTACTGCGATGACTGTTCCCAATCATGGTCTGCCGGTGCAGGTCCCAGAGGGAGGGGTGAGTCGTCGATACCCCAGCGGTCCCTGTAGATGGCAACCCTGGCGACCAGGCGGGCGGTATCTGTCGTGGTCACGTTCGGCGGGAGCGTTTGGACGAGTTTTCGTTTCCATTCAGTGTCCTGCGTCAAAGCGGCCAACGCGACTTGCTTGGCCCGCTGCCTGATCTTATGGGTTACTTGGTTGATCATGTCAGCGAGGTCGGGCCGGTTGGTATGAAGTGGTTCGGGGATGACGGCACGGTCGCCGGCTGGCATGCGGGATGAGAAGTTGACGAGCCGGGCGTGCAGAACGGCTGCGACGTCCTTTGCGTCGCCGCTTGTTTCCAAAGCGGCGGTGACAGTCCGCTGAGCCCCGGGCGGGCTGGCCGCGGTCGCTCGGCGCCAGGCTGCGACGGCCGTCCCCCACGAGGGGGATTGTTGCAACACCTCATCAATCTCCGGAGTGCGCGCCTTGATGAACATTGTCAGGTCTTCGGCGGCTGCGATCTGGGCGAGGTAGTCGTATTCGGCGCTGAGCCTGTCGAGCGTGTCGGCGCTGGACTGTTCGGCGTCGCGGACTTCGTGAGCGGTTCGTTCGGCGCCTTCTGCCGCGAGCACTTCGGCGAGGATCTCCTGCCATTGCGGTTGCAAGGAGGGGTCCAGCGGTTCGTGGTCGGTGGGGTCGTTTTCGCTGACGTACGCGTAATTGCCGCCGCGTCCGCGCGTCATGCTGACGTAGAGAAGCTCGCGTGTGAGACGTCCTTGGGTGACGACCGTGTGGCCTGCGTCCACCGTAATCCCCTGGGAGCGATGGGCAGTGGTCGCGTATCCCAGTTCCACGGCCGACTCGACATACTCACGGTGCAGGGTGACGATGGCGCCGGTGTCCCTCCGGACCGCCACCAGGGAGCCGTCGCGCCTGCCGACACGCACGACGTCGAGCAGAGTGCCGTTGCGGATGAAGTCACCGTTGCTGTCGGCAACTGTGCGGTCGTTGCGGCGAGCGATGACCGTGTCACCGCGCCCGGCGGACAGCGTGTCCGCCAGGAGTGCTGTCTGTTCGGCGTCTACAAGACCCTGGATCACGCGGTCCGCCTGGGCTCGTTCGTTGAGCATGCTGACGGTGTCGTTGTCGGCGGCAATAAGGATGGACGACCTTCCCACGCGGATGTCGGACTGCCACTGCAGATATGCCTGATCGACCATGTCCAGGTAGGTTCCATGCCGGATCCGTTGATGCTGCTCGTAGTCGCTGATGGCTGCGACGTCCCCGGTACGGAGCTTTAACGAGGCATCCCGTTCCCAGGCGTTCTCGAAGCGCCAGATGGTGCTCAACCGGGCGGTCTTGCCCTGGCGGTCCAGCCAGCCCAGGACGCCGCCGGCGTCGATCGCATCCAGCTGCCCGGGATCGCCCACCAACAGGACCTTGGCCCCGGCGTCCCGGGCCTGTTCCACAAGCGCGGCGAGCTGAAGGGTCGACACCATCGAGGCCTCGTCGACGACCACCAGCTGGTTCGAATGGAACCGCCACCTGTCCTGCTCGGCGGAGAGCCAAGCGGCTTTCTGTGCGAGCAGAGCGGTCTGCGGGCTTGACTTAGCCACAGGATTGGTGAGCCGCCGCTCCGCATCGAAGAACCGCTCAGCCCGGCGACTGGCCCCCTCACCGGCGGACTCGTACAGCCACTTGGCGACATTCTCCGCGACCATGGACAGTTCCCGCCCGAGAACCTCGGCACTCGCCGCCGCGGGCGCCAATCCGACTACGCTTCCGGGTCCGAATTCTGCTTCCCAGGCGGCCTTGACCGCGCCGAGGGTGGTGGTCTTGCCGGTGCCTGCCGGTCCGACGACGGCGTCGAGCCGGTTTCCGCTTAGCAGGATCTCTGCAGCGGCGGCCCGCTGGTCCTCATGTAGTCCGAACCGACCGTGGTGGTTGTATCCGGTGAGTTCATCCATGGCGACCATTGGCCGGACGGCGGGGCCGCCGTCGTCGTTCCTTGCTTCCATGGCGGTCTCCTCGTAGGCGAGGGTGTTGGCGTCGGTGTAGAGGCGGGAGCCGTGGAAGTCGAAGACGCTCTGCTTGCCGATGCGCAGATCGGGCCGCGAGTCCGCGGGGATGCAGTACCGGTAGTCGTTCAGGGGCAGCGATTGGGCTTCGGCGGCGGTGGCGACGGCGTCGATCAGGGCGTTGCGGTCCTCCGGTGTGTGGCAGCGGATCGCGGCGCAGACCCGTTCGGCCTCGGCGAGGAGGTTCCAGCGGTTCCAGGTGGCGCGCTTGGTGGCGACTCGCTCCCGCGTCAGTGACGCGACGGCGTCCACCCACTCGGCGGTGAAGTCGCACGAGCGGAAAGGAGCGGTCCGAGATCGCCGAACCGTGTCGGCCAGCACGAATTCTGGGTCGAAACCTTGGGCGACGGCCCGTGCCCTCCACTGTGCGGAGAGCTCGCGGAGCGGCGCAATGGTGTTGGCTTTGGGGGTGCGGGTGGAGAGGGTTGCCTGCTGGCGGAGTTTGATGGTGGTTCTCGCTGTTGGGGAAGTGCCGTGGTCTGTGGTCCATTCGGCCACGAGGCGGTCGGTCTCCAGCTCGATGAGGCGGGACCGGTGGGAGAATTCGCGGATCAGGGCGTCGTGGACTCCGGTGAGCTGCGGGCTGGGGTTGTGGGTGCTGGCTGCGGGCTCCCGGACGTCGGTGTCGGTCCCGAGGTGGCGGTGGAGGGAGTCGAAGAGGAGTCCGTTGTAGTGCTCACTGGCGGCAACCGCTGCCTTGTAGAGCGTCCTGGAGTCGAGGGTGACCCAGGCGCCGTCCGTGATCCGCTGGACGCGGTTGGCGATGACCAGATGCGTGTGCAGCTGCGGGTCCCCGGCGCGCGACTCCCAATGATCAAAGGCGGCGGCGATGGCTCCCGTGGTGCCGATGCGGGCAACGCCATTGCGTCCGGATCTTGTATGGATGACGGACTCTTCCAACCATTCCAGTGTGGCGGTGACGGCGTCGTGATGGGTTTGAAGGATCTGGTCTTGGAGGGTCCGTGGGCTCAGCGCCCAGAGCACGGAGACTGATTTGGGGACGCTGAACGTCAGATCGAATCCGGCGACAGCGCGGCGCGTGCCGGCTTGTCCCAGGCTGTTTTGGGCGAGTGTGGGTTGGCCGTGCGGGCGGCCCAGGGGAGCGCCGGTGTCTGGATGGACAGTTTCGTCGAAGATGGCTTTGGCATCAGTTTCGGTGACTGGGTCGCCGCGGGCCCGGGTGATGCCACCCAGGCCGCTACCGAGCCAGCGCCCCTGCGGTGTCCCGGCCTTCAGGTAGTAGCTTGTGGCGTCCGGGGGAGTCGGCGACACATCATCCATCATCGTGGTCTTGAACAGGTACCTCAGACCCGACTGCGCGGAGAGCCGGGCGATCGACATGGTCATGGCCGTCTCCGTGTCCGCCGTCGGCGGTCTCGCTGCCCGTTGCCGCAGCTCGTAGAGCGGAATCGCTGCGAGGTGCGAAACTGTTCGAAGTCTTGACCACATTCACCGCAAGTCTTCCCTTTCACGATTCTTCATCGGGGTGGCATTACGTCGCGACATGACGTGCCGTGAGACGGTGCTCACGGCGACGACCTTTGGTGCCAGAGGTGTGCACGATGCGGATGTTCAAATGATGCACGTGCTCCTTCAGCGGGTCGAGGGATGAGGATTGTTATACCGCTTGCGTTGCCTGCTTAGATGGACGCGGATGCGGCGCGACCGTAGAAGGCGTCCAGGGCGACGTAACCGAATTTTCTAGGTACGTGACCGTTTCCTGGCTGAGCGCGATGAGTTGTGGGATGAGATCCGCAGGGACGCGGCGACGTTCTCGGCCATATCCCGCCACACAGTGGCCCGGAGGAAAAGCGTCTCCCCGTCTATCCACTCATTGGAGGCCGGATCGAAGGTACGAGGCGTCGAAGCAATCGTGAAGTTCGCGACGGGAGTGCCTTCAGTGTTCCCGAACCCACGGGAAACGGGAGAAAATCTCAGTTCTGGATCCGCATTTAGATTTTCGATCACTGTAATGGTTGTTTCGCCGGCCATGATGTGTGTCAGTTTCCGAAGTCGCCTGCACGGGATTGCCAGAAGTCCTCTGCCCTCGGAATCAGGCAGCGGTCATTTCGGTATGGGCCGACCGATCCGCCAGAGGGCACACGTGCCTACGTTGATGGCTCAAGGAACGAGAATCCGCGCGTAGTGGCGGCACGGGACTTACGAACTAGGGTTGCCTGATGCGAGTGCGGTGCTTTGCAAGCGTTTCGCCGTTGCCCGGAATACGGACGCGGCCTGCTGCCCGGCGGGGCTGAGTCTGCGGTTGGCGAGGTGGGCGAGGAGGATCCGCCGGGTCGGTGAACCGTTGAGCGGAACGGCGATGATGTCGGGGCGGAGCGCACTCAGGGCTAGCTGCGGGGCCAGGGCGATGCCAATGCCCGCGGCGACCATGCCCTGCGTCTCTTGATAGTCGTTGGCCGCGAAGGCGATGCGCGGTTCGAATCCGGCATCGCGGCAGACCCGTCGGAGGACGTCGGCCACGGGGTGTTCGTCGCGGACGATCCACTCCTGGTCTCTCAGCGTGTCGATCCGCACGGCGCGACGCGCCGCGACAGGGTGGTCGCACGGTACGAGCAGCATGGTGGGGTCGTTCATGAGCCGAACGACGTTCAGGTCCTCGTCCTCGATGCGCTCCCATGGGTAGTCCCACAGCAGCGTGAGCTCGATGTCTCTTCGCCGCAGCCGTTCGAGCAGGCCGTCCCGTCGCGCGCTGACCACCGTGACGGCGACCTCTGGATGGCGCGCGCGGAAGGCGAGCACGACGTCGGGCATGAGGGAAGCGCCGACGGTGGGGAACGTCCCCATGTGCAGCTGGCCTCGCCGCAGCCCCGCGAACTCGCCCATCTCGGCCCGGGCAGCCTCGATTGTCCTGTCGATGTCGTCCGCATATCGCAGGAGCGCCTGACCTGCATCGGTGAGCACGACGCCCCTTGGATGGCGGTCAATCAGGGCGACGCCCACTTCGTGTTCAAGCTTTGCGATCTGCTGGGAGACGGCTGACGTTGTGAAGGACAGGGCCGTCGCGGCGGACGTCAGTGAGCCGGAACGGCTCACCTCGCGGAGCAGATGAAGTCGGTGCAGGTCAAGGTCGGCCATGCATTGAGTTTAGCAAAAGTGAACGGTGGTCGAGAATCCTGTGATTGTGCTCAACTCTCGGGGCGTGGATCGTAGAAGGAGCAGGCGCCGTGAGGCGTGACTACGACACGTGAAGGAAAGAGACCATGCAACTCCGCGGTCATTGGTACCGGGGCGGCACGAGCAAGTGCTGGCTCTTCAACGCCGAAGACGTGGCACCTCACGCCGGGAGCCGCGAGGAGATCCGCAACCTGCTGGCCGATGCCTTCGGCGCAGCGGATGCCCGCCAGCTCGACGGCGTCGGCGGCGGCACCTCAACGACGTCGAAGGCTGCGGTCATCCGCGCCACCCCCGAGGGGCCGGCGGACCTCGACTACCTCTTTGCCCAGGTCGGGATCGGTGATCCCACCGTGGAACTCGGTTCCAATTGCGGGAATTGCGCCACCGCGATCGCCCTGTACGCGGTGCAGTCGGGTGTCGTTCCTCCCCGGGCGGGAACAACGCGGGTCAGCATGCGCAACCTCAACACGGGAGCCGTGCTGAGCGGCACGATCGCGACCCCGGGCGGCCGCATCCCGACGTCGGGCATGGCAAAGGTTCCGGGCAGCAGCGCGCTGGGCGTGCCCGTCAGCCTCTCGTTCCACGCCCCGTGGGGGCGGACGACGGGCGCGGTTCTGCCGACGGGAACCGTGACCGACGAAATCTCTGCCGGCGGAACCACTCTTACGGCGACCCTGGTTGACGCCGGGGCGCCGGCCGTGCTGATTCCGGCTGACGAAGCAGGCATCGACCTGTCGTCGATGACCGGCAATCTGTCCGAGCACCTGCCCACGCTCGTGGCAGCCCGCGCGTCGGCGGGTCTGATGATGGGCTTGAGGAAGCCTGAAGATCCTGCGCAGAACGCTGTGCCGAAGGTCGGCGTCGTGGCAGCGCCCGGCGACTACACCGCAGCCGACGGAACGAGGATCGCGGCGGACAGCCACGATCTGCGGGTGCGGATGCTCTCGATGCTCGCGCCCCACCCCGCCATCGGCCTGACGTCCGCCGTGGCAGTTTCCCTCGCTGCTGCCCTGCCTGGATCGGTGGTGGCCAAGGCGCTGCGCCCGGCAGACAGTGCTCACCAAGGGCGCCGGCTTCTGCGCATCGGAACGCCTGCCGGTGTCATCACCACCGAGGTCGTCAGCAACGACAACGGTTGCGTCAGCGAGGTCGCCCTCCACCGGGCGGCCCGCCAACTCGCCGTCGCCGACATCGACGTCGCTCAGCCTGTGGCACAGACTGCCTAGCCCCTTCAATCCGCCCTAGCCATCATTTGATGCGGCATTCACCCAGGAAGTTGTTCAATGAAGATCAAATCCATTCTCGGACACCTCTATGTCCAGGTACTCATCGGCGTCGCGCTCGGCATCCTCGTCGGCGCGCTGTGGCCCGACCTCGGTTCCTCCCTTAAGCCGCTCGGCGACGGTTTCGTGAAGCTTGTGAAGTTCATGATCGCGCCGATCGTCTTCTGCACCATCGTCAGCGGTATCACCTCCCTGACCGACACCAAGAAGGTCGGCCCGACCCTGATCCGTTCACTGGGCTTGTTCTACGTGCTCACGTTGGTGGCACTGGCCATCGGCTTGGGTGCGGTCATGCTCTTCCAGCCGGGCGTAGGCATGCACATCAACCCGGCCCACCTCGATACTTCGGTCGCCTCGAAGTACACAACCCAACTGCCCAGCAGCAACCCTGCCGACTTCCTGCTGAGCATTATCCCCACCACCTTTATCGGAGCCTTTGCCGACGGCGAAGTCCTGCCCGTGCTCGTCATCGCGCTGCTTTGCGGCTTCGCCTTCAGTAAGCTCGGCGCACCGGGCCAGCTGGCCCTGAACGTGGTCAACAGCTTCAACAAACTGCTGTTCGTCGTGTTCGGCTACCTCATGAAGGTCGCCCCCATCGGGGCGTTCGGCGCCATGGCGTTCACGGTTGGCAAGTACGGAGCCCACTCGATCGGCAATCTTGGAATGTTGATCCTCGCCTTCTACGCCGCGTGCATCATCTTCGTGGTCCTCGCCCTCGGCATCCTCGCAAAGCTCACCGGTTTCAGCCTCTGGCGGATCCTGCGCTACTTCCGCGACGAGTTCCTCATCGTCCTCGCCACATCCTCAAGCGAGCCCGTCCTTCCGCGCCTGCTCTCCAAACTCGAGCGCCTCGGCTGCGACCGCGGTGTCGTCGGCCTCGTGGTCCCGACCGGCTACTCCTTCAACCTCACCGGCACCGCGGTCTATCTCACGCTCTCCTCGATGTTCATTGCCCAGGCCTGCGACATCCATCTCAGCTGGGACCAGATCCTGCTCATGCTCGGAATGATGCTGCTGACCTCCAAAGGTGCAGCGGGCGTGACGGGCAGCGGCTTCGTCGCCCTCGTCGCGACCCTGACGGTCATGCCCACGCTTCCGGTTGCCGGCGTGGCCCTCATCGTCGGCATCGACCGCTTCATGAGCGAAGCCCGCGCCCTCACCAGCACCATGGCCAACATCGTCTCGTGCGTCGCCATTGCCAAGTGGCAGCACGCGCTCGACACCGACAAGCTCCAATCCGAACTCAAAGCTGGCTTCGTGCCCACCGAGGCGGAAAAGCACCAGCTGAGCGAACCCGCCCTGGCCCACTGAGAGAGCCCACCACGAGTCAGGCTCCTACGCTCTGCACAGGGCCTGACGCCAGAGTAAGAAGCACCGAAACATCTCAGAGCAGCCGCCCCGGGAGCCTGCGAAATGCGAACCAACACTCAGGGGTCCCCTCCACAAAGCCGCATCGGACACCAGGCCCTGCATATTCCATCGCAACAGGTAACCCGAAAGTCGGGTGCAGGAGCACGGGTCCGATGCCAACGCGGTGGGGAGCAGAACGCTGCTCCCCGCCGCGTCCCACGGGGACCGGCTCAAAACTGAACTGCTCCCCGTAAGTCAGAACTGAATTCTCAGTCCAACTTTCGGGGAGCAGCTTATCTTGAAGATGGCCCGCCGTCTGCACTCCTGTCCAGCAGGTGCTTTCTAGAAGTGGCCGGGCTGGTGGCGCGCCGATCCGGTTTTTGGATCGAGAATCAGCTCCCAGCTGGCTGGAATGAGCTTTCGCTGAGGATTTCCCGGAGCGCTTCGGTCCTGCGGAAGCGCCTGAGGACGTTGCCGGTGATCTTAGCGACGTTGTTGTCGTAGTTGTTGTGGGACAGTGCCGCGGTGTAGGCGATGGAGCCGACGGAGAAGAAGCCGCCTCCGCCGTCCAGTGCGCAGTACACGATGTCGGAACGGACTCCGGGTTGCTCTGTGGCTCCGATGCCGGGAATGGATTCGTAGACTTCTTCTGCGGCCAGGAGGTACGCGTCGGAAAGGGGCCCGGAGGTGGCGAGTACGAGGGTGCCGGGCGGTGAACCCAGTCCGGGCTGGTAGCAGTCGACCTCGGCGCCTGCGGCTCCGCCGCCCATGATGCCGAAATCGCCGATGTGTTCGTCTTCGCCGATTCCCTGGAAGATGAACCCGGCGGCCGGTGAGTGGCTGTCCTCGAGCCGCTCATAGTAGGTGCAACGGTCAAAGCCTTGAGCGGCGAATCCTACTCCTGCGAGCTTCTGGGGCGGCAGACCCTTGTTCCTCCAGATCCCGGCAAGTTCACCGGAAGTGGCGTGGCGCTTGTCTCCATACGGGGATTGGTGGGGGCGCGTGCCACCGTCCGAGCGTCGGAGTTCCATCAGATGTGGTTGTTCGGGGTCGAAGGAGATGGTGGCGTAGAAACCGTTGCCGCCCAGGTACATGAGTCTGCCGCCGTTGGATGTGAACTCCTCCAGCGCTGTGAGCTCGTTGCGCGTCACATACTCGGGATGGCTGCCGGTGATGACCACCTGGTAGTCGCGGAGCAGGTCGTAGCCTTCGCGGTCGAGGTCCTCATCGGTGATGGCATCGAAGTCGCAGTTCTCGACTTCGAGCCAGTGCACGATGCACAAGTCCGCTGGAAGCCCCCACACACCTTCTGCCTGGAACCATGCACGGTGTTTGGGCTGCAGGGTCAGGATGGGTTTGCGGACGCTGCCGAAGACGACCCCGGACCCGTCGTTGTGGATCTCATAGCAGGAGCGCCCGAATTCGGGATGGTCCTGGAGCGTGAGGTCTTCGCGGTCGAGAATGGGGGTGCGGCTGACGATAATTTCGGCGCCGTCTGCTTCGAAGGCAATCCGGTCGTTGGCGTAGGCCAGATACGTGGCGGTAGAGAAGAGCACGGCGACGTCGTTTTTCTTTTGGCCTGCCCGGACGAAGAAGGGAAGGTACTGCTCTGCTCCGTCCGCGGTGAGTTTGGCTGCGTACACTCCGCTGGGCAGGTCCGAGGGAACGTTCAGGGTGAACGCGGCCGGCCAGCCGGCGTCGGTGATGTCGTCATCGTGGAAGTGGATCGCATCATATTCATCGGGAACCAGCCGGAAGTCGTCGATGAGACCTGTGAACGAATGGCCCGCTACGGCGCGGGTGGGTGCGTTGTGGCATCTCCCGTGGAGCTGGTTTGTGGATTGGTCGAGTACGTCCCACAGGAGCAGTCCGTCCTCGCGGCGGCTGCGCCCAAAGTGCCAGTCAGCGATGGTGTCGGTCGTGCCCGGGGTGGAGCGCTGGATCGAGACGCCGCCGACCTTGCCGTTGAAGCCGTTGGCCGCGAGCCATCGTTCCCCGTCCGACCGGGCGCCGGCACCGATGCGGAACGGAGCGTCCGCGACTGCGGATGCGGACGGTCGGGCGGCCACGACTTTTTCTTCGGGCTCCAGGGGCAGCGCCTGGTCGGTGTACCGGTTCATGATGTTGGACAGCGGAGCCTGGATGAGGCGGATGCGGCCGGCCGCCGCGTCGACTTCGACGTGGAGCGTGTACCAGTGATGGCCTTCCAAGGGGCTGTCCAGTGAAACGGACTTTACGGCCCCTTGTTCGCTCCAGATGAAGGTGGGTCGCCCGGCATCCAGGACAAGCGCGTAACCGGTAGCGGATTCCTCTGCCCAGTTTCCCAAGATGACCTGCCGGTCGTTTCCGCCCCCGAACGAGTTCTGGGTGACGTGGTAGGCGCCGAAGTTCCCGGAGCGCGAGCTCAAGGGCAGGGTGGGGTATACCTTGGCCCGGATGACCAGTCCCTCCGGGCTGGTCAGCAGTGAGGAAGGGTCGGGTATCTCGACGTAGGATCCTGGCTGGCAGGCGTACTTCGTCCCCTTTTTTTCACCATCGATTTCTGAACGGACCGGTGCTTCGAGGAATCCCGGTCCGGCTTCGCCGGTGAACCCGTGGCGTAGCCGGACCAGCGACGCCTGGTAGGCGGAGGCTCCTTCGCAGCTGACGTGGAAGGAGAGGCTCTCTCCGGGGCGGGCAGCGAAGCGGTCGGTGTAGCCGAAGATTTTCGGTTCGGGCCGGGTCTCTGGTTTGGGTGCTGCGGTCATTTTGTTTAGCTCTCCAAAAAATTCTTGCGGCGCAGCGAGAACACTCGGCGCAGCGCGTCTTCGTAACTGTGGAATGTTCCCGGCAGGAGGAGGAGATTTCCTGGTGCTCCGAGGGTGATCCTGCCGATGCCCCACGGCCCGTTGGGGCCAAGGTTCAGGATGATCTCCTTGCCGTTGGCGGAGGCATTCCCGAGTGCCCGCACGACGCGGGCTGTCTTGTCGTCGTGGGGGCCTAATGGGCAGCGGTCGTAGGCGGCTGTTACGTCGCCTGTAAAGTCGCGACGGAGCCGGGATGAGAAACGTTCCTCGAAAATGCTCATGAGCTCGGATGAGCGGTCCGCGCTGGTACGCATCACTTCGCCCCGGTTCGGCCACGGTGGAAGTAGCCAGGCTTTGGACTGGTCCGCGGAGTCATGTAAGGGTCTCGCTTTCGTTGTTGAGGTGGTGCCGGTCGTGCGACGGGCTGGCTGGCAGGGAGACAGCCTGCTTGCGTTGACCGTGCCCAGACGTTTGTTGGCTATAACTTCCACGGTATGACCGGGCTGGCTGTGGAGGTATCGGTAGTTGTACGTACCGGTCGGGTCGCTCACGGAGTTGGTTTAGGTGGTGGCCCGGCCGTGGAGTTTCACGGACATTGATCAGCCGAAGCACCCTCTCACGGACCCAGCCGTGGATTGGCCCCGCTGAACCCGGTGTCCGCGAGCTGTACCGGATCACCGGTTCTGGCTTGAGAGTCAGAACCGGTGATCCTTCCCCAGAAGGCGGCTGCAGGGTTGGTCTCGGCGGGGATTTAGAGGCCGTCTTCCGTTTCAAGCGTGCGGCCGGACCGTTTCAGAATGAGTGCGACGACGGTGCCGATGGCCAGCCATGAGATGCCGATGATTTTGGCCAGGATGTTGGTGCTGTAGAGCGCGTATCCGAGCACGACAATGCCGAGCACGGGAGAGATCCAGTGGATGAAGTACTTCCTGCTGGACTGACGTACGCCGAAGTGGATAATGACGCTGATGTGAAGCAGGATGTAGGCCGTGAGGGCGCCGAAGGTGACCATGGTGACGATGACATCGATCTGTCCCACTCCCAGCACTCCGATGATGGTGGTGAGGATCGTCACTACGATCATGGCCGCTGTCGGGACCTGGTGCTTTTTACTCACGACGGCCAGACGGCGGGGCAGCTGGCCGTCACGGGCCATTGCGAAGATCATCTTCGATGTGGTGGCGTGGGAAACCAGGACGTTGGCGAACAGTGCGATCATGGCTGTGATCAGGGTGAAGACGATCTTGAACCAGGGGGCCACTACGGTTTCGGCGATGTAGTAGAAGGCGTTGTTCACCGCGTCGCCGTCGGCGAATGGCGTGTTGTTGGGGACAAACAGGGCCGCCAAATAGACCTGTGCGACGAATAACGCGATCACGAGCCACAGGACGATCATGGTTGCTTTCGACACGGTTTTTCCGCCGCCCTTGGCTTCCTCGTTGAGCGTCGAAATCGCGTCGAAGCCGATGTAGCTCAGGGCAGCGACCGGGATGGCCGTGAAAACGAGGTCCCAGGAGAAGAATTCAGGTTGGTAGAACGGGGCAAGGCTGAACTGCGCCCGCCCTTGGGCGATCGCGACCAGGGCCCCGCCGACGAAAACGATGAGCGCCGCGCCCTGGATGATCAGGAAGATCATGTTCATCCGGGCCGTGACAACGATGCCGCGGAGATTGATAAAGGCCACCACAACGAGGAAACCTATGACCCAGATCCAGCCCGGAACATCGGGCATGAGCGCTGCCATGGCGGACGCTGCGAGAATCAACAGCAGCGCCGGCAGGAGCAGGTAGTCCAGGAGGATGGCCCACCCCGACAGGAACCCCACGAACTTCGTGGTACCTAGGCGGACATACGAATATACGGACCCGGCAACGGGGTACTCCTTGGCCATTTCCTTGTAGCTGACGGCGCTAAAGTACATGGCAATTCCGGCAACGAGGTAGACCAGCGCGGCCATGCCGTGGGAGAAATTGAAGATGGTACCGAACACGGCCACCGGGGCCAGCGGGACCATGAAGATGAGGCCGTAAACGACGACATCGGTCAAGGTCATGGTGCGGTTGAGCTCTTGCTTGTAGCCGAGCGCCCCTAGTTTTTGCTCTTCGACGTCGTTGACTCCGGCGTCGTCGGGCGACGTAGCAATACTTTCGCTTTTCATGGGCTATCTGTGCCTCTCGGAAGAATCCTAGACTTGGGCTGTGGATTCCGTAAGTGGATCTGGGTTAGTTGGATGAGCGGTTGGTGGGTGCTCAATGATGCGACTTGGCCTCGTGGGCGGAACTCAATCGGGTGCGGCCCCCGTGCCGTCTGCCCTGTGCAACGTCGGTTGTCTCGGCGGCGAGACGACAAACGGGACATATTCCTCGGTATTCGCGGCGCGTATCCGCACGGCATAGAACCCGCTTTCCAGGGATTCCGGGACTGCGAGGGTGATCTGCGACTGCCATCTCTCGGGATCAGGCCGCCTGTCCAGCAGACGGATGGCGCCGTACCTTTCCGGCGCGGTCCTGAAGTTTTCGATCGCGTTGCCAAGATGCCCCTGGACCGCCCTCAGCGGTGCATTCACGCAGCGGGCGTCAAAAGAACCGGTGATGTCGGGCACTTCATCGGGGTGGATGCCGTCGTCGGAAAGCCCTTGGGAGAAATCCCATGCCGCAAGTAGGGCAGGAGAGTCCAAGCGCCGGGCGTGCAGCCCCGGCAGATCCGAGGCACTTGTTGCGTTCGCGATGGCGTAGGGGGATTCAATCGTTCCCCTGAAGGATTCTTCGGCAGCCGTCCAGTGTGAAGTGAGCTTGGCGCTGGCGCCGATCATGATCGGCGCGGGCGGCAGCTGCGCGAGTCTGCAATGATCAGTTGTTGTCCGGGTTTTGCGGGCTCTCGGGGACGCTATACGTCGGGACCCCACGCCCGCGGAGCATGGTTTCTGAGACAGGGCCCCGAGACCTGATGCGAGGTCGTAGGTCGCGGCCACTTCGTACCAGATGCCCGGCTGGAGAGGTTCGGGGATGCTGAGCTCCATCCTGGCCTCGCCGTGGCCGGCCAAAAGCGTCAGCTTTCCCTTCTGAAGGAATATTCCGAATCCCGCGCCCATGCTTGTGTCCCACGCGGTGAGAACCGCTTGCCGGGCGGCCGTCGGCGCGTCGGAGCGTATGAAAGCCCCGAAGGTAACGCCAGCAGCCCCGCTGAAGACATTTTCGCTGCCTGGCACTTCCAGGTAGGGGTGGCGGCAAATTCCATGCCGGCGGCGTTCATATCGTGCATTGATACTGCTGCACACCGCAGTTCCTCCCAGCTCCGGATTCGCTTCTTCGCCTCGGCTGCCTTTGAGACGCAGCAGCTGCGTCTCAAAACTGGATGCGCCCCGGCAAGTGATGGTGAAACAGATGCCCGCCGACGGGCTGACAGTGAACCGGTCCGCCTGCCCGTGAAGCTCAGGAGCGGCCATCGCTCAGGTCCTTCGTTCCGGCCTTGCCGCCGCACGAGGCGGGTCGGATTCGCTGATCGAGTAGGCAACTGTGCCCGCACGCCATGATGGCTTCACCGGGTTTTGGCTCAATGCTTTTCACTTTGTGCTCTTTCACGACCGATACAAGGCTCACCGCTTTGTGTAATCAAGCCTATGAATGCGGCCGCGCCTGCAGTATCGGTATTTATACGTACTGCCGAGCAACCGGGCGGACGAAGGCATGGAAATCACGGGGGCCGTTCAGATGTTGGAACCCGGGCATGAGCGACCCGGATCGTGAGCCGTATAATTAAGCCGCATACCCGGAGGACACGTTCCTCCTGTCTTGGAGGCCTTGATGGTCAGCGGAAAGTCCCGGATTCTGCTCAAGGCGGCTTTTGCTGCCGGTGCGGCGCAATATCACCTTGACGGTGCTGACCAGATCCTGCACATCCTGGCCGATGGCACCAGGCATGACGCTGCGGCGTTGCTCTTCTGGGACCCAGTCCAGGCCCGGCATGATGTCTTGGCAAATGATGGCTACCAGCCGGAAACCCTGGCCGCGTTGGGCGACCCTTACGCTGCAACCAAGGCGCATCGGAAGCTGTTGAAACTGCATCGACCGTTGCGCATTGATGACTTGAAGTACGACTACCGGGAAACCCGTCTGTATCAGACCGCGCTGGCACCGGCAGGCTTTTCCGATGGGATGAGCACGTGCCTGATTTCCGACGATGGCCAATACTCGGGAATGCTCCATCTCTCGGCCGCTCATTTCCACAACTTCGACGATGACGCCCGGGACCTCATCGGCGCTCTCTCACCGATCGTCGCTGAGCTGTGCCGACGTCAAACCGCGGGTTACCCCACGCTCCGGCTTCGGGAAGATTGCAAAGCCGCCCTCTTCGACGGACAGGACGATCCCCGCCCCGTCATCTCCAGGGACATGAGCAGCGTGGTCTTCCGGCCGCATTTCCGCGAATTCGTCGCCCGGTTCCTCGCAGGCGACGCAGCTTCCGTCTCAGGGCTGTGGGCCACGGACAACGGCACGGTCGCCCTGGAAATCACCCGCACGGCCGCGGCATGGGCAGGACACCGCGACGTTGCCCTGATCGTTGAAACACCGATGGAACTTCCGTTCGGACTGACCACGAGGGAAGCGGAGGTCATCGATCGGATAACGGCGGGGCGCTCAAATCAGCAGATTGCCTCCGAACTCGGTATTTCCATCCGCACCGTCACAACACACGTGGAGAACATCCTCGTCAAAATGGCACAGGAATCCCGCTCTGGTGTGGCCTCGGTGGCCATCGGTGCGGGCCTGCGTCGGCTCGACCTAAGGTAGCGACCGTCGTTGCGGAGGCGCAACGCAGTCAGGCCCTTCACGGACCTTGGAACAGGATCGGGCGCCAAGGGTTCGTCGTCCGGGCCTGCATTCCAAGATATGGACTGAAGTGCCAGTTGTTTTGTCTTGTAAGTCTTGCGTTTTGAGACGGAGGGGTTATGAGCTGGGGAGCCGCTCCGCGGCGTTGTGGACTTGAGAAAACGGCCTTGTGGCTGGCTTGGGTAGCGGAGGATGATGGCGGTGCCGCGGTCGACGCCGCTGTGTCTTAGTGCGCAGAGCCTGTTTATGAGCATGGTGTGGGGGCTTCCACGGGAACCGTGGATTGGTGCCGCCAGCCCGGGAGTGTTGGGTCTGACGAGCCCGTTTAGTAGATTCCTGAATCATTTCCCCGCCCTTCCCGCGGCACCTGGCACCGCCAGCCGGTGGTGTTGTTGGACCGGATCCGAGGAGTAGATGATGGAAGTCGTGCACGAGCGCGCCGCAGGAATGGATATTTCCAAACGCGATGCGAAGGTCTGCATTCGGATACCGGGAACGCGGGCAGGAACGTCTAACAGGACAGTTTCTACATATGGGGCGACGACGAATGAGATCGTGCGTCTACGCCGTGATCTGGAGGCAGCCGCGGTGACGGTGGTGGTAATGGAGGCCACCGGCGACTACTGGAAACCTTTCTACTTCCTGCTAGCGCAGACACTGAACGTACTACTGGTTAATGCCAAAGCTGCTCGGAATATCCCGGGGCGGAAGAGCGATGTTTCAGACGCGACGTGGCTGGCGGAGCTCGCCGCCCATAATCTGCTGCGGGCTAGTTTCGTGCCACCCGAACCGATCCGCCAGTTGCGGGATTTGACCCGCACACGATCGAACCTGACGCATGAGCGGACTCGTGAATTCTCACGACTGGAGAAAGCACTGGAGGACTCGGGCATCAAGTTGTCCTCGGTGGTCAGCACGCTGAGCACCCAATCCGCGCGCAGCATCCTCGGAGCTCTTGTATCCGGAGAACGTGACCCGCAGGCCTTAGCTTCGCTGGTGCACGCCTCGATGGGCCGCAAATCCGCAGCGCTGGTCGAAGCCCTCACCGGCCGCTTTACTGACCACCACGCATTCATGGTGCAGCTGCATCTGGACCGCATTGATCAGATCGAGGCGTCCCTCGCGGCCCTCGATATTCGCATCGATATTGTGATGGAACCCTTTTCCTTGGCCCGGGAGCTGCTGACGACAGTCCCTGGAATTTCGAAGAATGTCGCTAACGTCATCATCGCCGAAGCCGGCGTGGACATGAGCGTCTTCGACACTGCAGGCCACCTGGCTTCGTGGGCCGGAGTATGTCCAAGCCAGAACGAGTCCGCCGGACGGATCAAGTCCACTCAAACCCGGCCCGGCGACCATTACCTGAAAGCCGCTCTGGGAATCGCGGCGCTGGCCGTGTCCCGATCAAAAACGACCTATCTCGCCGTGAAATACCGTCGTATTCAGTCCCGTGCCGGCGCCCTCCGTGCGGTAGTCGCAATCCAACACACGCTGCTCGTCATCGTCTGGAACATGCTCCACGACGGTGTCGCCTACGACGAACTTGGCATCGATCATTACGACAAAACGAACCCCGAACGCGCTAGGAAACGTCTCCAACGCAGAATGGTCTCGCTCGGATTCAAGCCCATCCTCACCCCACTTTCTGCAGGGAGCCCACCTTCGTTTTCTTAGTAGACACGTCAATCGGACTTCTGACCCTGCAAGACCAAGAACTAATTACTGACTTTGAGAGAACCAGACCCGCCTGGCTACCAACCACCATCTCCAAGTAGGCGGACCAGGAAAGCCGCGCGGGCTTCCACAGATTCCTCGGTGTGTATAGCCCCACACTCTTGGGCCGGGAGGCGTGCAGTCGGTCGCAGCACGAAACCTGAAAGTCAGGCGCCGCCTCCCGGGCCAAATCACCTTCCAAGGACAGGTTGCAGGTCCACATGTCACTCGAGAAGGACTCATTGCTGGCGATCGCGATGGAGTTCTTTTCCTCCACTCGGTGAGGACCGGGAACAGCAGTTCGGCGCGGCGGAGGTAGTGACTGCAGGGCAGCGGCACGGCGTTCAAACGCACGCGCGCCAGGGGACTCTCTATTTCAGGCGCGTGCCCTGGCCGGCAAGCTGAGCCGCCGTCGTCCACCCGCCGCGTTGATTGGGTGGGTCTGAAACCATCCGGCGGTTGGGCAGCCATGGTCAGGCGAGGGTGATGAGCCTGAGCGAAGTGACCTTTGCTGTTCCTCCGGTGGTGTACAGCGATACGCCGGTGCTGGAGGGGTCTGGGAAGACCAGTTCGGTGAGGGTGACTTCTCCGTCTTGGGCGAAGATCTCCACAGAGCAGTGGTCAACGAAAATGCGCAGATTATACGCTCCATCCACGGCACGCAGGGGAGCGGTGTCGATCGATGCGAAGGCGCTGTGGAACGCCGTGTTGCCTGAGACTGTTCGATCCACGAGCAGTCTGCCGTCACCCGGACGGATGCCGATCCTTATACCTTCGTTGCCGTTGCCGCGGATCACGAGGCCAAATTCCTCTGCGGAACCGGGCACAAACGTTACCTCGATGAGTTGCACGGAGCCCCCGCCTGCCACGGAACGGATGCCATCGACGTCCAGCTCTGTGTAGGCAACTGTGCGGGTAAGCGCTGCGGGGTCAATCACGGCCTGCTGGAGGAGGTGCGGTGCCCCTTCAGAGGTGACGAGCGAGACCTCGCGTACAAGCGACATGGGGCTTCGCCACGGGGAGGTTGGAATGTCGTTGCCGTACTGCCAGTTGTTCATCCAGGCCATCATGAGCCGGCGACCGTCCGGAACGTTGCTGAAGGACACAGCCGCGTAGTAGTCCCGGCCCCAGTCGAGCCAAAGATACTCGGCCATGTGCGCCGGATCCTGGTCGCCTTCAGTGACCGTGGTTTCGGACCTGAACGTCACGCCGTCAAAGTCTCCCACGAAGTACTGTCCAGCAGATCCTCCGTTCGGCCCGCCGGGATTGAGGTTAACGGTCAGCACCCATCTGATCAGGTCCTCGTTCCCGTCAAGTGGCAGAGGAAACAGGTCAGGACATTCCCAGACTCCGCCAGTAGCGTTGGCCGGCCCAAAACTGCTGAGGTAGTCCCAGCTCTTCAGGTCACCCGAACGGTACATCACGACCGTGAAATCCAGTGCCTCGACAGCGACCATTACCCAATAGGCACCGGCCGGGCCGTTGTAGCGGAACACCTTCGGGTCGCGGAAGTTCGCGGAATTGCGGTTCAGGACCGGGTTTCCGTGGTACTTGGACCAGGTGTAGCCGCCGTCCGTGCTCCACGCGAGTGACTGGGCCTGGATCCCGGCGTGCTGTGAGTTCTCCTTGTAGGCACTTGTGTAGATGGCGACCAGGGGTGCAGCAGTTCCGTCGCCGAAGCCGCTGGTGTTGTGCTGGTCGTAAACGACGCTGCCGGAGAAGATGTCCTCGTATTCGTCGCAGGCAATAGCGACGGGTTGCTCTGTCCACGTGATGAGGTTCGTGGAGGTGGCGTGCCCCCAGGACATGTTTCCCCAGACATTCCCAAAGGGGTTGTTCTGGTAGTAGAGGTGGTAATTACCCTCGTAGTAGATGAGGCCGTTGGGGTCATTGAGCCAGGTGTCCTTGCTGGCGTAATGCATCGCCGGCCGGAAAGCCTCACGTGTGGGCGCGGTTACCGCAGTCATGAATCAAAGTCTCGTTTCATTTCGTCTTCCTGAGGAAGGGTGGGTGCGGCCATCCAGCCGGCGAACGGCGCGGGGCGCTGTTCGGCGGCTGGGGTTGGCAGTTGCTCCTGTATAGGTCGTACGTCCGCTTCGCGGCGGGATGCCCCCGGCCATGAGCTGGATGTCTTACGTGATTGAGCGATTTGGAGATGACTCCAAAGGCGGGAGAGGTCGGATCCTGAGTTAGGGGAAGAGGTTCCGAGCTCCTCCAAAGATCTCAGCCATGGTCCAGGCATCGAAGGAGAGCAGCCTCACGGTACCTTCGGCGGTCAGGCTCACGTGCTCGCCGGCCAGGGTCGGGTAAACGCGGGCGGTGAGCGGCTTGCCGTTGGCGAAAATTTCGACGGCGGACCGGTCCACCAGGACGCGCAGGTGCACCCGGCCGTCGGGCATCGGGAGTGGTCCGGCCTTGTCGTCGACATCAACGGTTGGATCGAGGCTGCTCTGAGTACGGTCGAGGCGGAGTGTGCCTTGGCTGCCGCCTTCAGTGGTCCGGCGCAGCTCGATCACTGTTTCCTCCTTGGAACTGCCGGAAACACCATTGTCAGCTGATCCCAGTAAGCCCAGCCGCAGCACGGCACCAGGCTCGAGCTGCAAATCCAGTTCGAGGTCCAGTTGGTTGCCGGACACCCCGGTCGGCACAGGTGCCCCGGGCACCAATTCCTGTACCGGCAGGCCGACGTGGTCCCGGCGCAGCTTCTCGATTTCAGGCACGGGCGCGAACACCAGGGATCCGTCGTCGGCCAGGGCGGTGACGCGCGGCAAACTCATGACGCCCGACCACCCGGCCTCGATCATCGCGGCATTGCTGCGGCCTTCCTGAAGCCAGCCAAACATGATGCGTCGGCCGGACTGATCCTGGAAGGACTGTGGCGCGTAGAAGAACCGTCCTCCGTAGTCGAGCCGATGCAGCCCGGTCGGCTCGAAGGTGTTTTCCGAATAGCGGCCGGTCCAGTACAGCGGGTGTCTGGTGTCGCCGTTGTCCCATGCGGAAAAGCCAGCACGTCGGGCGCGTCGCCAGAAGTAGGAACCGTACCCAACGAGCCCCCGCCTGCCCGAAACAGGTCAACGCATTCCCACATGGTCCCGGTCCAGTCGGTTTCGGCAGGATCGCCCTGGGAGGCGTCGCCGATGAACAGGGGCCCGACGTATTCCCAGGAGCGCAGGTCGCGGGACTCGTACAGGAACGCAGTTCCGCCGCGCCCACGGATGCCCGATCCCACCAACTGCCGCCAGATGGAACCCTCGCGCCAGACGCAGTGATCGCGATACGCCGTGATGTCCACGCCGGCCGGTGGAGCTGCGATGACCGGGTTCTGAGGAATTTTGCTCCAGCTCAGGAGGTCTGCGGATCCGACGGCAACGCAGGGCAACTCCTGCTCGCCCAGCCGTCCCGAGTACACCAAGGTGGGTGTTCCGCCGTCGTTCACCAACACCCCCGACCAGCAGCCGTCGGCGTCCGGACCTGCGGACGGTTCCAGTGCCACCGGCTGGTCCGTCCAGCGGACGAGGTCGGTGCTGGTGGCGTGGCCCCACTGGATGCGGTGGTGGAAGGCGCCTTCGGGGTTGTACTGGTAGAAGAGGTGATAGGTGCCGTTCCACTGGCTCACGCCGTTGGGGTCGTTCAGCCAACCGGCCGGGGACACGAAATGGAAGCGCGGCCGAAGGGGGTCCGCATCGGCGCGGGCAATCAGTTCGTCCTGGGGAACGGTGCCGAGTGGGTGCGTCGATTCAGTCATGCGGAGGCCTTGTTATCGGTAGGTTCAGTTGCCAGGGCGTGGCCGCCGGCTCCAGCCTGCGGGCGGTAGAGGTGGCAGCGCACCCAGTGGCGGTTTTCGGGGTCTCCCACACCGTGGCGAACGGGTTCCTCGGCCGAGCAGGCCTGGTTTGGGTCGCCGTCGAAAGCGCAGCTGGTCGAAGCCATCACAGCCTGCCGCAGCTCGGCCCGGCGGACGGGATCGTAGGAGCCCGCCCTGGCCGGATCCGGGACGGCTGAGACCAGCAGTTGCGTGTACGGGTGGGCCGCATTGGCCAGGAGGTCCAAGGACTCGCCCTCTTCAACGAGCTCACCGGCGAACATGACGGCCGTCCGATCCGCGAGGTATCGGGCCGAAGCGAGGTCGTGTGTGATGTAGAGCATGGAGATTCCCTGCTCATCGCGGAGTTTGCGCATCAGGTTCAGAACACCGATGCGGACCGAAACATCCAGCATGGAGGTGGGTTCGTCAGCGAGGATGACCTGTGGTTCCACGGCGAGGGCCCGGGCGATCGCGACTCGCTGGCGCTGCCCGCCGGAGAGCTCGTGCGGGTAGGAGTTCAGCATGTCGGCCTGCAGGCCTACGGTAGTCATAAGCTCCTCGAGTCGCTGCCGTGTCTCTGTCTCGGAGCTGCCGCCCTTCCGGTGGATCGCCAGCGACCTCCGCAGGAAATGCTCCACCCTGTGGGCAGGATTCAGCGAGCCGAAGGGATCCTGGAAGACCATCTGCAGTTGGGAGCGGAAGGCGCGCGATGCCTGGAAGCGGTCGCGCTTGAGGACGTCGACGCCGTCGATCAGGATCTCCCCGGCGCTCGGTCGTTCCAGCCGGGCAACGCAGCGGGCCAGGGTGCTCTTACCCGACCCGGACTCTCCCACGAGGGCCACGATTTCTCCGCGGCCAATGGCCAGGTCTACGCCGTGCAGGGCCCGGACGGACTCCCGGGAGAACAAACCACCTAGAGGGAAAGACTTTCCTAGTCCGCGGACCTCGAGGGCCGCAGCTTCTGTGTCGGCGGAGGGGCGCCGGGATGACAGCACAGCGTGGCTCATCGTGCGGCTCCTTCCATGATGGCGGTGTCAGCCGCTGAAGCGTCGGCACTGACAGGTGCCACGAAATGGCCGGGTGCTGCTTCGGTGAGGTCGGGGATGTTCCGGAACTTCACGCCGTCGGGCAGTCCGGTCAGCGGAACCCGCGGACCGGTGAGCGGTGGGAACGCACCCATGAGGGCCTGAGTGTAGGGGTGGCGGGGGTTGGCGTAGACGTCCTGGGCTTTCGCGGTCTCCACGATCCGGCCTCCGTACATCACGGCCATGCGGTGCGAGAGCTCCACCATGAGGGACATGTCGTGGGTGATGAAGAGGACGGAGAATCCCAGTTCGCGTTGGAGTTCCTTGATTTGGGCCATGATTTCCTGCTGGACCACCACGTCCAGGGCCGTGGTGGGTTCGTCGAGGATCAGCAGCGACGGTTTGAGCGCTACGGCCATCGCGATCACCGCACGCTGGCGCATGCCGCCCGAAAGCTGGTGCGGGTAGGACTTGAGTCGAGCGGGGTCGATCCTGACAAGTTCCAGCAGCTGGCCCGCGCGTCGGAGGGATTCCTTGCGGGAGTAGCCGGCGTGTGTGGTGAAGATGTCCACGATCTGCTCGCCGATGGTGAGCACAGGGTTGAGCGAGTTCATGGCCGATTGGAAGACCATAGCGACGTCCTGCCAGCGGAAGCCCCGCAGTTCCTCCGGGCTCATGGCCAGGACATCCTTGCCGCCGAAGGAGATGCTGCCGCCGGCGATCTTCGCGGGATCCTTCAGGAGGCGCATGATCGAGTTGGCGATGGTGGACTTTCCACAGCCGGACTCGCCCGCCAGCCCGAACACTTCACCGGTGCCGATGCTGAAGGAAACACGGTCGACGGCGGTGGTGGAGCGGGTGTCGCCGATGTACTTGACGCTGAGGTTCTTGACGTCCAGGACGGGTTCATGGGAGCCGAAGGAAACTTGTGAGACTGTCACTTGCCGGCGCTCCTTTCGGTATTCTTTGGGGTTTTGATCTTCCGTAGCCGCGGATTAGTGACTTCGTCCACGGCATAGTTGATGAGGGCCAGTGCGAACGCGACCAGCGCGATGGAGACACCCGAGGGAACGAAGACCCACCAGCTGCCGGTCAGGAGGGCGCCCTCGTTGCCGGCCCAAAAGAGGTTGTTGCCCCAGGAAACGGTGCTCACGTCGCCCAGGCCAAGGAACTCCAGGCCTGCTTGGGCGCCGATGCCGTAAATCACGCAGCCGAGCAGGGTTCCCATGACGATCGATGCCATGTTCGGGAGGATTTCCCGGAACATGATCCGGCCCGCCCGTTCGCCGGACACCACGGCCGCGGCCACGAAGTCCTTTGAGCGGATGGACAACGCCTGGGAGCGCAATACACGTGCCGACCCGGCCCAGCCGGTGACCACGAGCACCAGGATCACGGTTCCCAAACCCGGCGGCAGGAAAGCTGCCAGGATGACAAGGAGCGGGAGTCCGGGCAGGAGCAGGAAGACGTTGGTCACCAGGGACAGTGCTTCGTCAATGAACTTGCCGAAGTACGCCGACGCCAGGCCCACCAAAATGCCGATGAAGGTGGATGCGAAGCCCACAGTCAACCCGACGAACAGGGAACTGCGGGAGCCATGGACAGTCAGGGCAAGCACATCCTGACCTTTGGCCGTGGTGCCGAGCCAGTGCTCGGGAGACGGTTCCAGCGAGGCCATCGCGGTGATCCGCGATGGGTCTCCGGGGAACAGCACGGGGGCCAGCAACGCGAGCGCGATGAACACGAGCATCACGATCATGCCCACCAGGGCCTTCTTGTTGGTGATAAGTCCGTGGACGAAACTGCGGTTGGGCTTGCGGGCAGCTGTGGGCTCAGTGGGCTGCTTGAGAATTGCGGTTGTCATGATGGGTCCCTCAGTTGCTGCGCACACGCGGGTCGAGGCGGACGTAGAGGATGTCCACCAGGAAGTTCGCCAGCAGCACAGCGGCGGTGATGGTCAGGAACAGGCCCTGCATAAGCGGGTAGTCGAGGCCTTGGACGGCGTTGAGGAGTTGGTAGCCGACGCCCGGATACGCGAACACCACCTCGGTGAGCATTGCACCACCCACCACGAAGCCCAGGCTCATGCCGAAGCTCGTGACCGACGGGAGCATCGCGTTGCGGGCGGCGTAGCGGAGCATGATGCGGCCCGGCCGGAGACCCTTGGCCTCGGCCATGGTGATGTAGTCCTCGGCGTTCGTGGCGATCATGGTGTTCCGCATGCCCAGCATCCAGCCGCCGATGGACACCAGGACGATCGTCAGCGCCGGGAGCACAAGGTGCGCACCGACGTCGCCGATGAACTCCCAGGTGAAGGCGGGCTCCAGTCCATCCGTGAAGGCGTGGCGGATCGGGAACCAGCCCAGCACTACGCCGAACAGGTACAGGGCTCCCATGGCCAGCCAGAAGTACGGGAAGGATCCAATGAAGATCAGGAGCGGTGGCAGGGCGGAGTCGATCGCGCCGCCGCGTCGCCAGGCGGCCAGGATGCCGAGGAGATTGCCTATGATGGCGGCGAACACCAGGGCGGTTCCGCCCAGCAAAAGGGTCCAGCCGATCTGGCTGGCGATGACCTCGGTGACCGGGGTGGGGAAACGCGAGATGGAGACACCCATCTGGCCGGTCAGTATGTTGTGCATGTAGTCGACGTACTGTTCCCAGAGCGGCCGCGTATCCACGCCGAGCATCTTGCGCAGGGCTTCGATCTGTTCGGGCTGCATCTTGCCCTGGGTACGGGCGAACATGCGTGAGACGGGGTCTCCCGGCATGAAGCGCGGGAGCAGGAAGTTCAGGGTGATGGAGGCCCAGAAGGCGATCAGGTAGAAACCCAGGCGGCGCAGGATGAAGCGCACGGTTGCTCCGTTCGGGAAAGGCGGGGTCCGGGACGACAGTGGTCCCGGGCGGGAAAGATGAGAAGGTTCCCGGCCGGTGGGAACCGGAATGTGGCAACTGCAGCCACCGGCCGGGAACTGGTGCCGGCTACTTGCGTGGTTCCAGAGTGGTCAGGACCAGGACCGTGGTGGGGGAGCGGTCAGAGAGCGTTGCGTAGGGGTTGTCTTGAGTGGGCCATCCCGTGAAGTGAACGTCCGTGTAGTCGCCCCATTCGGGGCCGGAGAACAGTGGAACCGTGGGGGCCACCGCGTTGTATTCCGCCTGAAGCTGGCTCGCGATCTGCTTCTGTGCGGCTTCGTCGCCGGCAGCAGCGAACTGCTGCAGGAGATCATCGGCCTTCGGATCGCCGAAACGGTGGTAGTTCTCGGTGGCCTTGGCGCCCACCGGCTTGACGGTGGAGGTGCCCATGGTGGAGCTGAAGTACTTGAACGGGCTGGGGTCGTTCGCGCTCCAGACGATGCCGGTGTCGAACGTTCCCTGCTCGTAGCTGGAGACGACGGAGGCCCAGTCAGGGGAGTCCACCTTGGCGGTCACGCCGATGGCCTGGAGGTTCTGGGCGATCACGTTGGCCACTGAGAGCCAGTCGGAGGAGCTGGCGCCCACGGAGATCTTGAACTCGAAGGGCTTGCCGTCCTTGAGGGTGCGTTTGCCGTCCGCGCCCTTGGGGTAACCGGCTGCGTCGAGCATCTTGTTCGCTTCGTCGACGTTCAGCTTGGTCCAGGTGCAGTTGTTCGCCACATCGGCGTTCTTCCAGCTCGCGTAGTTGCCGGAGAGGCCTGTGCAGTCGGCCGGGGTGGCGTATCCGCTCATGCCGATCTTGGTGACCTGGTCACGGTCAACTGCCATGCTCAGGGCCTTGCGCACTGTCGCGTCGTTGAACGGCGCTTTGCTGGTGTTCAACTGCCAGTTGATCATGGCGCCCGTGGGCGGGAACCAGAAGTGGCGATGGTCCTTGTCCTTGGCGATGAAGGTCTTCTCGATGTTCGGGATGAACTGGGTGGACCAGTCCACATCGCCGTTGACGCTGGCCAGGTTGGCGGCATCGTTTCCGGACATTGCCAGCATTTTGATGCCGGCGATCTTCTGCTTGTCAGGCTGCCAGTAGTTCGGGTTCTTCTTCAGCACGAAGGACTGGGACTGGAAGCTGTCCACCTGGGTGTAGGGGCCGGTTCCTACGGGGTTGGCGTTGGTGTCCTTCGCGGGATCGGCGATGGATGACCAGATGTGCTTGGGGAGGATGGGGAGCTGCCCGATCTCATAGAGCGCGGGGGACCAGGGCTTGTTGAAGGTGAATGTCACCTTGTCGGTGCCCACCGGAGTGACGGAATCCAGGTACTCGAAGCCGCCCTTGAGCTTCTTCTGCAGCTGGAAGGTGTAGGCCACGTCATCGGCGACGAAAGGCTGCCCGTCGGACCACTTCACGCCCTCACGCAGGGTGAAGGTGACGGATTTGCCGTCCTTGGCAGCGTCCCAGGAGGCGCCCAGCCAGGGGACCGTGTTTCCTTTGGCCGGGTTGAAGACCATCAGGGGTTCGTAGATGGCCTGCTGGACCATGGGGTTCACAGTGGGGGCGAAGGGGTTGAAGTTACGGTCGAAGGTGCTCATGTCCTCACGCGGGATGGTCAGGAAGGCGTTCGCGTTGGCTCCGGCGTCGGTGCCGGCGGACTTGTTGACGGTGGCAGCGCAGCCAGTCAGCAGCATTGCACCCACAGCCAGTCCGGCCGCTGCAATGCGGGCAGACCTCAAGAATCGGGGTTGTGTCATGATGGGTATCTCTTTCCTATCTTCATCAGCAAGGTGAAGTGGTGGGTAAGGGTTTGCTCTTCGACATTGATTTCACGGTCAGACCGAAGAGCGTTCTAGCAGCGGACAGTCGACCAATTGCTGGTCGGCAGTGATCGGCTGTCCTGCTGTGAGAGCTGCGAGCGTCTGGACTCCCAGAGCGCCCATTTTTTCGAACGGCAACGCAACCGTGGTCAACTTTGGCCTGAGGTAGGCCGCAATCAGTTCCTGGTTGTCGAAGCCGATCACGGCGATGTCGCCGGGGATGGTCAGTCCCCGTTCCTTGATGGCGTCATAAGCGCCCATCGCCATGCGGTCATTGAGGCAGAACAGTGCGGTCGGCCTGTCCTGCTGGGGGTAACGATCCAGGATTTGGCACGCCGCCTCATAGCCTCCATCCGCCGTCGCATGCCCGGACACCACCAGCTCCGGATCCAGTTCCAGCCCGGCGCCCGCGAGTGCTTCTCGTGCACCCTCCAAACGCCCGATGGCCGCGGGAATGTGCGGGTCCAGATTGATGACTCCGATCCTGCTGTGGCCGGCCCGGAGCAAACGATCGACGGCAACCCTGCCGCCCGCGCGCTCGTCCGGGACGATCGAGGGCAGCTTCCCGTCCGCGTCGAAACAATTGATCAGGACGGTGGGAACCTCGTGGGCGCTTTCCGGAACGTGCACGCCGCGGTGGTATGTTGCCGCGTACAAAAGTCCTTCTACTCGTTGTTCCAGCAGCTTTTCCGTTGCTGCATCTTCCAGCCCTTGGTTGGGTCCCACGGCATCGGCCTGGTCGGAAGGCGCGATGAGCAGGAACCGGTGGTCAAGCCAGGCTTGATCCTGGGCGCCCTTGATGATGTCCACCGCAAACGGGGCCGTCACGATCTCGGTGACGAGTCCGTACCAATCACTGCGCTGGGAAGCCAGTGCGCGCGCTCCGGCATTCGGGCGGTAACCCAATGCCTGAACGGCGTCGTTGATGCGGATGCGTGTTTCCTCAGAAATGCTGGCGTTTTCTCGGTTGCTCAGCACGAACGAGACCGCCGTCCGGGAGACACCGGCGTGCCGGGCGACATCACTCATGGTGACACCCCGCTGCCGCACAGCGGCGGCTTTCTGGTGGGTGGTGGTTTTCGCCATTGAATGCTCCGGTGTCTTCGTTGATCCTGCGCGCAGTACCAAGGGTTCGGTCTGAGGTCGTATCGCAATCGTTGGCAAGTAACGCGGGTTACCTTCAACGGTGTGATTGAGGTTACACGCGTTACCTCGTGGCTGTCAACGGCTTCCACCGGCATGCGGACAGTTGGTTCACGACCACTTGAGCCAGGCCGGGCGTCGGAGGATTTGACTGTTGACTTGTCCGGTGGACAAGCCGTAGGTTCCCTTTTTGACAACGTTGTCTTCGTTCGGTGGATCTGACGCAAGTGCAGCATTTGAGTCGATCAAGGCCCCACACAACCAGCCGAGCGACAACCGGCATTACCTGCCTGTCACTGTCGACACGAAAGGTGAATACGTGCGCCGCACACATTCCGGTCCCGGTCTGACACCCGGACCAATATCAAAAAAACGTCTCAACGCCCTGATCCTCGCCGCCGCCATGGCCGCTGGCAGCGCCCTTCCGCTGTCCGGCCCGGCTCTGGCCGCGGACACCTCCGGGGCGGCCTCGACGGCTTCCGGCGCGGTCGGAACTTCCTCGCCCTACTCCGAGACATACCGGCCCCAGTTCCACTTCAGCCCGGCAACGAACTGGATGAACGACCCGAACGGCCTGGTCTACTACCAAGGCGAATACCACATGTTCTTCCAGTACAACCCCTCGGGGGACACCTGGGGCAATATGTCCTGGGGCCACGCCGTCAGCACGGACCTGGTGCACTGGACGCAGCTTCCGCTCGCCATTCCGCAGGACGACAAAAACATGATCTTCTCGGGCAGTGCTGTCATCGATAAAGACAACACGACGGGCTTTGGCCGGCCGGGCAACCCCGCCATGGTGGCAATCTACACCGCCGCCGACAAGGCTACCGGGAAGCAGTCCCAAGCACTCGCCTACAGCACGGACAAAGGCCGGACCTTCACCAAATATTCCGGGAACCCAGTGCTGGACATCGGGTCAAACAACTTCAGGGACCCGAAAGTCTTCTGGTACGAGGCCGGACACGAGTGGCTGATGTCGGCCGCGTTGTCCGACCAGCACAAGGTGTCTTTCTACAGTTCTCCTGACCTGAAAACGTGGAAGCATCTGAGTGATTTCGGTCCTGCAGGTGCCACGGGCGGTGCCTGGGAATGTCCTGACCTGTTCCCCCTGCCGGATCCCGCCAACCCCGGCAAACAGAAGTGGGTACTGACGGTCAACCTCAACCCGGGCGGGATCGCAGGAGGTTCGGGCGTCCAATATTTCACCGGAAGCTTCGACGGCACCAAGTTCACCTCGGATGACAAACCCTACGTCCCCCCGGCCGGGACATCTCTGGGAAACTTCGATAACGGTACTTACGATGGCTGGCAAACCACCGGGACCGCCTTCGGCACTGCCCCGGCAACAGGAAGCCTGCCGGGCCAGTCCAGCGTTACAGGCTTTGAAGGAACCGGCTTCGCTAACAGCTTCAACGGCGGTGACGGCCCCACCGGCACACTCAGTTCCCAGACCTTCACCGTCAACAAATCCCACCTGAATTTCCTCGTCGGCGGCGGCAACCACCCCTACGCCGCCGACACCGTCCCGTTCGGCACCCTGCCGGCCGGTCAGGTGTTCAACGACTTCTCCGGGACCACCTACGGTGCCGGCTGGACCGCCACCGGTTCCTTCGCCAGCTCCGGGCCCTCGACAGAGAGCCTGCCCAACCAGCTCGGCCCCAAGGTGCTGGACACCTATGCGCCCGCCGGAGATCCCGGCACGGGCACCATCACCTCGCCGACCTTCACGGTCAACAGCCCGTACATCGACCTGCAAGTCGCTGGCGGGAACCACCCCTGGGGCCAGGCGAACGCGACCGCGGTCAACCTGATCATCGGCGGACAGGTCGTCGCGACCACCACCGGCCCCAACAGCCCTGACCTGACGTGGACGAACTGGGACGTGAGCAAGTACCAAGGCCAGCAGGCGCAGATCCAGGTCGTGGACCAGAACGACGGGTCCACCGGCGGATGGGGCCACCTCATGGTGGGCGACATCGTCTTCGCCAACGCCCCGGCCAAGTCCTGGGACACGCAGACCTCCGTTAATCTCGTCGTCGACGGCAAGGTGGTGCGCTCCGCCACGGGCGCAAACAGCGAGAACCTGGACTGGGCGTCGTGGGACCTGAGCGACCTGATCGGCAAGCAGGCGCAGATCCAGGTCGTCGACCACAACACCGGCGGCTGGGGACACATCCTGGCCGACGACTTCACCCTCTCAGACACAGCGGCACAATCCGCAGTCCAACGCGCTCACTGGGTCGACTACGGCAAGGACAACTACGCCGGTGTCACCTTCAATGACGCCCCTGGCGGCAAGCGGATCATGATCGGCTGGATGAACAACTGGGACTATGGAGGATCCATTCCCACCTCACCATGGCGCAGCGCCATGACCGTCCCGCGGGAGCTGTCCCTCCAAACCGTCGACGGCGCACCCCGCCTGATGCAGACACCGGTCAAGCAGCTCAACCAGCTCACTACGGGGCCGTCCGTCCACAAGGAGAACATGTCCGTCCCTGCCGGAAGCATCGTCCTGCCGGCCACAGGGAAGGCGCTCGACATCTCGGCGTCCTTCACTGCCGGTACTGCAAGCTCCTACGGACTGAAAGTCCGCACCGGGTCCGGCCAGGAAACACTCATCGGCTATGACAACAAATCCGGACAGGTCTACATCGACCGGACCAAGTCCGGCGCCGTGGGATTCAACCCCAGCTTCCCCGGAGGTCAGACCGCGCCGCTCACGACAAGCGGAGGAACAGTCAAACTCCGGATCCTGGTTGACTGGTCCTCGGTCGAAGTCTTCGCCGACGACGGGAAAATCGTCCTGACAGACCAGATCTTCCCGGACCCATCCAGCCAAGGCATCGAAGCTTTCGCCAACGGAGGAAACGCTGTTCTTACTTCTCTGGACGTCAAGCAGATGAAGTCGGCCTGGCAATAACCGGAAGCCCCATCGCATTGATCAGACCGCGGCGCCCGCAACTTCACCGTTGCGGGCGCCGCACCCAGCGGCCCTTGCATCATGCACGTACCGGGGCAATCATGCCGGGTCAGGAGAGCAGCCAGCAGACCTCATCCTGCAACCGGAGCGGGCTACGAAAATGCGCCGGAGCGGCGCCGCATCAGGAAACAGGCGTCCACGAGTCCTCCTGAGGAGGATGGGACACGACGAATGGCACTTCCAGCCAGTGCCCATCGCTTCCATGACGGAGGGGGTCGTCTGCCCGGTGGTGCCAGATTTCCAGGCGCATCATCCACTCTTGAGTATGCTTTGCTGCTCCCGAAGTAGTCCGGGAGCAGCAACGACCGCTGGGGTGCAGGCGCTTTTCAGCCCTGCGCACTTTTCTGCCTTGGCGGGCCCTAAATCAGTGGGTGGAGCCAGGTCAGGACGGAGCCGTCTTCTTCGATGTGCTCGGCGAGTTCGGCGTTGAATTTCCGGCCGTATTCCGCTCCGATGTGTTCCTCGAATGCCGCTTGGTCGCGGTAGACCTCGAACACGAAGTATTCCCGCGGGTTGGTTTCGCGGGTGTAGGGCAGGAACATGACGTTCCCGGGTTCCCGGCGGACGTGAGCGGTGAGCTCGGCCATCATTTCGGCCACCCTCGCTTCGCTGCCCTGTCTGACGGTGAATTCCGCGTACAGTGTTTTGGTCATGTCCGGTCCTTACTTGGTGGGTTCGGATGTCTTGCAGAGTTGGTTGTTAGTTCAGTGGCGGGAGCTCGCCTGATCCCCTAGGGATCAGTTCTGACGGGACGATGTAGGTTTTCGGGGCGCCGTCGTCTCCGTCGATTCTGGCGAGGATCCGTTCGGCGGCGAGTTTGCCGATGCGCTCGGGGTGCTGGGCGATCACGGTGATCCCCGGTTCCATCATGTCGGCCAGGGTGAAGTCGTCAAATCCGATCAAGGCAACTTTGTGATGCAACCCAAGGGATCTCAGCGCGCGCATGGCACCGAAGGTGATCAGGTTCTGGCTGGAGAAGATCGCGGTGGGAGGGTTCTCCGAGGTGAGCAACTCGATCGCCGCCCGGAGGGCGGTCTCCTCGTCGTGGAGTCCGTTGCGCACCGGGATGGTCGAGGTCGCAATTCCTGCCCTGCCGATTTCCTCCAGGAACCCCGTGCGGCGTTTCGTTGCCGTCTGGATGTCTGTCCGGTCGCCGAGGTAGGCGAGTCTGGTGTGGCCGTGGCGGATGAGGTGCGCGGCCGCCTTTGAGGCGCCCGTCTCATTGTCCGTGACCACCGCGTCGGCTTCGATGCCTACCGGCTCGCGGTCGATGAACACCATGGGCAGGTTCCGTGAGTGCTCCGGGATGACGTAGGCCTGGCTTCTGGCGATCGGGGTCAGGACAAGTCCGTCGACCCGGCGCCCCAGGAAAGCGGAAATCAGCTTTTTCTCCCGCTCCGGATCGTCATCCAGGCTTGAGGCGAAAACCGCAATCCCGCGCTCGGTCAGTGCGTCTTCCAGTGCCCTGTGGATCTCGCCGCTGAAGGGGTTGGAAACACTGGGCAGCAATAACCCGATGGATTGGGTCTTGCGTCCGGACCGTTTCAGGCTGCCCGCCGTCATGTCAAGGTGATACTGCAGCTGTTCCGTGGCCCTGAGCACCCGCTGGCGTGTTTCCTCCGAAACGCCTGGTTCGTTGTTCACGACTCTTGAGACCGTCTTGATCCCGACTCCCGCGAGATCCGCGACGTTTTTCATCGTCGGAGGCCTCCGCCCGGAAACGGATTGGTAACGATTAGACACCGTTGTCAACGAACTGCTCCTCATCATCGATTAACACTTGACTCCCCAGTGTGAGCTTGGTTACATGATACATGACATCGTTGTCTGGCGCCGGAAAGGCGCCACAAACACAGGAGTTTCAATGTTGAGTTCCAAAGCCCCGAGGCCGGCCGCGACCCGCCTTCTTGCCGCCGGCGCAGTCCTGACCCTCGGCGCACTTAGCTTGACCGCCTGCGGAGGCAGTTCCTCTAGCTCTTCCTCCAGCGGAGGTGCCGCAGGAAAGATCGGCGTTTCGCTGATCGTGAAGACCACCTCCAACCCGTACTTCGTGGCGATGGAGGACGGCGCGAAGAAGGCAGCCGAAGGCGGCAATATTGACCTGAAGCTCGCTGCAGGCAAGTCCGACGGCGACGAGGACACTCAGATCCAGGCCATCGAGAACGCCATCTCGAGCGGTGACAAGGGCATCCTGATCACCCCGAACGGCCCGGCCGTCGTCGACGCGATCAAGAAGGCCCGCGACGCGGGGTTGTACGTGATCGCCCTGGACACCCCGCCGGACCCGGCAAGTGCCGTGGACATCACCTTCGCTACCGACAACTTCGCGGCCGGCAAGCAGATCGGCCAGTGGACCGCGGCGCAGCTGGACGGCAAGAAGGCCACCATTGCGCTGGTGGACCTGTTCAGCGACAAGGTCGTCTCGGTTGACTACAACCGCGACCAGGGGTTCCTGACCGGCCTGGGCATCGACACCGCCGACAAGACGAAAAACGGTGACGAGGCCAAGACCGGCAAGTACACCGGCGGCAAGGGCGGGGACTACGAGATCGTCGGCAACCAGGCCTCCCAGGGCGCCGAAGACGGCGGCCGCACGGCAATGGAAACCCTGCTGTCCAAGAACCCGAACATCAACGTCGTCTACACGATCAACGAACCTGCCGCGGCAGGCGCCTACGAGGCCCTGAAGGCCGCGGGCAAGGACAAGGGCGTGCTGGTCGTCTCCATCGACGGCGGCTGCACCGGCGTGAACAACGTCAAGTCCGGCATCATCGGTGCCACTGCCCAGCAGTACCCGGTGAAGATGGCCCAGCTGGGCGTCCAGGCCATCCAGGACCTGGCCACATCAGGCAAGAAGCCCACGGTCTCAGCGGGCCTGGACTTCTTCAACACCGGCTCCGCACTCGTCACGGACAAGGCAGTTTCCGGACTGCAGAGCATCGACACGACGGCTGCTTCCCAGATCTGCTGGGGCAAGTAACGCCTCTCTCTGCGGGGGGCGCGCTAAAAGCGCCTCCCCGCAGAATACCCAGCACGACAACAGTTATAGAACATTGAAGTTCAGGAGCAATTCAAGTGACCCAGCAACAGACCGCCGGCCCGCCGAGCGCCGGTCATGCTGACCTGGCCGAGGAATTCCTCGACCGCCAGACCCCTCTCAGCAGAATCCGCAACATTCTCCACCGCTACCCGGCCCTCAGCCCCGCCATTGTCCTGCTGATCGCGGTGGTGGTCTTCGGGATCCTCAATGAGCGCTTCCTGCGGGTGGAGAACCTGTCTCTCATCACGCAGCAGGTCGCGGTGGTGGGCACCCTGGCGATCGCCCAGACCCTGATCATCCTGACGGCCGGCATCGACCTCTCGGTCGGGGCGGTCATGATCCTGTCGTCAATGGTGATCGCCCAGCTCGCAGTCAGCAACGGCATCCCCGGGCCGCTCGCCCTCATTGCAGGTCTCGCCGTCGGTCTGGCGGCCGGGGCACTCAACGGCTTCCTGGTGACCAGATTCCGGCTCCCGCCGTTCATCGTCACCCTCGGAACGCTGAACATTTTCGTCGCTTTGACGCTGCTCTACTCCGGCGGCAGCACGGTCCGCGGATCCGCGATGCCGCCGGTGCTCACATGGCTGGGAAGCACGTTCCCGATCGGACCCGTACGCATCTCCACCGGCGTCGTCATGATGATCCTGCTCTACGTCGTGGTCGCTTTCATCCTGGGCAAGACCGCCTGGGGACGGCACGTCTACGCCGTGGGCGATGACAAGGAAGCCGCCCGGTTGGCCGGCATTCCTGTGAGCCGCGTTCTGATGAGCGTCTACCTTGCCGCCGGGGCGGTGCTGGCAGTCGGTGCCTGGATCCAGATAGGCCGGACGAACGCCGCCAGCCCGAACGCCGGGGTCGACCTGAACCTGGACTCCATCACCGCCGTCGTGATCGGCGGAACCAGCCTCTTCGGCGGCCGCGGCTCCATCTGGGGTTCCCTGCTTGGCGCATTGATCGTCGGCATCTTCCGCAACGGTCTCTCACTCGCAGGCCTGGACGTCCTCTACCAGACTCTCGCCGTCGGGATCCTGATCATCGTTGCCGTGTCTATCGACCAGTGGATCCGAAAGGTCAAGTCATGACCACGACAGAATTTGCAGCCTCCCACACCAACACCCGCGAACCCATCCTCAAGGCCAGGAACCTCGTCAAGACCTTCGGCCGCGTCGTCGGCCTCGACGGCGTGAGCCTGGACCTGTACCCGGGCGAGGTACTGGCCGTCATCGGCGATAACGGCGCCGGCAAGTCCACGCTCATCAAGTGCCTCACCGGCGCCGAAGTCCCCGACGCCGGGGAGCTCTACGTATCGGGACAGCAGGTCCACTTCAAACGACCGCAGGACGCGCGGGTCCACGGCATCGAAACGGTCTACCAGAACCTGGCCGTCTCCCCGGCCCTCGATGTCGCCTCGAACCTGTTCCTCGGCCGTGAAGAACGACTCCCGGGCCTCCTGGGGAGCGTGTTCCGGATGCTCGACACCAAAGGCATGCGCAGGAAGGCGAAGGAAGAGCTGACCCGGCTGGGCATCTCCACCCTGCAGGATGTCACAGTTCCGGTCGAGAACCTTTCCGGCGGCCAGCGCCAGGCCGTCGCCGTGGCACGCGCGGCGGCTTTCGGGTCCAAGGTGGTCGTTCTGGACGAGCCGACGGCGGCCCTGGGCGTGCGCGAATCGAACCAGGTCCTCCAACTGGTCCGCGACCTGCGCGACCGCGGCCTGCCGGTCATCCTGATCAGCCACAACATGCCGCACGTGTTCGATGTGGCCGACCGGATCCACATCCAGCGCCTGGGCAAGTGCGCGGCCACCATCACCCCGCAGTCCCACAGCATGACCGACGCCGTCGCAATCATGACAGGAGCCGCAAAGGCCTGACGGGCCCACCGGCACCTCCCGCTCCACCGGAGCCCCTTCTCCGTCCGCGGACCTGCCAACAGGTCCGCGGACGGATCCATACCGGGCTCCCACCAGTCAACCCGAAGAAAGAACCCCGATGCACAAACCCCAACCGGACGGCTCCAACCACGAGCTGATAGACGCTGTTGTCATCGGCGAAGCCCTGATCGACATCGTCAACGGCCCCGAAGGATCCATCAGTTATCCGGGCGGGTCCCCGGCCAACGTCGCCTATGGCCTCGGGCGGCTCGGCATCCGGACCGGGCTGCTCACGGCAATCGGCGACGACGAGCACGGCACCGCCATCACCAACCACCTCCACAGCGCAGGCGTCGAGCTTCTTCCCGGATCCGCTTCCCTTGAACGGACGGCAACCGCCACCGCGACATTGGCTGCCGACGGCTCAGCCAGCTACGAGTTCGACATCGCCTGGCAGCTGGCACCTGTGGCGCCGGCCATGATCCCGAAAATTCTGCACACGGGCTCGATCGCTACGTTCCTGGCCCCGGGAGCCGGCACCGTCCGCACTCTTCTCGAGCAGTGCCACCAGTCCTGCCTGGTCACTTACGACCCCAATATCCGCCCTGCTCTCCTTGGCAGCCACACCGAGGCAACGACGATCTTCGAGGACCTGCTTCCGCTCACGGACGTCGTCAAACTCAGCGACGAAGATGCACACTGGCTCTACCCCGGATGGTCCCCGGACGACGTCGCCTCCCACTTGCTGCAACATGGCGCGCGCCTGGCCGTCATCACCAAGGGCGCCGACGGTGCCCTTGTCGCCACACCCGGCGGCCGCTTCAGCATCCCGTCCGTGAAAACCGACGTTGCCGACACCATCGGCGCCGGCGACTCCTACATGTCCGCACTCATCTTCGGACTGCTGACCCGGGGCGACGAAGCGTTTACGCCGCCCGGGCTCGAAGCCATTGGGCAGACCGCGTCGATGGCCGCCGCAATCACAGTGAGCCGCCCGGGCGCCAACCCGCCGACCGCCGAAGAGTTGCAGACGCGTCTGGCAGGCCCTCGGCGACGTCGGCACGCCGTCGCCTATTCTTAACCATCCACCGCCCGATCTTCGGCTGTCAGTTCGACGCACCGCCGTCCACTTGTGTGTGCGCTCATTCAGGCCAAGAAGCGAGATCTTCAACGACGCTAATGCTCTTCATGTTCCTGCACTGCGACGGAAGCCCCAGCTGAGAGTCCCGGGCATTGGCCAAGGTTCAGCTCGTAAAGGTGACGCTCTCAAAGTCGGCGCTCCGTCAGATCCTTTGCGGCAATCCCAGCGAGAGCTTCTGTGAAACGCAAGAGCCCGGCATGGTCGTCGCTGATGAAGCTGATATCCAGTAGGCCCCGAGCCGGTTCCATCTTTCCCGTCGAGCGAGGCGGCAGTTCGGACCCTGGACCCGTCGAATTCGATTTGGAAATGCTCGGCTCCGTCCTGTCCGGGGTCCAGGACGGACCCGTACTCGCCGTGTTTGTATCGGTGTTATCACCCCGTCACGCCGATGTGGTCGGTGTCCAGGGTGATGCACACGAGGCTTTCGTGCGGCCAGAAACTTGGGGTGTGGCCGGGGAAACTGAGGACATCGGCAGCAGTTTTGATCATGAGCGTTTCCATGGTCCTTCTCTTTCCGAGGCGGCGTCGCCAGTGGGCGAGTGGGCGTTAGGTTCCGGCGTCGTTCTGATAGAGGCGCCTCCGCTGGGCATGAGGGGCCGGAGTGCAACTTGGGGAACCGGGAACGATCCGAAAGTTCGCGAGGAAAGAAGCGGAGCGCCGAGCGAAGTTTTGGATTGGGGCCGGCGCAAAACGCCCTGGTTGCGCGGAGGGCCGGCCCAGCGATAATCGACGATCAGAATGACAAACAGCGATGACTACGGCTGCCTGTGGTCAGCGGTAAGGGCCCAAACACGACGCCACATCTGTGCGGGAAAGCAGCAGAGCTGTTGGGCTTTACTGTGCTCCTGTGCTCCTGTGGTCGAGCACGAGAATGTCCAAGTAGGGGACGAGCTCCACAAGCGGCGACTTGGCCGAGCGAGGCCCCGGAGATTGCAACCGACTCACCTTTAACTCACCTTAATCAGCGTCAACCAATGACAATTCATCACCCATCGTCGCCTACAAAAACCCCTAGATTCCGGGGGAGAGGGACATATTCAAGGCGCACAGAGGACCTGGGTCCTAAAGCGGGGGTCGTCGGTTCGAATCCGACAGGGGGCTCTTAGTTTGGCTTTGACCTGCGGGTTTGTTGATTCTGGTCAGAGCCATTTGAACTTTTTGGCGCCGGACTCACCTTTAACACCACGTCGCGATCCCTTATGGATTCTGGACAACTTGCGGAGCAGTCTGATGCATGGCTGTCAGAAAACGGTGTCGAAGAATTCCTCCTCGATGCGGATGTCCTCTACGGCGCGGGTGGTGACACGCCGCGGGACCTGGGCGGTGGACTCAAAGAACGAGAGCCTCCCGCACGTCGGTTCTTCGCAATACCAGCGGTACTTGGACCAGAGGACCTCCACCGGGCCGGCGACAGGAATGTCCCGGATCCGCTGGAAGCGTCGTTCCTTCCGCCGCGACGCAACCACCCCGCACGTGGGGCAGCCCGGCGGCTGGTCGGTTTCGACAATGACCCTCCGGCCGCCATCGGGGCTCACGCCGGTGGAAATGACACGGTAATCGGGCAGGTTGAAGATGTTGGTGGCAGCCTCAGCTGCGACACCGGTAGGCTCGTTCAAGGCTCGTGGTCCTGTTCCAGGTTGAATGCATAGACACACTCATCCCAGCAGGGCCACGGGCCCCCTTGTCTTCAACGACACGAACTCATTTCCCCACCAACCACGAAGAGCCGTCAACCTGGCATACCGCGGACAGCGCGGACGCGAACTTTCGCCTAGGGCCAGCGCGTAGCCTTTTCATTGCTGTCCGACGCTCGAACCGCTCTACTGGACGGTTTTCTCGGAAACGAAGGCAGCTGAAGCCGGCGCCGCCGCTATGGCGCACGGCCGGGTCCAAGACGTACTGTTGCGTATCCAGGCCCCGGGCGATCGGTTCTATCGCGGACACGAGGGCGGGTTCGACGCCAGCGACGTCGTGGGCGCTGCCGACCGGATCGATGCCATTGATGGCGTTCGGTTCGCTGGCATCACCACCTTCCCCGCAACGCTCTTCGACGCCACAACGGGTGGCGCACGCTCCACTCCGAACCTCGCCACGCTCACCACGGCCTTGCGGGAACTGGAACGAGCGGGCCGCCGGGATGTGCAGGTGAACGCGCCAGGAACGACCTCCGTTTCCATCCTGGCAACGCTCGCCGAGGCCGGAGCCACCCAAGTGGAACCGGGACACGGCCTGACGGGCACCACTCCGATCCACGCGGTGCAGGACCTCGTGGAGGAACCCGCCATCGCCTATGTCTCCGAGGTCTCCCACCTCTGGAACGGCGACGCCTACGTCTTCGGCGGTGGCCTCTACGTCGATCCGGTGCTCGGTGGCTCGACGACAACAGCACTCCTTGTGGCGCCGGATACCAACGCGGTCACCGCGCCCGAGCTACGGGTGGACATGCCGGCAGCCGACGCGATCGACTATTACGCCACCGTTCCCCTCGGCGACCACCGCGCACAACCAGGCGACACCGTGCTGTTCGGGTTCCGCCCCCAAGTGTTCGTCACCCGCGCCCTCACCGCCGGCATTGCGGGCCTCTCCACCGGAACGCCGACGGTCGCCGGTATCTGGTCTTCCGACGGCTCAGCACCCCTCACCATCTCCGACACACTCGCTGCACCCAGGAGGACAGCATGATCACCGCAGACCCCACATCCACGCCGAAACCCGACGACGGAACGGTCAAGCCGCTACGGCTCGACGGCATCAGCAAGCACTTCGGCGGCATCGTCGCCATCAAGCGGTTCGACCTCGAGATCGAGCCAGGCGAGATCGTCGCGCTTGTCGGCGACAACGGCGCCGGCAAATCGACGCTCGTCAAGATCATCTCCGGCCTCTACCAGCCCACCGACGGGGAGATCTGGTTGAACGGGGAACGAACCATCTTTCGCGACGCCTCCGATGCACGCACGAAGGGGGTCGAGGTCGTCTACCAGGATCTCGCACTCGTCGACCTCCAGCCGGTGTACATGAACCTGTTCCTCGGCCGCGAACTGCGCAAGCCGCCGTTCGGCACGCTCGATCGCAAGGGGATGGCAACGCGCACGCAGGCGCTCGTCGACGAGCTGGATGTGCGCATCCCCTCTGCGAAATCGACGCTCAGCGACCTTTCGGGCGGCCAACGACAGGGCATAGCCATCGCTCGCGCTACCCATTGGGCCAGCAGCCTTGTGCTCATGGATGAACCGACGGCGGCCTTGGGGGTGGCCGAGACCGCGAAGGTCGAGGAGACCATCCTCAAACTCAAGGAGCGCGGCGCCGCCGTACTCGTCGTCAGCCACAACATGGAGCAGGTCTTCCGCATCGCCGACCGGGTTACCGTCCTCCGACGCGGGACACAGGTGGGAACCCGGCGCGTCGCCGACACGTCCCACAATGAGCTGATCTCGATGATCACGGGGCTCGCTTCGTGAGCGCGGCGATCATCGACGGGCCCGGGGCACTAATGCGGGCGGAGATCGCCGAGCAGCCCAGCCGCTGGATCGACCTGCTTGATGACCAGCGGGTCGCCATCGACGCCGCCGCCGACCTGATCCGTGAAACCCAACCAGAATTGCTCGTCTTCGTGGCACGAGGGTCAAGCGACCATGCCGCGATGTACGGCCAATACCTCGTCCACAACCTTCTTCACATCCCGGCCATGCTGGCGACCCCGGCAACGGTGACCGCGTTCGACACGAGCCTCCGCTACCCCTCGACTGTCGCCGTCGCCGTTTCCCAATCGGGCCAGTCCCCGGACCTGCTCGCGACCGCCGAATCCATTGCCGAAGCGGGCGTGCCCATCGTCGCGATCACCAACGATTCCCGGAGCGCCCTCGCCGCACTCGGGCGCGTTCATATTCCGCTCGCGGCCGGGCCGGAACTCTCAGTTGCCGCGACCAAGACATACACCGCGGAGCTCTTGGCCATCGCACTCGTGGTGTTCCGCGTCGCCGGCCTCGATTGGGACGACATCGGAACTCGCGTCCGTGCGACAGCGGAGGAGGCGATCGCAGTCCTCGGTCAGCCACTCGACGAGCTGGTCGATGCCTTCGAGGGCCGCGAACGCATCCTCATCGTCGGCCGAGGCTACGGGATGGCCACCGCGAAGGAGGGTGCCCTCAAGCTCATGGAGACGAACGCGATCGCAGCCTCGGGCTGGAGCGCCGCCGATGCGACCCATGGCCCGCTCGGGCAAGTCGTGCCTGGCGCGGGCATCATCGCGTTGACGCGCGGCGACGCAGGCCGCGACTCCGTCATCTCCTTCGCCGAAGCGGCCACCCGGCTCGGCGGGCTCGTCGCTGAGCTGGGCGGCCGGACAATCGCGGCCGCCCAGGTCCAGGTGCCGAGCGCCACGGTGTCGACCGAACTGTCGCCGCTCGTCGACATTCTCCCGCTGCAGAGACTGGCCCTGGAACTGGCACTACGCCGCGGACTCGACCCAGACAGTCCAGTCGGTCTCGCCAAAGTCACCAAGACCCACTAATCCGCGCCACCACATCCGCCCGAAAGAGTCCCGAGGTCAACGAGTGGCCGGCGTTCAACGCCGTGTGGCGAATCCGGCTAACAGCCGGATCGAGGCTTCGTCATCGGTGGTAATTGTCGTTCAACCCGGCTGGCTGCCACCTGTATCGCGAGGCGGTCAAGCATCGAGGCCGCCAGTTTTCCTGCCGCGGAACGCCTCGTCCAGGGCCGCGCCATTGCGTGAAGGCGTTGAAGTTCTGTTCGACGACATTGCGGCGTATCCCCGCCCTGGCTGTGGGTAACCAGCAACACCAGAGGCCGGCCGTTGCAAACGCGGCATGACGCCAGGAGTGCATTATCGTCCTCGTCCTGCCCCGGGTATCGGACGGAATGCCAGACAGAGCCAGGCGGCCCCCAATTGCGACCGACTCACCTTTAACTCACCCTAATGAGCGGCAACCAATGACAAATCATCGCCCATCGTTGCCTCCAAAACCCCGAGAATCCTGGCGAAAACCACCAGATCACGGGTAAGCAAAGGGACTGGGCCTAAATCGGGGGTCGTCGGTTCGAATCCGACAGGGGGCGCTTAGTTTGGCTTTGACCTGCGCGTTACCAATTTCGCGGTGCGCCCGACCAATAGCCGGTCGCCCCAACCTAGTGGCCAACTCGATCTGCTGATGCGCGCAACGCGTATTCGGCCGGTATCGGGTCTCCGGATGAGCGCCCGCCCTTCGCCGTCCGCGATGAGCTTGAGGCTTGCTTTGTCGCCTTTGCTGGCGTGGCCGATCAGGCTCACAAATCGGGACAAGATATAGAACGAGCGCCGGTTTCCTGCGGGGTCCTTTCCTTCGAGCCGGATAATGACGCCCTCTCGACCGGCGGTTTTCCGTGTGACGGTGACCTCGACCTGCCGCCACTGGGCTCCAGAGGCGAGCAGTTTCCGGATTCTGCCATAGTCTCCGAGCTCGTTCCTGAGTACGAGGGCGATTGCGGGCGGCAGTATTAGCAGAAATATCGCCAAGGCCGACGGATCGGGATGGTTCGCATCGTTGGCGCCGTCGATCCATATGTCTTGGGGATCGGTTGTGTCGACGTCGATAGTTGTCGGGAACCCCGGGCCCGGCAGAGTATGGCAGTTCGCGTTGACTTTGGCGACGCTATGCAGTTGGCGGCCGCCGACTGAGTAGTCCACGTCCAGCTGACACGAGGAAACGCGGCGTGCCGAGGTATCGGTTTGTGCCGTGACTGTCCCGTCGATCTTGGTGTAGCTGGCGAGTGTGTGTTTGATCCCCGCGATGACGGCCCATCCGAGCCAGCCTGAGACAGATGCGATGACGAACACGGCGGCGGCTCGTTTGAGCCAAAGCCTCCTGCGAAGCCAGCTTCCTTTCCACGCCGGAGGCGCGGAGTCTGGCGGGATGGTCGCCGCTATACGGGTTTCCCTGGTGACCTGGACCCAGGGTCCCGTCGCCTCGCTGCCCGTGACCGCCAGCGGATCCTCGGCGGTTTCGCGTGCAGAGTGGCGAGGGGTTCTCTGTGGAAGATCGCCGAGCTCGGACGAGGTCAGGTTGGCCTTTGCCGTGAACCATGTGCGGGACATGGCGCTCGTGTTCCACTCGCCCTCGACCTTGCGCGCCGCATCCGTGCCTGTCAGCGTCCAAGGCATATACCGGCCGGTTCCGAATGCTCCCGCGACCAATAATTCTTCGGCAACCAGCTCTTTGATCGCTTCGAGGGTGAGTTCCCTGGCCCGTCGATGATCCGAAAGAACACCAGTGCTCCGTGCGGCGGCGACTAAGTCGGAAGCGCTGAGCCAGCGGTCAGCGGCCGCTTCCATCATCGACTCCCGGAGAGTGCCGGCCTTCATGCGGGCATCTCGGCAGGAACATCGCCTGGAGCCCGAGCTGAGGTGTGTCCACAGATGTAGGTCATTCCGTTCCCCCCGCCGCGAATGGTGCCCCCGTTCTTACGGCAAACTATCGCATAATCTGCGAGGGGCCGACACCGTGATCTGGTCTAATGTTGACCGATCTAGAACTGGTTGGGACCGATCCAGACGAAGGTGGGCACGTTGCTGCTTTCGGGTGACCGCCCGTTATCTGCCCAGTTGCGGATCGGAGGTGAGCGCCCGGCCGTCGTCGAGGCGTCCCGCGAGGACTCGAACGAGCTTCGGATCCGCCGCGGCGGTGATGTTGAGGTCGTACCAGCCGCCCTGCGTCGGGATCACCACGGTTTTGGCCTGGCCTGGGTTGAGGCCGAGGGCCTGCGACCCGGCGCCATACGCGTCGGTGAGCGTGAGGGCGGCCGCGGCCGTGCCGGTGTTCTCGATCCGGAACTGCGCGTGGCCGGACACGCCGTCGCGGGTGACGGTCGCACGGATGTCCGCGGCCGCCGTCGTGCCTGCAAAACGGCGGTACCAACCTGCCGGGCCATGCATTTGCACGTCGTACTCGGCGCCAAGCGCCCACGCGGCGTCGAGGGCCGCACCCGAGCCGATCGTGTACGAGTACGGGCCCGCCGGAAGGAGATTCGAGCGGACCTGCACGTGTGCGCCGATCGCCCCGGCGTTCGACCAGCGGGCGGAGAGCTTGCCGCTCGACATCGAGACCTCGACGTCGAGCGCGTATCCGAGCGGGCGCGACGGGCGCGTGCCCTTCTCCTGGGCCGGCATCGAGTTCACTGCGGGAGGCGTCGGCACGTAGCTCGGGTGCCGGTTGTGGTCCGCGGGCTTGAATGCCGAGGTGTCGGGCAGGGCCGGGGCCGCACCCCCGTTCGCCGTGAAGTCGAACGCGCTCGTGAGGTCACCACACACTGCGCGGCGCCACGGCGAGATGTTGGGGGACTTCACCCCGAAGCGCGACTCGAGGAAGCGCACGATCGACGTATGGTCGAACGTCTCCGAGCACACCCATCCGCCCATGCTCCACGGCGAGACGACCAGCATCGGCACGCGCACGCCGAGACCGTAATGGCCCGGGACGTCGGCGATGCCTGAGAACGTCATCCGGCCGTCGTACCACTCGCCCGCGGTCGAAACCGTGGATGCGCCCGGGATCTGCGAGGTGTTGGGGTGCGGCGGCACGACGTGGTCGAAGAAGCCGTCGTTCTCGTCGTACATGAAGAACACGGCCGTCTTGCTCCAGACATCCGGGTTGGAGGTAAGGATGTTGAGGATGTTCGCCGTATACCAGGCTCCAAAGTTCGGCGGCCAGTTCGAGTGCTCGGTGTACGCCTCGGGGGCCACGACGTATGAGACCTGCGGGAGCTTCCCGCCCGCGACGTCCTCGCGGAAGATCCGGAACAGGTCGTCGCCGGCCTTCGCGTTCGTGCCGGTCAGCGCCTTCTCGTGGAGCGGGCTGCCGGGCTTCGAGTGCTGGTACTGCGTGAGGTAGAGGAGCGAGTTGTCGCCGTAGTTGCCGATGTAAGGGTCGCCCGTCCAGCCCCAGTAGCCCGCAGCCGTGAGGCCGTCGCCGACGTCCTGGTACACCTTCCAGCTCACGCCGACCTTCTCGAGCTCCTCGGGTTATGAGCTCCACGAGTAGCCGACCTCGGCGTTCCACAGGTCGGGGCCGCCGGCTTTGTAGTCGTTGCCGTCCCAGCCCGTGAACATGTAGTAGCGGTTGGGGTCCGTGGGGCCAAGCAGCGAGCAGTGGTACTGGTCGCAGATGGTGAACGCGTCCGCGAGGGCGAAGTGGAACGGGACGTCGCCGCGCTCGTAGAACGCCATGGTGGCCTCGGACTTGGCGGGGAGCCACTTGTCGTACTTGCCTACGTTGAAGGCCTCGTGGGTGAGCTTCCACGAGTGGTCGAGGTCTTCCATGAACTGCATGCCGAGATTCGGTGCGGCTGGGTGGTACGGGAGGATGTCCCGCGTCCCGTTGTTCTGCGCGAACGCGTCCTTTCCGCTCGGGAGTATGGCCGGATGCGGGTCTCCGAACCCACGCACGCCCTTGAGCGTGCCGAAGTAGTGGTCGAAGGCACGGTTCTCCTGCATGAAGACGATGACGTGCTCGACATCCTTGATCGAGCCGGTGGCACGGTTGGCCGGGATGGTCGCGGCGCGAGCGATGCTCTCGCCGAGCATCTCAGCGATTGCTGCGGTGGCTGCGCTGGCCCCGGATAGTTGAAGAAAACGCCGACGGTTGAGACCTGACATGAGCTGCTCCCAGTGCTTGGCTTAGCTGACGAAAACCCCCGACCGACTCTTCCAGCGCCAGGCAAAAGTTAAGTGCCGGAAAGGCAAATTTTGGGGCAACATGCGGCCGCTGCGCCGGAACCGGCGTTCATCCGCCTGGAGTCCCGCCCGGGGAGTGGCTGAGCTTTTCCGTCTTTCGGGCGGTGAGATAAAGGCGGTGGGCAGTGATGACCAGGACCAGCCAGGCGGCACCGAGGGTCCAGGCCGCCAGGACATCCGTGAGCCAGTGGTGGCCCAGGAACACCCGGCTGAGGCCGATGGTCAGGGCGAAGAGGGCCGCGGCGGTCACGGTCCAGGCTCGGGCCCGGCGGGAGCGGCAACGCAGGATGACCAGGTAGGCGATGATTCCAGCGATGACGAACGAGTTCAGCGAATGCCCACTGGGAAACGAGGGGGAATACTCGTAGGGCGGCACGGCGTCGATGAGCGGCGGCCGGGCACGGCCGATGAGCTGCTTGCCGGCGATTGTCATGAGCAGGGAGCCGGCAGCCGCAGTGACAATGAGGATCGCAGGGGTCCAGGAGCGGCGCCGGAGGACCAGGACGGAGGTGGCGATCGCGGCCAGGATCGGCATCCCGATTCCTCCGCCTAGATCGGTGTAGGCAGTGGCGGCGGCGTCGAGTGCTGGGCTGCGCAAGGTCATCGCCGCCTCCAGGACCGGGTGGTCCAGGGCGGCCACGCCATCTGCTTCCGTCACTGCCTCGTACACCTCGCCGGTCGCGAAGGCCAGCAGTGATGCCACGACGGCTCCCGCAGCGAGGACCAGGATCAGCGCACCGTACGCGCCGAGACGGGCGCTGAGGCGTTGTGCGCGGGAGGCGAGCCACCTTCCGGCGGGGGTCTTCCACCGGGCCAGGTCAGCGTCGCCGACAAACCGGTCGTCGCTGAGCTCGCTTTTGCCTCCGGCTGAATCTTCGTCCGATGTGCCTTCGGGGTGAACGCCCATTGTCTTCCGCCTCACATCGTGCATGGATTTGATCAGTAAGGTTACCTTCTAGGCTGTTTGAAGTCCGGATCCAGAGGATTGGCCTCGGGCGCCGGGAAGGAGCACGGAGTGGACAATGACGCTGATAGCTGGTTCCTGAGCCGTGCTGAGCGGGGGAATCTGGCCACGGACGTGCACGCGGGCGGTGCCGGGGCTCCGGCATGGTCGGAGGGCAACCTCGTGCGGCCCCTGATTCATGGAGCGAGCTATTTTGCCCGACTGCATGAGGAGTTGACCGCGCTTCAGGCGGGAGACCGGGTGTGGTTCACCGACTGGCGTGGCGACGCCGACGAGCGGCTACTGGCGGACGGACCGACGATCGGGGATCTGCTAGCGGGGTTGGCACGCTCGGGGGTGGAAGTGCGGGGCCTTGTCTGGAGATCCCATGGAGAGCGGGTATCGGCTCCGATGAGCGGCCGATCCAACGAGCTTCTTACCCGCAAGATCAACGACGCCGGCGGAGAAGTGCTTTTGGATCAGCGCGTCCGAATGTTCGGCTCCCACCACCAGAAGTTGTTCGTCATCCGCCGTCGTGACGATCCTTCGCGGGATGTCGCGTTCATTGGCGGGCTCGACCTTTCCCACAGCCGACGGGACGGCGCCGACCATGGGGGAGACCCGCAAGCGGTAACCATGGATCCCAGATACGGGAAACGGCCTCCGTGGCACGATGCCGCACTCGAGCTGCGTGGCCCCGTGGTTGCGGATGTGCTCGCAGTGTTCGCTGAACGGTGGAACGACCCCCATCCCTTGGACCGCGGTACCCCGTACCGGATACTGCAGCAACGCCTGGCCCGCATGCCCCGGCACCCCGAACCGCTCCCGGCTGCCGCCCCGCCGCCACCACCGGCCGGTCCTCATGCAGTGCAGCTACTGCGCACCTACGGCGTGAAACGTCCCCCGTTCCCGTTTGCACCCGAAGGCGAACGCAGCATTGCCCTCGGTTACGCAAAAGCCTTCGCCCGAGCCCGCTCGCTGATCTACATCGAGGACCAGTACTTGTGGTCGACAGAAGTTGCAGCCGGAATCGCCGGGGCCCTCGAGCGGAACCCCGACTTGAACGTGATCGCCGTCGTTCCCCGCTACCCCGACTCCGACGGCCCTCTGGTAGGACCGGCAAGCCGGATCGGTCAACTTCGCGCCCTGAGGATGTTGCACCAGACGGCACCCGACAGGGTCGGAGTGTTCGACCTGGAGAACAGCTCGGGAACTCCGATCTACGTCCATGCCAAGATCTGCATCATCGACGACATGTGGTTCACCTGCGGCTCGGACAATTTCAACCGCCGGTCCTGGACCACCGATAGCGAGCTCACCTGCGCCGTATTCGACGCCACCGCCGGCAACGGAGAGTCGCCCGGCGCTGACGGCCACGACATTGGCGCCGGCCACGCTTCCCGGCCGCTGGCCCGCGGGCTCCGGCTCCAACTCTGGGCCGAACACCTGGGTTTGGAGGAGGACGATCCCCAACTCCACGACCCGGCGGCGGGGCTCAGGCTGTGGAAAGCCAGCGCCGGCGCCCTCGACCACTGGCATGAATCCGGGCGCCGCTCGCCCCGTCCGACCGGAAACGTGCGGCGCCACACCGCGGAACCGGTGTCCTTCCTCCAGCGCCTCTGGGCGGATCCGCTCAGCCGTTTCGTCGTGGACCCGGACGGCCGTCCCCGCCGGCTGCGCGGCACTACCCGGTTCTAGGCAAGCTGGGCCGAAGCGGCCCGGCATAACTGATTGCGAACCATCTCTTCCGGCTTGCCCATGGCCCTTCTGTGAATCCTGGCATAGGGTTTGACCCACTACCCGCCGGCTGCCCGACTGGGTTCATCAACACGATGTGGGCGCTCGGGAATGAACTTTGAATTCGGGGATCTGGCCGACGCCGATTCCCGACCGATGAAGACGTGAGGGAGAAACATGACGCTTGCTCGTGCTGGACATCGAATTGCCACCCATCGTCCCTGTATTCCCGCAGCGCTGCCAAGGGTGCCGGCTTGCGGGCGGTGCGGCCCGGGGTTTCCCCTGACATTCCATGAATATGTTCCGGCGGTCTATGCGGCCGATGGCAGCGGATTGCGGCCGCCGTCGGCAAGCTACAGCTGTGCACGATGCGGTACAAAGGACAACCATCAGGTTCCCTCAGGCTGGGCACCGCCCGAGTGGCAGTGGTACTCCTAAGCCAGGTAGGACAGCGCTGCGACCACGTGGGTTTGGACGCCCATGGACAGGGCCGGATCGATCACGGGCGCGAAGAGTGGAGAGTGGTTTGCCGGTATGTCCCGGGCCACTGTCCCGCGTTCGACGGCGGCCCGGTAGGTTTCGGGGTCCGCGCCGCCTAGGAGCCAGAACGTGTATGGGACCCCGAAGGCGTCCGGAACGCGGCTGAAGTCCTCTGACGCGGTCTGCCTATATGCGGTACGCACTGAGTCTTCCCCGAAGTGGGCGGCGAATGCGGCCCGGACCGTCTCTGTCACAGCCGCGTCGTTGCGGGTGAGGGGAAACTGATCGTAGTACTCGAAATCCGGGTCTTGCGGTGATCCCGCGGCGGAACACTCGCCAAGGACTATCCGCTCAATGGCCGCGAGGACCGACGCACGGACCTGGGTATCGTAAGTGCGGACGTTGAGCAGGAGTGTGGCGCGGTCGGGGATGATGTTGGACGTCGTCCCGGCGTTGAGCGCCCCCACTGTGACAACCGCGAAGTCGCCCGGTTTCGTCTCCCGCGAGACGATGGACTGCAGCCTGAGCACGATCGAGGAGGCAAGCACCACGGGGTCGACCGACATGTGCGGCATTGAGCCGTGCGCGCCCTTCCCATACACGGTGATCTTGAGCGAGTCCGCGGCGGAGAGGACGGGGCCTGGCGTGGTCGCTACCATCCCTGCCGGGATCGGCATCACATGTTGCGCGAAGGCGACGTCCGGCCGCGGCACTTTGGCGACGAGTCCGTCGTCGAGCATTGCTTGGGACCCGGCCCCGATCTCCTCGCCGGGCTGGAATAGCGCGATATACGTCCCGGACCAGGCTGTCCGGCCGTCGGCCATGAGTTTGGCCGCGCCGAGCAGCGCAGCCACGTGCAAGTCGTGCCCGCATGCGTGCATGACACCGTCCACGGCCGACGCATAAGACAGCCCCGTCGCCTCGGTGACCGGTAACGCGTCCATGTCCGCGCGGGCAAGCACCGTTGGGCCGTCCCCATTGGCGAGGATGCCGACGACGCCGGTGCCCCCGATGCGTGTTACGGCATAGCCGAACCCCGCGAGTTTCCCCTCGACGACCCTGGAGGTCCCATGCTCCTCGAGGCTCAGCTCGGGGTGTCTGTGCAGGTCCATATATGTGTCCCGGATCCAGGCGAGTTCTCCTTCAAGGCCTGCAAGGACTGCTTCGCAACCGCTCATGGACCCATCGCTCTCAGTAGCAGTTCGGGCGCCTGGGCGAACCCGCGCAACCGGGAAACCCAGCATAGACCCGGAAACCGAACCGGGGGAGTGTACATTCCGAAGCCGCGAGCGGGATTACTTCCACGTCGCGGCTTCGGAAGGGGCGGTACTAGTCAGCGAGGATGTGGTACAGCGCTCGCCGGGCTTCGTCGATCTTTTCCATAGCCGCCGTACGCTGTTCGTCCGTTGCGGCGAAGCGGAATTGATGGATGACTCCCATGAGCTTTGCCACGCTCTGGTGGAACGCGGGTCCTGATCCCTCCGGATCGATGTTCCACGCATTTTCCAGCTCCTCAGCATGCTCCGCTACATATGCCTTCCCGGCATCGGTGAGTGTGAACTCGGTGCGCCGGCCTTCGCCGACGGGCGCAATGAGTTCCTCGTCAACGAGCTGCTGCAGGGTCGGATAGACGGAACCCGGGCTTGGGCGCCACGATCCCGACGTCTTCTCGGCGATTGTCTTAATGAGCCCGTATCCATTTGATGGCGCTTCAGCCAGCAGGGAGAGGATCGCGAAACGAACGTCGCCCTTGTTGGCCCGACGCGGGCCCCCGGGACCAAAGCCGGGACCAAATCCTGGTCCGAAACCGCGGCCCGGCCCAAATCCGCGGCCCGGCCCGAATCCGCCGTGTCCGTGGGGACCGCGACGGCTGCGGCCGCGTCCGAAACGTTCCATATCCGGACCGCAATCTGTGTGTTTATTGTCGTGAATGCCTTTCATAACGGCATCGTCCTTTCAGTGTTTTGTGGGTTGCCCTCAGGCTCGCAGTTTGTTCTGCGATACTTAACGATATATCGCTGACTGTCGTTAAACAAGAGCTGGATTTTGTTCGAACTTGGTCTGCGACGCACGCCGGGGATACCCGATCGCTCTGCCGATTGCCCACTCGGAACTTAGGATGGTCGCTAACGAGATTGAGGACAACAGATGAGCGAACAACTGACGACCATCGAGGTCGAAGAATTCCTGCCGCATTCGCCCGCCAAGGTTTGGCGGGCTCTGACGGAACCCAGGCTGATCGCCCGCTGGTTGATGGAAAACGACTTCCAAGCGATCGTCGGGCATCAGTTCCAGATGCGCGGGATTCCCGTTCCGGCAGTTGGCTTCAGCGGTTTGGTGGCCAGCGAAGTCCTTGACGTGGAAACGGAGAAGCTACTGCGTATTTCGTGGCGGGACGCGAACTCCGGAAACAGCCTCAACAGCACCGTGACGTGGTCGATCGCCGCGGAAGACACGGGCAGCCGTCTGTCGCTCGTCCATGACGGGTTCAATCCCGACGAGCCGACGCACGTGGCATCGCACCGCATCATGAGCGGTGGCTGGCGAAACCATGTGCTTCCGCGGCTCGGCCAGACCCTGGCCGAACTCGACAGCACTGAATCCGACAGCGCCGAACTCGACAGCTAAGGCAAACAATGCAATTCGTCGTCTTCTACAGCTCGGATCCTTCCGTACACCTCACCGGCAAGGCTCCACGAACGCTGGCACTTTAGGCTCGATTCCCCACGCCACCCGGTGGAGTGCGGTTGCGAGCCAACCCCGGAGCCGAGCCAGCCGCGAGCGCCTTGCCGGGCGTGCCGGAACAACCGGTGCCCCCGGCAAGGCACTGCGGCTGTCATTGTTCACGAGGCCAATGACCGCGCAGGCCATCATCAACGAAAAATCCATAGTCATCTTCTTCTCATCTAAAACGTGGAGCCCTGGACTGTAATCAGTTAGCGGCTGGAAAAAACCCGAATACTCAAGGCGGAACCGCCGTCGTTCAAGGTCCTGTTAAAGACGCTAAGCGCTCCGGAAGACGATGTCAGCAGCTAGGCCGCTCCCTGCTTTTCCTAGGATTGGCGGTCCTACCCACACCGGGCTCAGTCCGAGATCGACGCCGGCGCCGCCAGTTCGCTTGCGGTGGTGGCCGCCCAACTCGCGAGCAGTTTCAGGCGTTCGTCGCTCGCCGACCCTGGTTCCGCCGTATAGGCGAACATCGTCCACCCGGGGTTGGCCGGCAGTTCCATTGCCTCGTAGCTGAGTTCGAGATCCCCGACCACAGGGTGATGCATGCGCTTGATGCCGGTCCGGTGGAAGCGGACGTTGTGGGCGGCCCAGCGTGTGCGGAATTCCTCGCTCCGGGTAGCGAGCTCGCCGACCAGATCACTTAGGCCCTTGTTGTGTGGCTGCCGTCCGGCGTAACTGCGCAGGGTGGCCACAATGTCGTTCGCGCCTTGCTCCCAATCGATGTAGAAGTTGCGTCCATGGATTCAGGCTACTTCCGGCACGGGAAGTGTGGGAGGTCCTGTCAGTACACCGTTTAAGCGCCGTGGGCGGATACCGCTGGGTGCCGTATCCGCCCACAGCGCTTGGTTGCCTTGGGGGGTTAGTGACCGGGGCCGCCGGTTTCGGTTGCGGTGACCTTGAAGCTCGCATCGAGCTTGACAGTGGCGTGGGTACCGTCCGACTTGGTGATGTGGGCTTCGTAGGCGGCGCTGCCGTCGTCTTCGGTGGTCATGTTCTCCACCGTGGCGCCGGAGTTGGCGGCCAGTACGGCGGCCTTCACTTTGGCTGCGGTGTCACCCGTGAGGTCGGTTTCGCTTCCGTGGTTGCCGTGGCCGCCCTTCCCGCCGCCCGGGCCGCCGGTTTCGGTTGCGGTGACCTTGAAGCTCGCATCGAGCTTGACGGTGGCGTGGGTGCCGTCCGACTTGGTGATGTGGGCTTCGTAGGCGGCGCTGCCGTCGTCTTCGGTAGTCATGTTCTCCACCGTGGCGCCGGAGTTGGCGGCAAGTACAGCGGCCTTCACCTTTGTTGCGGTGTCACCGGTGAGGTCGGTTTCGTTCCCATGGTTGCCGCCGTTCGTGGCGGGGGCGGATGGGCTGGCGGTCGAGGTGTCAGTAGTTGCGGCGTTAGCGGGCAGGGCCATGGCGGTGAGGGCTCCGCCGCCTGCGACGGCGCCAATCAAGGCGGCGCCTACGGCGATTTTCCGGACTTTGTTCACGATGTTGCTCCTTAGAGGTTCAACTCCGAGGGGTTCGAAGCTGTATCCCATCCTCGAACCCCACGCTTTGGCCCCTGTATACCTATGCTGTGCCTGGACTGTGACATTTTTGTCCGGCTCACAGCATCCGGAAGCGTGGCACCATGCGTACGCCTAGAGGTTGGTCATCCGTTCCGCGGCGTCGTTGTAGCGCCCGCCCTGCACCTGGATCCTGGAGGCGGCGTCCTCGATTTCGCCCAGTTCCGCGGCTGACAATTCGACGGCGGCGGCACCGATGTTTTCCTCCAAGCGGTGCAGCTTGCGCGTTCCGGGGATCGGGACGATCCAGGGCTTCTGTGCCAGGAGCCAGGCCAAGGCGATCTGACCGGGCGTGGCACCCTTGCGTTGTGCGATGTTCGCGAGCAACTCGACGACGGCGGCATTGTGCTGGAGCGCATCCGGCGCGAACCGGGGGATGGTGCTGCGGATGTCGTTGCCGGCGTCGAAACTGGTGTCCGCGGTAATGGTTCCCGTCAGGAAGCCCTTGCCGAGCGGGCTGTAGGGCACAAAGCCGATGCCCAGTTCCTCGCACGCGGCCAGCACTTCTTCCTCGGGGCGGCGCCACCAGAGGGAGTATTCGCTTTGGACGGCGCTCAGGGGCTGGACGGCATGCGCCCGGCGGATGGTTCCGGCGGACGCTTCGGACATGCCGAAGTGCTTCACCTTGCCGGCCTCGATTAGTTCCTTGACCGCACCTGCCACGTCTTCGATAGGAACGTCGGGATCCACCCGGTGCTGGTAGTAGAGGTCGATTGCGTCGACGCCCAGCCGGCGCAAAGAGCCGTCCACGACCTCCTTGATCACCTCCGGGCGGCTGCTCACGCGCCCGCTCGGCTTGCGTTCTGCGGGATCGATGTCCCACCCGAACTTGGTGGCGATCACCACTTGGCCCTTGTACGGAGCGAGCGCTTCGCCCACGAGCTCCTCGTTGGCGTACGGGCCATAGATTTCGGCAGTGTCGAAGAATGTCACGCCCCGGTCCACGGCGGCACGGATCAGCGAGATCATTTCCTGCCGGTCCGGCTTGTCGCTGTATCCACCTGTCATGCTCATGCAGCCCAGTCCGACGGCGGAGACCTCCAAGCCGTGGGTGCCCAGTGTGCGCTTTTCCATCGTTCGTCCTCCTGTGTCGTGAAACAAGATCCAGCCTTGCCGTCAACACTAGGGACGCGTCGGTACTGTCAGGGAGTCCCTGTCAGTACCTCTCTCAGCGCGGAGCTCCCGACGGCGGCGGTCCGCCGCCGTCGGGGGCCCAAGTGAGCCGCCGCCGTCGGGGGCTGCTTGTCAGCAGGCCGGCCGGTTCCGGACGTCGCTCGAGACATGCTGCTTGAGCAGCGAGCCACCGGCTTCTGCCTTCAATTCCCGGTTTTCAACCATGACCTGCCCGCGCAGGACCGTCATGCTCGGCCACGCCGCCACCTCGTAGCCGTCCCACGGGGTGTAGTCGGCTTCGTGCAGGTCCTCGGCATGGATGGCTTTCTTCACTGTGGTGTCCAGGACCGCCAGATCGGCGTCGCTGCCCACCGCGATCACGCCCTTCTGCGGGTACAGGCCGAGGATCTTCGCCGCGTTGGCCGAGGTGATGTCAACAAAGCGGGTCAGGTCAAGACCGCGTTTGGCCACCCCTTCGGTGTACGCGACGGCCATGCGCATTTCGACGCCGGCATGACCGCCCGTGGCGTCAAGAATGGTCTTGCCGCGGGTCTTCACCTCAAGGTCGGTGCACACGCCGTCGGTTGCTAGGGTGCTGAGTGAGCCTTCGAGCAACGATTCCCACATGGAGTCGCGGTCCGTTTCCGACTTCAAGGACGGGTAGGTGTGATAAATCGCGCCGTTCTTCTGTTTGTAGTCTTCCGCCGTGAAGTACGCGTAGTGCGGGAGGATCTCGCCGTACACCGCTTGGCCGCGCCCGCGTGCCTCGCGGATGGCGTCCACGCCTTCGCGGGCGCTGACGTGCATGAGGTAGATGGGCGCACCAACGTGCTCCGCGAGGGTGATGACCCGCTGGAAGGACAACTTTTCCGAGAGGTTGTTGTGGGCGTGGTGCATGTTCTCCAGCCCGATCCTGCCTTCGCGCTGCAATTGCTTGTAGGCGTACATGACAATGTCGTCGTCCTCGGCGTGCACCGCGAGCATTGCCCCGGCCTGGGCTGTTTGTTGCATGAGCCCCCACATGTTGCCGAGGTCTGTCTTCTGCTTGGGGCGCGTCGGGGTGGTGTTGGTCATCCAGACCTTGTAGCTGCCATGGCCGGCCGCGACGGCGTCGGGAATCTGCTCGAGTACCTCGAATGGAATCTCCGGTTCCTTGAACGTGCCGTGCAAGGCGTAGTCGGTGTAGCTTGACCCGGCCCACTCGGCCGATTTGCGGGCAAAGGACTCCGAGAGCTCATCGCCGGGTTGCCAATGCGCGAAGTCCACCAGCGTGGTGGTGCCGCCATAGATGGCGCCCTCGCTCACCCGGTCGGGGCCAAAACACTTGATTCCGCTTTCGGCCGCCGTCGGAAGGACGGAATTGGTGTGGACATGCGGGTCTACGCCGCCGGGGACAACCAATTGGCCGCGGAGATCGACCGTACGTGTCGCTTCCTCCGTGTGTCCGAGGCCGGTCTCGCGGAGGGACACAATCTTGCCTCCCGCGATGCCGATGTCCAGGGTTTTGGCGCCAGACGGGGTAACGACCAAGCCGTTGGTGAGAACGAGATCAAGCATCAGGGGGTCGCGCCTTTCAGTGTTGGTGACGGTTCAGTGTTGGTGAGGTTCAAGGGAAAACGGTGCGGAGGTGAAGTAGCGGGCGGCAAGGGAGACTTTGACCGAGGCACGGGCGTTGACGAGCTGGGACACGGAAACGTCTGCGGCCGCGCTCATCAGCATCGCTGTCTTCTCGCGGGTCCACTTCCGGTCCGCCTGCAGGAGTTCGAGCATGTCGTCGAGCGCCAGCCGCGCGGCGTCGTCGAGCGTCTCGCCGTCGCCGATCGTGATGACGGAACCCCCGGACAAGACCACCGGCCGTTTGACGGTGACCCCGGGCAAGACGTGGCAGGAGAGGACAACGCTGCCCTCGACCTCGACGGCGGTAAGGGAGCACTCGCCGTCGCCCTGTACCGCATGAAGGTCGCCGGCGTAGAGCAAGGCGTTCGCGCTCTGCACGGGCAGGATCACGGCGGAACCGGCGGTGACGTCCTTGCAGTCCATATTGCCGCCGTGCATTCCGACGGTGCTGGAGTTGGGATTCCCATCGGCCGGTGCCACACCGATTTTCCCGATCATGGGCCGGATGGGAATCCGGATGTCGTCGTCGAACCGGACGCTCCCGTCCGCAATCTCTACCACCCGGCCGGACCGCCCCAGTCCGCCGGTGAAACCGCCGCGCCCGGGAAGTGTCACCATGGCGCCCCGGTCCGCTATCCGGATCTCGTGGACGTCAATACGGAGCGTGTCCCCGGGATTGGCGCCGCGCACTGCCACCGGCCCGGTCACGGGGATCGACAACTTCTCGTACTCCCCGGTACTTTCGAACAGGCCGCCTGTCAGTAGGCTCCGGGCGCCGAGGGAGAACTGCTCGCCCTGGCTTACTTCGATCACGGGGGTGGCGTCGCGGTCAAAGGATCCCGACGCCGATTCATGGCTTGCGTGGAGCATGTTCAGCATGCTGCCCCTTTCGTTTGAGTCGGCGGGGTGAAGCTATGCGGTGGGGTAGACGGGCTGTGCCCACTGTTGATCGGCGGCGACCCTTCCGACGACGGCCTGCCGGTACGCGTGCTGCAGCTGGCGGGTGAGTTCACCCGCAGTACCGTCGCCGATGGGCGTGCGGTCCACGGAAGAAACGTGGTTGATTTCGGCGGCGCTGCCGCACACGAAGATTTCGTCGGCCGAGTAGAGTTCCGTGCGGTCGATCGGGCGGATGTCGACCTCGACGCCGAGGACGTTGCGTGCCAGATGCAGGACGCTGTCCCGGGTGATCCCCTCCAGGATGCTGTCCGTTGCCGGGGGAGTGCACAACCGGCCCTGGCGGACCATGAACACGTTGTAGCCGGCACCTTCGGCAACATGGCCGTCCTCGGTCAGCAGAAGGGCTGCGTCGTAACCGTTGCGCCGGGCCTCCAGCATGGCAAGGCGCCCGTTTTGGTAGTTGGCGATCGATTTGACGCGGGGCGGCATGGAGCGGTCGGACAAGCGGGCCCAACTGCTGATCTGCACGTCCAGTCCGCTGGCACCGAAATAGTTGCCCATGGGGATGGCCGCCATAAATACGGAGACAGGGCCGGTGTCCTCCGGCTTGCCGTCGCTCGAGTCGACGAATACTTGTGCGCGCATGTGGAGGTTCCCGCGTAGCTCGTTCGCCCGCACCAGGCCGAGCAATTGTTCACTCAAGACGCCGATGTCGCGCGGTCCGTCGATTTCCACCACCCGCATCGAGTCAATCAAGCGGCGCATGTGATCGGCCACCCGGAAGGCGTAGAGCTGCTGGTCCTCATCGCTCCAGTAGGCGCGGAACCCTTCGAAGACGCCGACGCCGTACTTCAACGTGGTGCTCAGGACATGGAGCTTGGCATCCGCGTACTCCACCAGTTCACCGTCACGGAGCAGGTAGCGAACGCTGGGCTCGAATGCGGGCTCTTTGGTGTCGGTCACAGTTGCCGATTTACTCAGATTGGTCATTGTTGTCTCCAAATCGTGTTCGGAAAACAGATCAGGGCTCGGCTTCACACCAAGGTTGACATCCGTCTTCATCTTACTGTTGGTGTTGTCACCATAATGAAGACGCTTGATGGTCCTGTCAACAGTGACCATTGACACACAATCATAGACTTCAATAAAGTGATGAAACTTCGATATGCAAATTCTCGGCAGGATGTCGAGTGGCTGGAGCCCCTCATGCGCCAGTCAAAAGAAGGCTTTCACCTACACCCGTCAACCGGATCGAGTGCCAATTGAGTGAAACTACGACAGCCGAGTCCCGGACTCCAGTGAGGTCCCTGGGCGGACGTGCGTCGGGCTGGGCCAAGCAAGGCAGGGCCTGGGCGTACAAGCGATCAGGGGCGGTCCTCGCCGTCGTCGCCGCCGCCTTCATTGTGGGACTCCCGCTCGCGGCGATTTTTCTCCACCTTCCCCAAAACCCCCTCCAGCCGGACGTGGAATCCATGGCCCTGGCCCCCAACTCCGTTCATTGGTTCGGCACGGACGGCAACGGCATGGACGTGTTCTCCCGGACGATTGAATCGGCGAGGCTCGACCTTCCCATATCCCTCGCGGCGACGGCCATTGCCCTTGTCATCGGCGTTCCCTTGGGCCTCTTCGCTACTACCGGCATGGCGGGCGAGGCGATCATGCGCGTAGTCGACGCCTTCGCCGCCCTCCCCATCATCGTGATAGCCGTGGTGTCCATCCAGCTCATGGGCGGCGGAGCCACCGATGTCATCCTCGCCATCGCCCTGGTTGCGGCTCCGCGCTTTGTCCGTTTATCCCGTGCGGCGGCGATTTCGCTCCGCTCGTCACGGTACGTTGAGGCAGCAGTGGCCATCGGATGCTCGCCCATCCGCGTGGCCTTCAACCACATCTTCAGGAACGCCTACGGCGTGATCCTCGTGCAGGCCACGCTGACCACGGCCGGCGCCCTGAGCACGATTGCCGCCTTGAACTTCCTCGGCGTCGGGGTCAAACCGCCCCAGCCAAGCTGGGGCGCGATGATCGACGACGGCGTGAGCATGCTCATCCGCGGCCAGTGGTGGGCCGTGGCTTTTCCGGCGCTCGCCCTCCTCCTGGTCATCGGTTCTCTCAACATCATCGCCGGTGCCATTGAGGACAAGATGGAACGAGTGGAGCACACCCGATGAACAAGACCCTCCAAGTCCGGGAACTCGAAACCGAGTTCCACACTCCCCGGGGTGTGGTCCGGGCGCTGCATGGCGTCTCCTTTGAGGTGCAGGACAACGAGATTGTCGGGATCGTCGGTGAATCCGGCTCGGGCAAATCGACCGTGGTCCGCTCCATCACGAAGCTGTTGATGCCGCCGGGCAAGGTGTCTGCCGGCAACGTCAACTTCGCCGGACGCAGCCTCCTGGACCTGCCCGAGCGGGAAATGCGCCAAATCAGGGGCAAGGAGATCGGATTCATCGCCCAGAATCCGTTCAGCGCCTTGAATCCGGTGACCCGCATCGAAAAGCAGTTCGCCAATATCGCCAAGGCGCACGGAGTGAAGGTTGATGCCTCCGAGCGCAGCCGTGCACTACAGCTCTTGGAGTCGACGGGAGTCCGCGATCCGGGACGCGTGATGCGCGGTTACGCGCACGAACTCAGCGGCGGCATGGCCCAGCGCGTCGTCATCGCCATGGCGCTTTACCTCAACCCGCAGCTGGTGATCGCCGATGAGCCGACGACGGCGCTGGACCTCACCGTCCAGCGCCAGGTCCTGGACACCCTTCGCCGGCTGACGGTCGAGAGCGGCCGTTCGATGCTGATCGTGACCCATGACCTCGGGGTGGTGGCCTCCTACTGCAACCGCGTCCTTGTCATGTATCGCGGAAATATCGTGGAACAAGGACTCGTTGAGGACGTTTTTGTCCGTCCGCGGCATCCTTACACGATCTCCCTGCTCAACTCGGTGGTGCGTCCCGAAGATGAGACGCAATTCGTTCCAGGGGACGCCGAAGCTCCGGATACCGCGGAGCCGGAAGCGCCTAACCCCTCCACGGTCCAATTGTCCGAAGCCCGGAGGTCTTGAGAATGCCGCTCCTTGAACTCGTGGATGTCACGAAGATCTTCCGTACTCCCCATGGGGAAGCACGCGCCGTGGATGGAATCACCCTGTCCGTGGAAGCCGGCGAGACGCTCGGCGTCATCGGCGAAAGCGGTTCTGGCAAGTCGACCCTGGGCCGCTTGATCCTGAGGCTCGCCGAGCCGGATTCCGGATCCGTCGTTATCGAGGGGCAGGACGTGTTGGCCCTTGGCCGTGGCGAACTCCGCCGGAAGCGGCGCCATTGGCAGATCGTCTTCCAGGAACCCTTCGCGTCATTGAACCCGCGCCTGACGATCCGGCAGATCGTCGAGGAGCCGCTCATCGTCGCCCGGATGGGCGACCGTGCCGAGCGGCGGCTGCGGGTCCTGGCGACATTGGAAGAGGTGGGCCTCTCGGCCGATTTCATGGACCGGCGCCCGGCGAACCTCAGCGGGGGACAGCAGCAGCGCGTGGGCATCGCACGCGCCCTGGTCACGAATCCCAGCCTGGTGGTCCTGGATGAGCCAACGTCCTCGTTGGACCTGACTATCCGCGCCTCTATCCTGCGCACCCTCGCGCGCCTCAGGGCTTCGCGCGGCCTCACGTACGTCTTCATTTCCCACGACATCGAAACGGTCCGGCACTTCTGTTCCACGGTGGCTGTCATGCACCGCGGAAAAATCGTCGAAACTGGTCCCACCCGAGATGTCTTGATGGCTCCGCAGCACCCTTATACCCAATCGCTGATTTCCGCTGCGTTGCCGGTAGTTCCCTATTCCGCCGTCGTTGGCTCTACGAATTCCCGGGGGCAGATTTCATGATCCGCTACATCATTTCAAGGCTCCTTGTTGCTGCCTTATTGCTGTGTGGCCTCATCACCCTCAGCTTTGGCCTCGTGTCCCTTCTTCCCGGCGACCCCGCGGTGGCCCTTCTGGGTGAATACGCAACCCCGGCAGACGTCGCCCGTATCCACGCGGAACTTGGCCTGGACCTGCCTTTCTGGGAACGCTACCTCGGGTACATGTCCAGGACCCTGAGCGGGGACCTTGGCCATTCCCTCTTCACGGGCAGTTCGGTGTCCAGCGAAATCCTGACCCGGCTCCCGAATACCTTGATCTATATGGTGCCGGGGCTCGCCTTGGCCCTCATCATCGGCATGGCGAGTGGAACGTTCGCGGCTTATCGCTACCGGCGTTTTGCCGATAAAGCCTTCACGTTCTGGATATCCATCCTCATGGCCATGCCGGAATTCGTGCTGGCCCTCGTGTTGCTGTTCGTCTTCTATCAACAACTGCGCATCGCGCCCGCACCGATCGGCATGCTCTCCAGTGCGCAGATCACTCCGCCGCGCGTCACGGGATCAATTCCCCTCGACGCCATAGTTGCCGGCCAATGGGGTACGTTTTCGTCAATCCTCGGCCGCGCTGTCCTTCCTATCGTGACGATGGGTTTGTTCTTTGCTGCCCCGTTTGGAAAGACGGTGCGCTCGGGACTCTTGCAGGTGCTCCAATCACCACAAATCGAGTTCGCGAGGGCCTGCGGACTGCGTCCCACCCAGGTCTTCCGATATGCCCTCAGTGACATCCGCGGGTCACTCATGACCTACTTGGTACTTCTCTTTGCCGCGTCCCTCAGCGGAGCGGCCATTGTGGAAAGTGTCTTTTCCTGGCCAGGAGTGGGTGGTTGGTCGCTCGACGGCGTACTCAAAGGCGATGTGCCCGTCATTCAAGGTTTTGTCCTCGTCATGGGAACCACAAGCTTGCTCGGCTACGTCGTTCTCGACGCCTTGATCACCCTTCTGGACCCCCGTACGCGCAGCAAAGCCGTGGCAGGACGCCGTCAGAAGCGCCTGCGCGCAACGCCGGCAACCATCTCCTAAGAAGCCCTCAGCCGCCCCCGAGAAGTCTTGACAGACGTCTCCCGACTTCAATAGATTGAAGACATGTTCACTAAAGTTCATGAAGATAAAGTTATTGCCCTCGGTGGAACCATTCCGCTCGATGGCCGCGTGAGCTGGGTACCGGCCGGGGCAACCGGCTTCCAGCCGTCGAATTGCTATCTCCTCAGCGAAGGGTCCGGCCGACTGTTGGTCGACACCGGGCTCGCAGTCCACAGCCAGGAAATCCTCGATGACCTGGTTGAACTGCTCGACGACGACGGCCGGCTCTCCATGTTCTTCACGCGGAGCGAGATGGACTGCGTTTCGAACCTGGAACCCATTGCCGGGAAGTTCGACATCGAACGCCTCTTCACCGGCGGCGCCATCAACCCCTTCGATGCCTTCGATGACCTCAGCCGGCTTGCGCTCCGAGGACGCCGGCAGCAGATCGACCAGAAGGGAGAGGGCGGAGATTCCATGGCCCGCACCCCAGAGATCGAGGTGGCGCCGGGCCGTCACTTGACCATCGAGTCGCCGCTCCTGCGGCTCCTCCCGACCTTCTGGGGCTGGGACGCGAATACCGGAACCATCTTCACCTCCGACACCTTCACCCACGGCACCATGACGAGCCCGGACGGTTCCCGCATCATCGACTCGATCGCCCAGGACACCACCACGGCCAAGCAGGTCGCCGAGCACCTCTACGCGAAATACGAGTGGATCCCGCGGGCCACGTGCGAGCCGCTCCGGGAATGGCTCTCGGACAAGTTCGAGACCCTGGCCCCAGAGACCATCGCCCCTTCCCGCGGTTGCGTGATCCGCGGGCGCGAGCTCGTCCGCCGGCACCTTGATTTCATGCTCGCCGCGCTGACACCGGAAAAGGCATAGGAGAATCCCGATGGAAGAACTAGTAGAAACCATGAGCCGCGACCTTCCGCGCGAGGTAGCCGACGGCGTCACCTGGATGAGTTCGTGCCTGCCGTTCCACCTCCAGGACCGCGTTATCCACGGGCACACCTCCACGTACCTGGTACAAGGGACCGAGTCGTCAATCCTCATTGATACGGGCAACCCCTCCAGCTGGAACATCATTTCGGAAACCCTTGACGGTTTGCTCGGGGACAAACCGCTGAGCTACGTCTTCCCGACGCATCCGGAGCTTCCGCACACGGGAAACCTTCCGCGCCTCGTGGAGAAGTACCCCGATATCAAGGTTGTCGGCGACATCCGGGACTACCACCTCTTCTACCCGCAGATCGTGCCCAACCTGCACGCCCGGGTTCCCGGGGACAAAGTGGATCTCGGCGGCGGGTATGAATTCGTGATCGTCGAGGCCATGATCAGGGACCTGCCAAATACCCAATGGGGCTTCGTACCGAAGTCGGGCGTTCTTTTCACGGCCGACGGTTTTTGCTACATGCACCGCCCGGAACTCGATGATGAGGATCCGGTGCACCTCCCCGGCGAATGTGGCCTGACAACAGATGAACTCTCGGCACCCATCGCGGTCGAGAACGCAGCCTTCTTTACCGGCAGCGCGTTGTACTGGGCCAGATTCGCCAACGACGCCGACCAGGTTTATGACCGGGTCGGCAAGCTGATGGATGACCTTGGGGTCAAGATCGTAGCGCCCACCCACGGCAACGTGATCACCAATATTCCGGAGGTGGCGCCCATCATCCGGGCCGGCCACAAGCACGCCTACCGTTACTAATCCACTGCCCCCATCAGCAGCGCACTACTCGTAACACGTCCTTTCCCTCTGTACAGAAATTGGAACCAGGCTTATGAAGAATTCGCGTTTATTGCTCGGCTGGGTCGCAGCAGCGGCAGCTGTGTCGCTCACCGGATGCGGGGGAGCCACTCCCACCGCGGCGGTGGCCAAGCCGGAGTCGGTCGTCATTGCGGTCGGCGCCCTCCCGGACAGCCTCACCCCCGCCCCGTGGGGCGGCAGTGCATCACACGTTGTGCTCAGCGGACTCGGTTCCCAGTTGCTGGAGTACAAGACCGGCGCAACTGATGACCAATCATGCTCGACGCCGTCTACCGCGGTGACCGGCCGGCTCGCCGAAAGTGCGGTTGCCGCCCCGGACGGCAAGGGGGTCATCGTCAAGCTGCGGAAGCTGACGAGCCAGTTTGGAAACACCCTCTCGGCCGAGGACGTGAAATGGAGCCTCGCGATCGGGATGGTGCGGCAGCCCGTCATGAAGGGGACGCTCAAGAGCAGCGGATTCAATGTGGACAACCTCGTCACGGTGATCGATGACCGCACTGTTGAACTCAACACCCTCGGCATGACGTCATACACGCTCGAGTCACTGCAGAACAATCTCTTCTACATCCACGACAGCAAGGAAGCGAAACTTCACGTCACGCCGGATGACCCCACGGCCAACAAGTGGCTCTCGAAGAACCTTGCCGATTACAGCGGGTGGAAGCTTGAGGAGTTTACTCCCGGGACGTCCCTGACGGTGACCGCGGACCCGAACTGGGGAGGCGATCGAGGCTCGGTAAAGCGGGTTGTGGTCAAGGCCGTTCCCGACACCGCGACCCGGACCCAATTGGTGAAGACCGGCGAGGCCCAGATTGCCAACGGCTTCGAATATGACCAATACAGCTCCATGACCGGTGTCAGTGGGGTAAGTGTCCTCAAGTGCACCAGCCAGACACGCGACACCATGATGTTCAACACGAAGACCGGTCCGCTGGCAGACGAGAAGGTTCGCCAGGCAGTCTCCATGGCGATCGACCGGGCCGCCCTGGCCAAGGGTGCCTACGCCGGCCTCGCGGACCCGGCGGGCTCGATCTTTCCCGCGGTGAAGGATTCGCCCACCTACAAATATGACCCCGACGGGGCCAAGAAGCTGCTGGCACAGACCCAGTACGCGAACGGATTCCCCCTGACACTCAGCTACAGCGTGAGCCGCCCGGGTCCCGTCGCGAAGAGTTCAGCCGTCCTCATCCAATCCATGCTGGCAAAGGTGGGCATCACGGTGCAGCTGTTGAACGTTGCGAGCCCGACCGACTTCTCCTCGGCGCTCATCGACGGACGCTTCCAGGCCGTCCTGTACTCCGAGCCGATCGTCATCGCAGACCCCGCGTTCTACACCTACGCGTTCTACTCCACGGGAGCTCCGAGCAACAGCACCGGATGGTCCAATCCTGAATTCGATGCCGCCCGGACCCAGCTGGCCGCCACCCCGAGCACGAACACGGACCAGCGGGCGGCCCTGCTCAAGAAGATGGCCGGATTGGTGGACCAGGGCGCCCCGATCCTCTCCCTGGTGGAGGTCCGGAACCTGATCGTCAAGCAAGACACCTTGACAGGTGCGGTACCGCTCACCAACGACCAGGTCTATTTCGCCGGTCTGGGCAAGTAGCAAATCCCAAGAAGCACATGGTTCTGGCCGGCGGGGCGACCGCCGGCCAGGACTCACCCGACCCCAGATCCGCTGTGACCCCGGATCCGCTTGAAGGAAGAAACCATGATTGAAATCTGTGGCAAACCCGTCCGCGACACCCTCGAGGAACTGCTCGATCCCGCCACTACTGCACTGGTTGTCATCGACATGCAGGTGGGAGCTGTTTCGCACGGTGGCGCAATTGGGGATTCCGGGCATGACATGAGCATGATGCCGTCCGTCGTCGAAAAATGCGGGCGGGCCATCACCGCGGCCCGTGCCAATGGGGTGCCGGTTTTCCACATTCGTGTCGAGAACCTTCCCGACGGCGCAAGCTCGCCGGCGGCCTGGCTGCGTGCCCTCTATACCGCTGCGAACGGCCGCCCCATTGACCTCGGCAAGCTCAGTGCCAAAGGCGACCCCGCGACGGAATTCTGCGAACCCTGCATGCCCGAAGACGGGGAAGTCGTGATCACCAAGCGACGTCCCAGCGCTTTCATCGCCACCGAACTCGCCTTGCTGCTGCGCAGCCAGGGGATTGAGTCGGTGGCGCTCGTGGGCGTTTCCACCGGTGGCTGCGTCGAAGCGACCCTGCGCGACGCCGTGCACAACGACTTCTATGCCGTGCTGCTCGAGGATGCGGTGGGAGCCTACGACACGGTGGTGCACGACGCCGCGTTGACCGTCATGCGGGCCCGGCACGACGTCTGCACCCTCGACGAAGCTATTGCTGTCTGGGAGACAGCCAGCGCCTCCTGAACCATCCGGATCCAAGGGAAGGAGTGAAAATGGGCGGTTTGCTGAGCGGCCGGATCTACCGGCTCGGCGGGGACATCGAACTGGATGAGCGCGTGAGCTGGTGCCCGCCTGGCGTACAGCGTGCGCAAGCGGTGAACTGCTACTTGATCAAGGGGCCGTCCGGTTCAGTGCTGGTGGACACCGGGATTCGCCTTCACCAGGAAGGCATCATCGAACAGCTCGACCGGCTGCTGTCACCCGGAGAGCCACTATCCATTGTCCTCACCAGGACAGAAATGGAATGCTGCCTCAACATCCCGGCCATCGAGGAACACTTTGCGGTTGGCGCGGTCTGGTACACGGGCGGAATCACCGTGCCCCGTTCGAAGGCCGAATCCAAGCGGATTGCCGTGGATCCGGGGACGTCGATGCGCGTAGAAGTGCAGGACGGCGTCGTCGTCGAACTCGTGTCGCCGCTCCTCCGGCTCCTGCCGACCCTCTGGGTGTTCGATCCGGAATCGGGCGCGCTGCTGACCTCGGATGCGTTCACGCACGGCGGGAGTGCCAAGCCGGAGACCCGCGAGGGGCTCCGGAAATTCCGCTGGTTCACAGGGGCAGATACCGGGCCGATCGCCAGGAACGTTGCCGACATCTTCCGGGACCGCGATGTCCGCGCCGTCGGGCCCGGCTACGGGACACCCTTTGTGGGCAGGGACCTGTGCCTTGAGCAGGCACAGCAGCTGGCGCGGGCAATCGAGGAAGTCGGGATCCAGAGAGTGAGAGTCCAGTGAAGCACGATGCAGTCGAACTCCGATGGCTTGCCGACGGAACCTATTGGCTGGGTGGCTGCCTGTCGGCCAACGCCCAGGGGCAGGAAGTCCACTATCACGTCTCCTCCTACCTGGTGGTGGGCTCCAAAGCGACGCTCTTGGTGGACACGGGGGATCCGGCTCACCGCGCCCTCCTTCTCGCCCAGCTTGAATTGGTTCTCGGTGAACGTCCCCTGGATTATGTGTTCCCGACCCATCCCGAGATCCCGCACGCCGGCAACCTGCCTGCCCTGCTGGACAAGTATCCCGGGGCGCTCGTAGTGGGGGATGTCCGTGACTACCACCTGCATTTCCCCGAATACCGCTCCAGGTTCCGGACACAGGCGGCCGGAAGCCGGATCGATCTTGGCAATCGGGAGTTCCGCTTCCTTCCGGCCTTCATCCGGGACCTGGAGAACACTCTCTGGGGCCACGACGACGGCGCCCGGATGATGTTCGTTTCGGACGGCTTCTCCTTTATCCACGATGTCCCCGCAGCGCGCGGAGACGGGGAAGCAGAGGACGACGACGAACCGGTCCACCTTCCCGGCCAATGCCGCCTGTTGTCGGGCGAGATGCCGGAACCTCCCACCGTGGACCAAGCGGCGTATGGCACCGGGAGGGCTCTCTACTGGACGAAGTTCGTGGATGTCAGTGATGCCTTCGAGGCGATCGAAGCGGTACTGGACACGCTTCCCACGAAACTGATCGGCCCGGCCCACGGCAACGTGATCGACGACGTCGACGGAATGCTCAGGACGTCATTGGCCGCGCACAGGAGGGTCTATGCGGAAGGCCGCTGATTGCATAGTGAAGTTCAGTTCAATATAATGAATTCTAGAATTCGACGCTTCGATTGATAGCGACGAACGGCAAGGAGTGAGTCAATGCGAGACCTCATTGGATACGGGGAAAACCCCCCGGTCGTGACGTGGCCGAATGGTGCCAAGGTGGCCATCTCCATGGTCATCAACTACGAGGAAGGCGCGGAGAGCTCCATAGAAGCCGGTGATGAAAGCGATGAAGACGTCACGATTTTCGGTGGATGGTCTTCGGATCCGCGGCGGCGGAGCTTGATGAAGGAATCCTTCTTCGAGTACGGCAGCAGGGTAGGCATCTGGCGCTTTCTGGCTTTGCTCCGGGACTACAACGTGCCCGCGACATTCATGGCGTGCGGTGTAGCCCTGGAACGAAACCCGGAGGCCGCCCAGGCGATCGTGCGCGATGGACACGAGATTTGCGCGCACGGCTACAAATGGCGGGGGACCGTTGGAATGACTCCGGCCGAGGAACTGGCCGAAATCCGGGCCTGCGTCGCGGCGATCGAGGGAGTCTCGGGTGTCCGGCCGGTGGGTTGGTACGTCCGCGAAGGAATCACGGAGAACACCCGTGCGATCCTCAAGGACGAGGGCTTCCTCTATGACTCCAATTCCTACGCGGATGACCTGCCGTATTTTGTCTCCGCCGGGGAATCCCGCCACCTTGTGGTCCCTTACTCAGGCGACACGAACGACGCGAGGTTTTGGGGTCCCGGAAGCCTCGGGACAGCGGATGACTTCTTCAATGTACTGAAGGACAGCCTCGACTGCCTTCTGATCGAAGGGGAAACCGTGCCCAGGATGATGTCCGTGGGAGTGCACTTGCGCATCGGGGGGCGGCCCAGCGTGGCCTTGGGCGTCAGGCGCTTCCTGGAGTATGCCCGTGCCCGGAACGACGTTTGGTTCGCCACTAGGGAGGAAATTGCCCGGTGGTGGATCGCCAACCCGCCTGCCGCCGGTCAGCTCCAACCAGCGTACGAAGGCCGCGCGTGACGACGTCGATGCCGGGAGGACGGACTCCAATGGCCACGGATATTTCGCGCTTGGTCCACAACGTGGACGAGCAAGGCTTCACGGCGTTGGAGAAGACGGGATTGCGCGGACAAAGGGACCAGGGGCTCGTCTCTACGCTCATCTCGCGTGACCTGAGCGGCTCCGACGACCTCTGCGTCAGTTGGGGCAGGATCCTCCCCGGGCAACATCACCTGTGCCATCACCACCCCGATGCCTCCGAGTTCTACGTGGTCATCTCGGGCGAGCCCCTCGTCCATCTGGGCGACACCGAGTACCGGGCCAAGCCTGGCGATGGCATCTACATTCCCCGCGGCACCACCCATGGCATAACCAACGACGGCGACGAAGACGTCAACCTTGTTGTCGGCGTCAGCAAGCCCGCCGACTGGCAGTTCGTGGCGGACGAGTGATGGCGGCGTCGCTGGTCCGGCAGGTCGGACTCATCACGGCCGAGCCGACGCCCACGCTGTTGTCCGTGGTTGCCTACCGAAACCTGGATTTCGTGGTCCTCGACGCAGAGCAGACAACATTGACCTTGCAGCAATGCGCGGATGCGGTCCAGCGACTGTCGGGCGCCAACACCCGGGTGGCCGTCCGTGTCCCCGACCTCGACGACATGACCTTGGTGGCGTTCGCGAACACGGGCGTGGACGAGATTGTGCTCCCCAGGGTGCGGCATCCGAAGGAACTTGAAAGGGCCTATCGGGCGACGAGGTTCAGCCCTCATGGGTTCCGGCCGAAACAGGCTTCGTTCGCCTCGGCGTTTGGTGCGGACTATTCGCTGGAGCCCCGGCTGACGGTCCTTTTTGAGACGGTGGAAGCCGTCGACGCCGTCGAAGACTTCGTCGCGTTGGAGTGTTTCGACGGCGGCTGGGTTGGCCCCACGGACCTGGCCGGCGAACTGATGAAACAGGGGAGGCCCGGGGCGGTCGCTCTTGAGGAGTCTGTCCAGCGCGTCGTCGACGTCCTCGGCGCCGCCGGCCAAAGCGTGGGCCTTCCTGCCGCGGACATTGCCAGTGCCGGCGATGTCCACGCCCGGGGCGCCGATCGCGCCGCGGTGTACTGGGAGCGTGAGCTCGCCTCGATGATCGCGCAGCTGGCTGATGCCGTCGCTCCGGAGACCCGGGTGACGAGGTGTGACTCCCTGTGAAAATGAACCGCGTGGTTCTTCTGCAGCGATGCCGATGCTGGCATGCTGTGACGATGAAGAAGGGCTCGACGCCGGAGGATCCAGCCAGGATCCTTCGTTTAGTTGACGAGTCTTCGATATACTGATGAGTGCTGGAACACTGAGGAGCCGTATTGGGAAGCACGGAAGTTGTTAAAGTCGACGACGATGACACTCTGCACCGCAACCTGTGGATCACCCACTTGGGGGCCATGCTCAAGGAACAGCGTGCCGGGCGATTCACAGTCGAGGAATTGGCGGACCGGGCCGGCGTCAGCGCCGGACTGATCAGCCAGATCGAGCGCGGCATCGGTAATCCGTCATTCGCCACGCTCCTTCGCCTCGCCAATTCCCTCGGTGTGCCGTTGGCGAGCATGTTTACCGACCCCAGCGAGACGCAGAACCACATGCTGGTGCGCCGGGCCGATCGCCGCCGCATCGAGATTCCTTCCCAGGGAATCGTCATGGAACTGATCGTGCCGGATGCGGACCGGAAGCTTGGCGTCATCAACATGACCATCCCCGCGCATTTCGACGGCGCGGAGGTTCCGCATTCGCACGAGGGTGAGGAGTGCGTCGTGGTCCAGACCGGCACGCTCGTGGCGAGTGTTGGCGGGCAGGAGTTCACCTTGGGCGAGGGCGACAGCCTGACCTATGATGCCACGCTGCCGCATTGGTGGAGCAACCTCACGGACACCGCGGCCGTCATGGTGGCGATCTCGACGCCGCCGTCGCTGGGCAAATCGCATTGATCAGCCGCCCGCCCGGCCCGTCGTCCCGTTTGGGAATGCTCGTGCCGTCGTCGAACTCGAACGCGGAGTCCCTGACAGCCGACATCCTGGCCGGATCGCCCGACGTCGGCGTCCACTACAGCCGCTTCCGGCTCCCGGCGGACCTCGATGACCGCATCGATGCGACGGTTCTCGGCGACGCGCCGTCACTGCTCAGCGATGCTGAGCTGGATGCCATCGCGTTCCATGGAACGTCGGGATCCTGGACCGGCCTCGAAGGCGACCGGGCACTCGCCGAATCATTGACGCAGGCCACCGGCGCGCCAGCCACCACGGCGTCCCTCGCGCTCGTGGCCGCCCTGGAAGCGCTCGACGCCGGCCGGGTCGCCGTCGTTTTTCCCGGCCCCGCGGGCATCGTGGCACTCATTGAACGTGAGTACGCAGCCAGCGGCCTGGAAGTAGTCCGTTCCTCGGTGCCCGCGACGTCGATGTCCAATCCGGAGATCTCGCGGATGTCCAGCACCGAAATCGGCGCGCTCATGAAGCCCGCCTTTGGTTCCGACGTCGACGCGGTGGTCTGTATCGGGACGAACCTTCGCTCCGCCTATCTTGCGGCCGGCTTCGAATCCGAATTCGGCGTGCCCGTGGTCGACAGCGCAACAGCCACGCTGTGGCATCTCCTCCGGCTGGCCGGAACTGCGCGCCCGATCCCTGGTTGGGGCGCGCTGCTCGCTAGGGCCTAGGGCTCGTCTTCAGCAGCCAGGCCTGGATGATCTGCGATCGCGTCGCAATCCACGCTTGGTTTTTGCCCGCGTGGGACAAGAACGCATCCAGGGCGGCGGCGTAGGCAGGCCGGCCAATGAGGCGCGGGTGCAAGCCCACGTTCATGACGGACGGGCCGTGCCGGCTGTCAGTGAGCATCATGTCGAGCGTGCCGCACAAGTGGCGCGCGAACGCGGTGGCCGTGGGGAACTGCCTGAAGAGGCCCGAGTCGTTGGTGTCACCGGCGTAGGGCAGCACGGGCAACCCCGTTCCGTCCTTCCCCGCCTTGTCCATCCCGGTTCCGGAGTGCGGCAAGTCATCGTTGAAGCTATTGGACTCGTACATGAATCCAGCGGCGGCGAGAATGTCCCGCGTGCCAGGGTTGAGTCCGTCGCGGGAGTACCAGCTGGTCGGCGGAACGCCGGTGCTTCGGGCGATGGAGTCGCGGGAAGCGGTAATGAGCGCGCGCTCCTCCTCGGGAGCGAGCCCGGCGTGGGTATCCCAGTTGTAACCGTGGTCGGCAATTTCGTGGCCGTCCCTGACGAGCGCAGCAGCGATCTGCGGGTTTTGCTCAAGCGCCGTGGCGCAGCAGAAAGCCGTTGCCCTCGCGTCGTGGCGCCTCAGAATGCGCAACACGCGCCAGATGCCTGCCCGTGATCCGTATTCGAAAGCGGATTCCAGCGTGAGGTTCCGGACCGTGGGGTGGGCGGGGTGCTTGATCCAGTGGGCTCCAAGATCGTCCGCTGGGCCCCCGCGGGCGATGCTGCGCTCCGCTCCATCTTCGACATTGATCACCAGGGACACGGCAACGCGTGCATCCCCAGGCCAGCGGAACTCCGGTGGATGCTCGCCGTAGCCCACGAAATCCCGGGAGGTGGAGGGGACTGGCACTGTGGAATCTCCTCTGCGCTTTTTCTCTGTGGTTATAGTGAAGATACTTCGATATCATGAACGTAATCGATAGGGAGTCGAATGTCTACGCTCATCCACGGTGGCACCGTAGTGCCAGGCACAGGCACTACGGTGCTCGAAACGGGAGCAGTGATCCTGCGCCGCGGTCGCGTCGCCGACGTTCTCGAGCGTTGGGATCGCGATCAAGCGTTCGACGGCGAGATGATCGATGCGGGCGGATGCGTCGTGATGCCTGGTCTCATCAATAGCCACGTCCACGGCGTGACTCCCGGGCCACTCATGCCCAGCGGCGCCCCTGCGCTGCCCGACGACGAGTGGCTGGCGAATCTTGACCGCCACCTTCTTGCGGGAACCACCACAGTGCTGAACCTTTGCGGTTTCTGCACCATGGACCATGTCCGGGAAGCCGACAGCCGCCATGCGGTCCATGTCCGCGGAGCAACGACGTATTTGCCCGAGGCTGAGCGGGCCGCACGACTGGCTGACGGCAGGGGACTGCCCGCCCAGGCCGGCCAGAGCACGGTGGAGAAGATGCTCGAGGACGGTGCGATCGCGATCGGCGAGCTCGGCGGCGGACAAACCCTCGGCGGGGGAGGGCAGGACCTGAGCTATATCCCCCGCGCCATCGAAAAGGCGAGCGGCGTGCGCGTGCACTCGGCGCAGGCCCGGCGGATGAAGGAAGCCGTCCTTGGCCGCTTCATCGATCCCGAGGCTTGCGACATGGCCGAACTGCGCGCCGCGGCCGCCGATGCCGGCTTGGAAGGACACATCGGCCTCGTCGAATTGCGGAATATCATCGCGGATTCCGTGTTGCCTTCCATCGAGCCAGCACTCAACGGCATCCGGGAGGGCGTCCAGGCCGCGGCTCGGTTCGGCGTCCCGGCGATTGTACACAGCGCAGCCGCGACAGCCCGAGTCATGCGCGAACTCATGGACGGGACACCACAGGCCACGGCAGGCGGGTCGAAGGCGAGTGTCATTGCCTCCCACGCCAACCACCCCTCGCACACTCCCGCGGAGGCGCTTGCCTTGGCCAAGTTCGGCAGGGACCACGGTTGGCCGGCCGAAGTCTCCGTTTTCGACCTCCTGCACCGCAAACAGACCGTGACCACGCGGGAGCACTGGGATGTACTGCTGCAGGAGCCCGGGCTGGTGGATGTCCTCGCCACGGACTACGGCCACGAGGGCCACCACGATGAATTGATCTCGGCCGTGCAGGATGTGGCCGAGCATGGCTACAGATCCTTGGCCGGAGCAGTGGCCATGGCAACATCCGCTGTGACCGGGTTGATTCCGGGGATTGCGCCGAACGGTGGGCGGATTGAAACGGGACGGGATGCCGACGTCGTCGTCGCCAGCGCCGAAGACTTCCGCGACGTACGGTTCGTCTTCGTCGGCGGCGTCTGCGTGGTGCGGGACGGTCGGCTGACTCCGGCGGCGCACCGGTGAACGGGCCCTTGACTCCAGAGCAGTCCGCGCGACTCATCGAGCTGGTTGGCGAGGCCATCCAGCGGGAGGACGCGGCCGCCGTCGAACGCTCATTCAATGACTTTCAGCGCGGCATGGCCGCGTTGAGGGCCGATTTCGACCCCCGACGTTTGCAGGAAGCCCCTGGAGGAGGCGCGAATGACTGAAGCATGGGAACTGGGAATCACGGAGGCGTCCGGGCTCCTGCGCCGCGGCGAACTTTCGGCGGCCGAACTCGTGGAATCCGTCATCGGGCGGCTCGAGGCCACCGAAGATTCAGTGCATGCGTGGGTCCACGTCGACCGGCTAGGCGCCCGAAACGCGGCCCGCGCCGCGGACAATAGCGCGGCGCGCGGAGAGTTTCTCGGACCGCTCCACGGGATTCCGCTTGGCGTGAAGGACGTCATCGACGTGCGCGGGATGCCGGCTGAAGGCGGGTCCCTGGCGCTCAGGGGCCGAGTTGCTTCCGACGACGCCGGTGTGGTGAGGCACTTGCGGCGGAACGGGGCAGTGATCCTGGGCAAGACGGTGACCCATGAGTTCGCCTTCGGACAAGGGACCCCGCCGTCGAAAAATCCCTGGGGGGCGGAGCGCTACGCCGGCGGGTCCAGCATCGGTTCGGGAGTGGCCGTGGCCGTCGGGAGCGCACCGGGCGCCCTGGGCACGGATACCGGTGGATCGGTGCGGAATCCGGCGTCGGTCAACGGGCTGGTGGGCCTCAAAGCCACGGCCGGACTGGTGGACGGTTCGGGCGTTCTCAACGTCAGCCATACCCTCGACCACATCGGTCCGATCACTCGAAGCGTGTCGGATTGTGCGGTGCTGCTCCAAGGCATGCTGGAGCCCGCGACGGCGGCACGCCTTCAGGAGATGGTGCTCCCCGAGGCGATGCCGGCCCCGACCCGGGTGGCGGTGGATCGTGGCGCTTGGGCCGAGTGGGAGGTCACGCCGGAAGTGGCTGCGGTCCTTGAGCAGGCTCTGATGGTTTTGCAAGGACTCGGGGTGGAGCTTGTTGAGGTGTCCCTCCCGGAACTGAAGATGGCCCTGCCGGCGAGCTTGGCGATTTCGCTGTCCGAATCGGTTGAACACCATCGCGAACTATTGGCCGGAAGCGCTGACAAGTATCTCCGCGGAACCCGCGTGATGATCGAAACCGGCGCCTTGGTGCCGCGAGAAGACGTCCAGTTGGCGCGTCAAGTGCGCTCGTCTCTTCGCGCCTCCCTGCGGACTGCCATGGACAACGCAGGAGTCCAGGCTTTGGTGTCCCCGACGCTGCCGTCCATCGCGCCGATCGAAGCTGACATGTCCCATTCGCTCACCGGCTCAACGGGGAAGGATTCCCTCTCCAGCGCGCTCATGATGCTCTCGCCGGCCAACCTCACCGGAATGCCCGGACTCAGCATCCCGTGCGGATTTGCCGGAGGACAGCCGGTGGGGATGCATTTCCTGGGACGGGAATTCGCGGAGGCGGATCTCTTGGGCATCGCGCACGTCTATGAGAAACACACCTCGTGGCATGCCAAGGTGCCGGTGCGCCGCTGAGCCGTAGTAGCCGTGAACTTTGTCACATAAGCTACTAGGAGAGTAGGAAGAGGTTGGCAGTGCATCCAGAGTCGCGTGGCTTGCGATTTTTCGGCGCGCGCTGGAAGGCCCGGCCCCTTGCCTCCCAGATTCTGGTGTGGTTGCTCTGCATCCTCTTTGTGACAGTCACTCTGGGCGCGCTTCTTTACACCCAGATCAGCAACCAGACCCTCGAAGACCAGTACAGGCTCCGGGCGCTGGGAATCGCCACGACGGTGGCGCAAATGCCGGAAATCGTGACGTCGCTGGGGAACGGAGATCCCACGCACTCGATTCAGGCGATCGCGAGCAAGGTCCAGTCCCAGGCACAGCCGGACTACGTCGTGGTCACCGATCGGAAAGGTGTCCGGTACTCCCACCCGAATCCAAACCTCATCGGGCAGACCCTGGAAGAACCCGTCGCGGTCCTTGACGGGCAGACCCACGTCGGAATAGACAAAGGCAGCCTTGGCGACTCAGTCAACGCCAAGGCGCCGGTGCGCGCGGCGGACGGGACCGTCGTCGGGCAGGTCTCGGTGGGAATCCTGGAGACCACGGAAAGCAGCGAACTCACCAAGCAGGTGTTGCTGATCGCCGGCTATTCAGCCGTGGTGCTCGTGATCAGTGCCATGGGTTCGGCCCTTCTGGCGCGCCGAATCAAGCGGGTCACCTTCGATCTCGAACCGGTGGAGATTGCGTCCCTCCTGCAAGAGCGCGAAGCCTTGCTGCACGGCATCCGCGAGGCGATGATCGGCTTCGACGACGACGGCCGGGTCACCGTCATCAACTCCGAGGCACGCTCCCTGCTACATCTGGAAGAAAACGTGCTGGGAGAGAAGATCGAGGATCTTCTGCCGCCCGGACGGCTTCGTTCCCTCCTGACGGGTGAGATCAGCGGAACCGACCAGATCGTGATCACCGAGGACGCCTTGCTGGTGGTCAACCGGATGTCCGTTGCCCTGGCTGGAAGGAGCATCGGCTCGGTGGTCACATTGCGTGATCGTACCGAGGTTGAGGGCCTCGTCCGCGACCTTCGCTCGGTCGAAGGCCTGATGGAAGCCTTGCGCGCACAGGAGCATGAGTACGCCAACCGTCTCCACGTGGTGGACGGACTCTTGGAGCTTGGAGATGTGGACCAGGCGCGGAATTTCGTATCGCGGATTTCGGACACCTCGCGCTCACTTGGCGAAGGACTGCGCTCGCGGATCGAGCCGCCGGAGCTCGCGGCGCTGCTGCTCGCGAAAATCACCGTGGCTGCCGAGCAGGATGTGGAAATCTCGGTGACCGACGACTCCCAGCTGCGCCAACCGTTCCTTGAAACGCAAGCACTGCTGACGATCGTCGGGAACCTCCTGGACAACGCCGTCGAGATCCTCGCGGAGCAACCCACACCCCGTGAGGTGACCATCCAACTGGACGACTCCTCGGGCATTTTCATTTGCGTGACCGACAATGGGCCCGGTGTTCCTGCAGAATTGGTGGGCACGATCACCGCTGACGGATTCACCACCAAAGAACCGCGGCCGGGAATGCGTCGCGGGATAGGCCTTGCGCTGGTGAGCCGGATCGTTCACCGTGCGGGAGGAACCATGGATGTTTTCCCCGGACCCGGGGGACGCTTTGAAATCTGGTTACCGGAACCGCGTTTGGAATCCGAAACCCCGGTCATGACAGGAAAATCGATCGAATGATCCGCACCTTGGTGGTCGACGACGACTTCCGCGTAGCGCGCATCCACGCCAGCCGCGTGGCCAAAATAGAGGGATACGAATGCGTCGGCGAGGCACACACTGCGGCGGAGGCCAGGGAAGCCGTGCAGCGGCTCAAACCGGACCTTCTTCTGCTGGATGTCTACCTCCCCGATGAAGACGGCATCAGTTTACTGCGGTCCCTTCAGGGAGCCGGCGAAAAGCTCGACGCCGTCATGATCACCGCCGCCCGGGACCTTGAGACCGTGCGGGCCGCCATGCGCGGGGGAGCGGTGTACTACCTCGTCAAACCGTTCGGCTTCGAGCAGCTGCAAACCCAACTCGAGGCCTATCGGCGCTGGCGGCAGGAAGCGGAGTCCCGGACCGTGGCCGACCAGGCGACCGTGGACCAGCTCTTCAGCCTGCGCCGGACGGCTCCCCCTGCGAAAGCACCCCGGCGCCTGCCGCCCACCATGCAAAAAGTCCTCGACATGGTGGTTCACTCCACGGAGCCTTTGGGTGCCTCGGAGATTGCCGGCAGCGTCGGCATCAGCCGCCCGACGGCCCAGCGCTATCTCAGCGAACTCGAACGCAAAGGACTAGTTGACCTGCATTTGGCCTACGGTTCGACCGGCCGCCCGGTCAACACGTATCTGCCGCGCAAGGGGTGAGGACCGGCGGCGGGATATGCTGCAGACGCGGAGCACGCTCCGCTGAGCCGGCGTCCAGCGCCGTTGTGGGGATTTTGGGGGAAGAAGAGTGAAAATTTGGAGCCTGGCCGTCGTGGCCGCGACGGCGTTCGCCTATCTGGGCGCTGTGCCTGCGATGGCGGCACCTTCGGAAGTTCTGGACGTGAGCGGGGTGCCCGTTGGCGTGGTGGTTGGTTCCGACGGCACTGCGTATGTCGGCAACTACGGAGCGGTCGGCGGCATCAGTGTGATACCGCCCGGAGACGCTAAGCCTTCCCGGACTATCACCACGGGAGGATATACCTCCGGCCTGGCATTGGCCCCGGACGGCACCCTGTACGTCGCGGAACGGGACAGCGCCAGCAATCAGTACGACGTGGGCGTTATTCCTGCTGGCGCGAGCGGCGTGGCCCGGAGAATTCCGGTTTCCCCGGGGAGCCATCTGATCGCCGCAGGACCTGATGGGACGATCTATGTTCCGAACCACTCGGAGCACACCGTGTCGGTCATTGCACCGAACGGATCGACCGTGGGCCGGACAGTACCCGTCGGAGCAGGGCCGGTGGAGGTCGCAGTCACGAAGGACGGCACCGCGTTCGTCGCGAACCAAATCGCAGGGACGGTCTCGGTCATTCCTTACGGAGCCAGCGCCGTCTCACGGACCATTCAGGTTAGTTCGACACCCGGCGACACCGAGAACCCCCACGGGATCGCCGCCGGGCCCGACGGAACAATTTACGTCACCAACATCAGTTCCGATCGGGTAGCTGTCATCAAGCCGGACACTGATACGGTTGCATACCGTATCTTCGTCCCGGGAGGCCCCCAAGAGGCAGCCGTCGGGCAGGACGGAACCCTGTACGTGACCACTGTCCAGGACCGCGTGCTGTCCGTCGTCCCGCCGGGCGCAACAGCTGTGGGATCCTCCATTCCCACTGATAAGAACTCCGGCCATCTGGCTGTGGCTCCGGACGGGACGCTCATCGTGACGAGCCCGGGCAACGATACCGGCGACGGCTCGGTATCCCGTTACGCCGCGGTTGCCGCGGGCGCAACAACCTCTGCAGCCTCGAAGCCCGCGCCTGCGGCCACCACAGCCAGAACGCAATCCGACGACGGGACTGTCAGCCCCTGGAGCATCATCACTGCAATCGGCGGCGCCGCCGCGATAGTGGCAATCGCCGTCGCAGTCTTCATCGTGGCCTCGGGACGCCGCAAGAGATCCGCCCTTGGCGACGGCGGCAAGCCTCGATCTGCAACCTAGGGGTTGCTCTTTCTTTAGGTTAATGCAACCCTGTAGTTGCAGTAACTGACTGAAAGGAACAGAATCATGACTATGACTGCAAACCAGGCCTCCGTCGTCGACGCCGGCGAATTCACCGTGAGGCGCACCATCACCATCGCAGCACCAATCGAGAAGGTTTGGGCCGCGATCACCGAGGCCGAGCATATCGCGCGCTGGTTCGGACAGGCCGCCGTCCTCGACGAGGTCGCCGTCGGCGCCGGCGGTGTCTTCTCTTTCGAAGGATACGGCGCCTTCCCGGTGCGGATCGAGGAGCTCGACCCACCCCGAATGATTGCCTGCCGCTGGAGCAACGACGACGCGCGCGGCACCCAGCCCACCGAGGTCGATCCTGAACGTTCGACCGTTTTCCGCTTCACGCTTGAAGCGCTCGACGGCGGAACGCAGCTCACCGTCGTCGAGACCGGTTTCGACACGACGAGCGATCCGGCGTTCAACATGGAGAGCCACCGCCAGGGCTGGGACTCGGAACTCGACGAACTGGCCGCTTATGTCGAGGGTGGGTCGTGACCGCGAGCACCCTGGTTCCAGTGTTCGCCGCACTCGGCGACGAGACGAGGTGGAGCATCCTGGCTGCCCTCGGCGAGGGCGACGCATCGGCGTCGGCCCTCGCCGGGCGGCTCCCGGTCACCCGGCAAGCGATCGCCAAGCACCTCGCCGTACTGCAGGAAGCCGGACTCGTTGAATCGCTGCGCGTGGGCCGCGAACTGCGCTACAGGGTGCTCGGCTCACAGCTGAGCGAGACGGCACGCAGCCTCGAGCGCATCGGCGCAGAGTGGGACCGCCGCCTGGCCGCGATCAAGCGGATCGCGGAGGGACTGTAATTCTTCGACAACGGGCGCGCCTAAGTTGAGCGTCGGTTGCGCGCTTGGTGCGCCAGTTGGATGAATCCGTAGATGAAGGCGGCCTCGATGAGCACCATCAGTCCGAGCCACAGCAACTCGCCGGTGCCGATGAAGTCGATGATTCCGACGAAGACCAGAACGGTTCCGAGGACCAGAGTGTAGACGGCGAAACCAAAGGCCACCCTTGCGCTCCGCACGCCCGTCTGGAAGCCAAAACCCAAGGGTTCTCCTCCCGGATAGCCCTGGACGCGATCGTGTCCCGCGGGCTTGAGCCTGTCGAACTCTTCCCAAGGATCCTGATCCTGATCGGCCATGGTTCCATTATCCCGCGAATGGCGCGGGGTGGCTTGGGGGACGCGTTGCCGTGTCAGGGCGAGGGCCCACGCGTCACATTCGGGAAACGCTCGGGAAAGCCCTGAACAATGGGGGCCATGATGCCCGAAGAACTCACCGCTAGCCCGCGGGCCAAGGACACCGTAGCTGCTGGCGATCGACTGCAGAAAGCCGTCGCCCGAGCTTCCGCCTCGAAAGTACCCGAGGTGACCGTCTTGTTCTGGGTAGTGAAGATCCTCACTACCGGGATGGGCGAAACCACGTCCGATTTCCTGGTGCACAGCTTTGAGCCCGAGATCGCTCTGGGCCTCGGATTTGCGGCGTTGGTAATTTCGCTGGTCCTCCAGTTCCGCGTCCGCCGCTACATCCCTTGGGTGTACTGGACCGCCGTCGCGATGGTCAGTGTGTTTGGGACCATGGCTGCGGACGCTGTCCACGTCGGACTTGGCGTCCCCTATCTGGCGTCGACCCTCTTCTTCACCGTGGCTCTCGCTGTTGTCTTCCTGCTCTGGCACCGGAACGAGAAGACCCTTTCCATCCATAGCATCACCACCCGGCGTCGGGAGGCTTTCTACTGGGCCGCTGTGCTGACAACCTTCGCCCTCGGCACGGCTACCGGGGACCTGGCCGCCTACTCGCTGGGCCTCGGTTACCTCGCCTCGGGCATCATGTTCGCGGTTGTCATCGCTGTCCCGGCACTGGCCCGCTGGCGTCGCCTGCTGGCGGCGATCCCGGCCTTCTGGTTCGCGTACATCCTGACCCGGCCATTGGGGGCGTCCTTCTCCGACTGGACCGCTGTTTCTCCTGACCGAGGGGGACTCGACTGGGGAACCGGCCCGGTCAGCCTGGCCCTGGCCGCGGCGATAGCGGTCCTGGTCACGTTCCTGACGATCGGTTGGAAGCGAGCCCGCAAGTAGGGCGATCCACTGCAAAACGTTTCGTGCTGTTGTTCGTATGTCCTGACATATTTGCGTTAATTCTTCCTCGGGTTAACCCCGGATTCATGGGCCATGACCCACTCCTTCACCTTGCCCTTGGATGGTAGTTCCTGCCCTTGGGGGACTTTTCGGTTCAAGATGAAGGAACACCATGACCAACCGCTTTCTAGCAGCGGCCGCCGTCGCCGTTGTTGCAGCCACCGCTGTGACCGGCTGCGCTCAAAGCAGCACCGCAACGGCCCAGAACAATGGCGCCAGCGCATCCCCGGACAAGACGATCACCGTTTTCATCAGCGGGGACACGAACGTCCAGAACCTGTGGGAAAAGAGCCTTGTTCCCGCCTTCCAAAAGGCCAACCCCGGCTACAACGTGAAGGTCACCCTCGATCTGCACGGCGAGCACGATTCCCAGACCCTGGCGAAACTGACCAGCGCCACGGAGCAAAACAAGGAACCTGACTTCGACCTCGTCGATGGCGGCTTCGTTTCCAAGGCTTCCGCAGCCAATCTGCTGACCTCCGTGAGTTCCCAGACCATTCCGGCATTGAACGATGTCCCGCAGGACGTCATCAAGGCCGGCGGCACCGGTGGCATCCCGTACCGCGGCTCCGCGGTGCTCCTCGCATATGACACCAAGACGGTTGCCACTCCGCCGAAGACCCTCGACGATTTGCTCGCCTGGATCAAGGCAAACCCGGGCAAGTTCACCTACAACTCGCCCAAGTCCGGTGGGTCCGGCGGTGCATTCGTTGCCACCGTTTTGGACAAGTTCGTTCCGGCCGACGCCCGCGCCAAGATGACGGTGGGCTACGAGAAGGATCTCGAGAAGTACTGGGACCAGGGCTTCGCGACGTTGAAGGACCTCAACTCGTCCGTCTTCCAGGGCGGCGTCTACCCCAACGGCAACCAGCAGACCCTTGACCTGCTCGCCAAGGGACAGATCTCCATGGCTCCGGTGTGGTCTGACCAGTTCATCACCGGCTTGACCAACGGCCAGATCCCGTCCACCGTGAAGGCCACCCAGATCAGCAACCCGTCGTTCACCGGCGGCGCCGCCTACCTCGGCATTCCCAAGTCCTCGCCCCGCCAGGAAGCGGCGCTGAAGCTTGCAAACTTCGTCCTCTCGCCGGACGCGCAGACCATGATCATCAAGGAGATGTCCGGTTTCCCGGCCATCAGCCTGGACAAACTTCCGGGTGATGTGAAGGACAAGTTCAAGGACGCAGACACCAACAACCTGCGTAAGGGCTACTTCGACCAGATGGGCAAAGACCTGAACAACCTCTGGGACCAGAAGGTTCCCGGCCAGTGACAACCACGCTTCACAAGCCGGCGGAACTGCAGCAAACAGTTCCGCCGGCTCGTACCACGCGCCCCAAGCGCCTGGGCCAGCGCGCCGTCGGGTTCTTCATGGCACTGCCGCCGATCCTGTTGATCGCGATCTTCGTCGGCTTCCCGATCGTTCTCGCCTTCGGCTTCAGCATCGGCCTGACCGGCGGGTTGAACCACACCATCGCCACCATTGGCCAGAACGTGCACGAGGCAGACGCTTGGTGGGGAACGCTGGCCGCGTACCAGGAGATGTTCACCAACAAGCGTTTCCTCGGGGACCTCCTGGTCACCGTCATCGTGACGCTGGTCAGCACGGCAACGGTCATCTTCCTGGCCTTGGGCATTGGGCTCTACCTCAAGCTGAAAGGCGGTCGAATGGCCCGCCTCCTCTCCGGACTGGCGATCGTGCCGCTCTTCATCCCGGTGGTCATCGCCTCGTGGGCGATCCTGACCTTCTACTCCGGCACCGGTTTCCTCCGGAGCGTCTTTGCCCTCTTCGGGCTTGACTTCCCCGTGTGGGCCTTCACCATGGTCACGGTCATCATCGGCTCGGTCTGGACTTCCCTGCCTTTCGCCGTGCTCATGGTCTCCTCCGGACTGCAGTCCGTGCCGAACGCCATGATCGAAGCAGCCCGCGACGCCGGTGCCGGGTCCTTGCGCACGATCGTATCGGTAATCGTTCCGATGGCGGCAGTTCCCATCATCATCGCGACGACGTTTACGGCCATTGGAATTGTTGGATCGTTCACGGTCCCGTACTTCACCGGGCCCAATTCACCGAACATGCTCGGAGTGGACATGTCCAACTACTTCTCTGCCTTCAACCAGCCACAGCAGTCCGCGGTCATGGCTTTCACTGTCTTCCTGATTGCCTCCGGAATCGCCGCGCTCTACGTGTGGGCGAACTTCCGTTCCGCCAAGGAACAGGGGAAAGTCTGATGGCTCTCCCTACCGGATCCCCGGCTGGGTCCCGCACCCGCAGGCCGCTCACGCTGGACTCGATTGTCCGCAGTGCGCTGGTGGGCCTGTTCGTGGTCCTCATGGTCGTTTTCATCCTTGGCCCCCTGCTCTGGCTGGGCGTCCGCGCTTTCGCAGGCAACTGGACCTTCCCCAACCTCCTTCCCGATGACTGGACATTGCGCTGGTGGCAGGTGGTGGTCAACGACGGCGCGCTCGGAATTGCGGTGCAGAACTCCTTGTTCTTCGCCCCGCTGACGGTCCTTGTGTCTTCGATCATCTGCTTGCCCGCCGCCTACGCCTTCGCCCGCTTTGATTTCCCCGGACGCCGCTTCTTCCTGATCAGCCTGTTCGCGACCAACGCCTTCCCCAAGATGGGCTTGTTCGTCACCCTCGCTGCGCTCTTCTACGCCTTGAACCTGATGAACACGGTGCTGGGAATCCTCGTGGTGCACGTGCTGGGCACCGTGGTGTTCATGACGTGGATTCCGGCGGCAGCGTTCGCTGCCGTGCCGCGGAACCTTGAGGAGGCAGCCCGCGACGCCGGAGCCTCCACATTGCGCGTGTTCGCTTCCGTGACCCTCCCCATGGCCCTGCCCGGGATTATCGTCGCGGCCGTGATGTCCTTCCTGGCGTCCTTCGACGAAGCACAAGGAACGTACTTGGTGGGTGCACCGGCCTTCATGACCATGCCAACGCAGATGTACAGCCTGGTGCTGAACTACCCCACCCAGGTGGCTGCCGTCTTCTCGATCCTGCTGGCGATCCCCTCCGTGGCCCTCATGCTCGCGGCGCACAAGCACATCCTCGGCGGCCAGCTCGCCGAAGGCTTCCAGATCAAATAGCGCATCGCGCTCAATGTCAGACAGAGAACCCATGACAATCCATGAACAATTGACTGAACCACCTGCCAGCACAACAAGGCCGGGCACTCCGGCGTCGGGCGGTGGCCTGACCATCCGCGGCCTCCACAAGATCCTCGGCGGCCGCACCATCATCGACAACCTCGATCTGTCGGTAAAGGAGGGCGAGCTGGTGTCCTTGCTAGGGCCCTCCGGCTGCGGCAAGACAACGACGCTACGCATGATCGCCGGGTTCCTGGAGCCGGACTCCGGTTCCATTGAGGTGGAAGGCCAGGAGGTCTCTCACCTCGGCGCGGAGAACCGCCCCAGCGCCATGGTGTTCCAGAACTACGCGCTGTGGCCCCACATGACCGTGGCCAAGAACGTCGGCTTCCCGCTGAAGCTCCGCAAATTGTCCAAGGCTGAGATCAAGGGCAGGGTGGAAGCCGTCCTGGAGTTGGTCAGCCTTTTGCACCACACGGATTCCAAACCGGCACGCATCTCCGGCGGCGAGCAGCAACGCGTGGCATTGGCCAGGGCACTCGTCCAGGAGCCGAAGCTCCTGCTCCTTGACGAACCCTTGAGCAACCTGGACGCGAAACTACGTGTCAAAGTGCGCGAAGACATCCGCAAGATCCAGCAGGAACTGGGCATCACAACGGTCATCGTCACGCACGACCAGGAAGAGGCGATGTCCATGTCGGACCGCATCGCCGTGATGAATGCAGGCCGGATCGAGCAATACAGCACCCCGGAAGCGCTCTACGCCCGCCCGGAAACCGAGTTTGTCGCCACCTTCATCGGAAGCATGAATCGCTTGGAAGGCTCGCTCGACGGCGGACTCATCACTGCGGGCCCGGACATTCTCGGGATCCGGCCCGAGGACGTCATCCTGGCAGACGCCCCCTTCGCAGGTGCTGTGCCGGCGACCGTCGAGAGGGTGGTCCCGCGCGGACACTTCCAGGAAGTGTACGTGCGCAGGGCCGACGCCCGGCTCCGCAGCTTTGTCAGCGGAGAGCTCATGCAGCCCGGCCAACAGACATATGCGGGGATCCGCAAGGCCATGACCTTCCGGGACGGACGCCTGGTAGGAGAGGCAGGTGCCGCACTGTGAGCAACACGATCGACACCAAAAGGACCCGGGCCGCGGCCCATCGGGGCGACTCCAGCAAATACCTGGAGAACACCTTGCCCGCCATCGCGTCAGCCATCGACGCGGGTGCGGACCTCGTGGAAGTGGACGTCCGGGTAACGAAGGACGGGCAGGTGATCCTGCTCCACGATGCCGCGCTGCTCAGGATCTGGAGCCTCGATGCGGACGTTGCAGACGTCGACTATGACCGCATCAGGCAACTGGGCGCCGGTGAGGAACGTATTCCCCTGCTATCCGAAGCCCTTGAGCTCTTTCGCGACAGCCGGTCAACCTTGCTCATCGACATGGACGAGCCCGGCCCCGCGAAGGCGACTGCCGCCGTCGTACGCGAAAGCGGCATCGAAGTGGCCTGGTGCGGGAACCTGGACGGGATGCGGATCATCCGCGCCCTCGATAAGGATGCCCGGATCTGGCTGCCTTGGAGCAAGAGGACTGCCCCGCCGGAGGAGTTGCTGGCCGAACTGGGTCCCGAGTTCGTCAATTCCGAGCACGTGGTCCTCAGCAAGGGCATGGTGGAACAGATCCACGCCGCGGGAGCCAAAGTAGCGTGCTGGACCGTGGACAACCTGGAAACCATGCGCTGGGCATTGGGACTCGGCGTGGACTCGATCACGAGCAACCAACTGGACCTGTTGCAAAGCGCCATCGCCGAAGACCCACAGGCATGGACTTCGGCCCAGGCTCCCAGAGGACTGGCCGGAGACGAAGTCCTTGAGTCCCGGAAAGTCGCGATGGAGCTGGCCGAATGGGCGGTCGGGTACATGCGCGACGTCGATCGCGGCCTGGTCTCAACCAAGGCGCACCCTGCCGACCTGGTCACGGAAGTCGATGTCGCCGTCGAGCGCCACGTCCGCGAAGTGATTGCAGCCCGCCTTCCGGGCCACACGGTGGTTGGCGAGGAAATGGGCGGAGTCGCCGTGCCCGGCGCACCGTGTTGGTACCTTGACCCCGTCGACGGGACCACCAATTACGTGAACCAGATTCCGTGGACGGCGTTCTCACTTGCCTTGGCCGTGGACCGCAAGCCCGCGGTCGCCGTCGTCGCAGATCCCTGGCGCGGCGAGATTTTCGAGGGGTGGGCCGGTCACGGTGCGTGGCTCAACGGAAAGCCGGTATCCCTGGCTCCCGCGGGGAGTTCGACGGCGGCCCTGGCCGGAACCGTGGTGGCGACCGAACTCGCGGGGCACCTGCCGTGGCCCGGGATGCTGGAACTGCTCGCGGAGCTGGGCGAACGGCACAGCATCATGCGGATTATGGGTTCAGCGACCATGACGGTGGTGGGCGTAGCTGCCGGGCGTGGTGCGGGAGCAATCATCGGAAGCTTCAGCCCGATCGACCACCTGGCGGCGACGCTCATTGTTCAGGAGGCCGGTGGCGTCGTCCTCAATTCCGAAGGCGAGATGGACACGTTCCCGGAGCAGGGCGGGGTCCTTGCGGCCCGTCCGGAATACGCGGCCGAGCTTTACGAGCTGTGGAGCCAGGCCCATGCCGATGCGGGGGACTGAGCTTCTCGCCGCTCTTTTCGCACTCGACCGGCGGAGCTGCTTCAAGCTGGTCGGGGAGATCAGCCTCGACTTTCCGACCCACCACCCGCAGGGCATGGCCTTCGCCAAGGGACTCACGTTCTTGTCCTCCGTTGAGATCCTCGATGCGCCGCGCCCCGCGGCGGATCCGGCACTACGGACTCCGGGGCGGGGGAGCGGGCACGTGTTCGTCCTCGGGCCGGACGGTGGGCTGCTTCGCGATATTCCCGTGGGCGAGGACGCGGCGTATCACCCCGGGGGTATCGATTTCGACGGCGACCACGTCTGGGTTTCCGTCGCCGAGTACCGGGCCGCGAGCAGAAGCACCATCTATACGATCGATCCGGGCACCTTCGAGGTCCGCGAGCGGTTCCGGGTGGAGGACCACATCGGTTGGATCGTGCGCGATCCCGGACTGGACCTGGTGTTCGGCGGAAGCTGGGGTTCCCGGCAGCTCTACATCTGGGACACGGAAGGCCGCCTGGTGGATCAGTGGGAGAACCCTGGCCACTTCGTCGACTACCAGGATGCCCAGCTCCTCGGTCCGGGACTTCTGCTGTGCAGCGGGATTTCCCTGTTGCCGCAGGTTGATGGTGGTGTCCTTGAACTCGGAGGGCTGGCCCTGGTGGAACCGCTGCGGCAAAGAATCACGTGGGACGTGCCCATCGGCGTGTTCAGCGGCGCCGGTCACGTCATCACCCGCAACCCTGTCACCGTCACTGCGGATGAATCCGGGCTGCTGATTCACGCGGCGCCCGACGACGGCGACGACGACGGCGGCACGCGGTTACTGAGCTACAGGATCATTTAACACGGCTGTGACAGAGCGGAAACGGGTCTTGAACCGGGCCTCGATAGCGTGGCCGCATGATCGTCTCCATCATGTCCAAGGTGAGCGCCTGGATCGAAGCTGCCTACTTCTACGACGCTGCCGAGCTGGGGGCCTCCGGAGCCACTGAAACCACCCGCTACGGTTGGCTCCCGGCGCTCAGCGGTGTGGCCATTGCCGACGCCCAAGCGCGGAAAATCCGCGTCGTGGAGTAGCGAAACCCCCGGGATTCCGGGGTTCTTACGTGGCCAAATGTCTTGTTGAACACACTATTCGTTGACGGCGTGTACTATGCCCTAAACTGCTTCACTGAGGTGCCTGAAATGGCACTATGCAGCAACGAAAGTGAACCACACCAATGGCTACCGATTACGACGCCCCACGCAAGACCGAAGAAGAGTCTCCCGCCGAATCGCTCGAGGCCCTTCAGGCATCGCGCGGCTCCGGTGCCCAGACTGCTGTCATCGACATCGACGAGAACGACACAGCCGAGGGCATCGATCTTCCGGGCGCCGATCTGTCCGGCGAAGAACTAACCGTCATCGTTGTCCCGGAGCAGTCCGATGAATTTACGTGTTCATCGTGCTTCCTGGTCCGTCACCGCTCGCAGATCGCGCTGGAAAAGAACGGTCTCAAGTACTGCCGCGACTGCGAAGGCTAAACCCCGCACGCAAATCAGCCCCGCCCGACTGGAATCCAGCATCCCCAAACCAGTCGGGCGGGGCTTTTGCATGCGTAGGCCCATCGATTGCTCCGTAACTGTCGTTCTGAGCGTTCAAAACGACAGTTACGGAGCAATCGATGCCGGCAAGCGCTCCGACGTCGTTATCCGTGATAACGAACAGAGGCGCGAGACGGCGCCGAAACCCCGGAAAACCGCGGGAAGCAGACCGTTGAATTACGTCCTCGTGACCCTTCGCGAAGCCTGTTAACAGTTGGGCGCCGAAGCGGATACGAAGCTCTCTCAAGGGGCCGGACGCTCCTACGCTTGAGGTATCGGATCGCTCAAGAATTCAAGGGGAGTGGGCCCAAGTGAGAAGGTTTTACGCGTGGTTGGCAGCTTTGGTAGTGGCCGCCGGGCTTGGTCTAGTGGTTCCAGGGGAAGCGTCGGCAGCCCCGTATTGCGGGATCGCGTGGGGATCGTTGGCGAAGTCAAACCCCGCGCTGACCCAAGCGCAAGTGGTGAATGTCCGGACGGGGCAGCAACCGTGCTTTGACCGCCTGGTGATCGACCTGAATGGCGCCGTTGCCGGCTATTCAATCCGCTACGTTCCACAAGTACTCCACGATGGCTCGGGACTTCCCGTCGAGCTGAGGGGCAATGCGTTCCTGCAAGTCACGGTCAACGCCCCCGCCTATAGTTCCAGCGGCAATGCCACGTACAACCCGGCCGACAAGAACGAGCTCACGAACGTCTCGGACTACAAGACTTTCCGGCAAGTGGCCTTCGCGGGCAGCTTCGAGGGATACACGAGCCTTGGCCTGGGTGTCCGCGCCCGGCTCCCCTTCAGGGTCTTCACGCTGGCCGGTCCGGGAACGGGATCGCGGCTGGTGATCGACGTCGCGCACATGTGGTGAAGCAACTACAACAGAAGCCCTGCTCCGGGTGATGCCGGAACAGGGCTTCTGCCACGCTGAGAGTTGCTGGCTTATTCGGGAACCACGAGGGCCGGTGTGTCCTTGCGAAGGGTTTCGCCGCGGAAGAAGCCGGGACGGACGCGGGCCATGATCACCATGACCACCGCTCCGAGGGCCAGGATGCCCACGCCGATGATGAATACGAGGCCGACGCCGAAAATCTCGGAACCGCTGCCGAAGTCGGGGGACCAGCTGTCCACCGCCGTCTGGATGAAGACGAGGGTCAGAACCACGCCGCCGATCACCGGGAAAAGCAGCCGCATGAAGAAGTTGCGGACGCTGCTGAATACGCTGTGCCGGAAGTACCAAGCGCAGGCAAAGGCGGTCATTCCATAGTAGAAGCAGATCATCAAGCCCAGAGCCAGGATGGTGTCGTTGAGGACATTCTCGCTGACAACCTTCATGATCGCGTAGAACCCGCCGGAGATAGCCCCGGCCATGATGGTTGCGAATCCGGGGGAACCGAAGCGCTTGCTCACGGAGGAGAACTTCTGCGGAAGGGCGCCGTAGTGACCCATGGCGAGAAGGCTTCGGGCGGGGGAGGCCATAGTGGACTGCAGGGACGACGCTGTGCCTGCGAGTACGGCCAAAGACATGAGGATGGCCAAAGGACCCATCACAGGGGACGCCAACGCGGCGAAGATATTGGACTGGTTGTCCGGGTTGTTGAGCCCGATGCCGTCCCCACCAACGCCAGCCACCATCATGGTTGCGACGATTACGGCGACGTAGAGACCCAGCACCGCGATCGCCGTCGTGGTGCCCGCCTTGCCGGCAGTACCCTTGCCGCCCTTGGTCTCTTCGTTGACCGTCAGGCAGACGTCCCAGCCCCAGTAGACGAAGACCGCGAGGGACATGCCGGCAGCGAACTGCTCAAAGCTGCTGATCTTCGTGGGGTCGAACCAGTCCCAACTGAAGGCGATAGCCGTCGGGGTGTCGCCGGAGGAGGCATGGGTGAGGGCCATGACGATGAACACGCCCAAGACCACTACCTGGAATCCCACCATGGCGTACTGCACGAGTTTGGTAGCGTGAAGTCCCCGGTAGCTGACCCAGACAGCCAGTGCCACGAAGGCCAGGCACGTGGCGATGTTCAAGGCTTTGTTGGAGGTGAGGTCGGCAAGATCGGGGTTGCCGAAAACCTGGGCGAGAAAGAGGTAGAAGAAGTCCACCGCGACGCCTGCCAGGTTGGAAAGGACGATGATGTTCGCGGCAAGCAGCCCCCAGCCGCCCATCCATCCGATGAAGGGGCCGAAAGCCTTGGTTGCCCATGTGAAGGTGGTGCCGCTGTCCGGCGAGTCTGCGTTGAGCTCCCGGTAGGCGAACGCCACGAGGATCATCGGGATGAAGGCGACGATGAAAATCGCGGGGAGTTGCAGGCCTACCGCGTTGACCGCCGGGCCCAGTGAGCTGGTCAGGCTGTACGCGGGCGCCACGGAAGAAATACCAAGGACGACGACGGCGAGGAGCCCCAGCTGCCCCGTCTTGAGTCCTTTGCCGCTGATGCCGTGCTCGGTGCCGGCGGGATCGTGGGCCTCCACGGTTTTCCTGGCGCTTGGGCGGGTTATTTGAGTCATGTGCTTGGCTCTTTCTAGATGGGCCGAAGGTTGTTGCTGGGTGTTGCAGTGAAAGCCGTCTGCGGGGTCATCGAAGCTGATGGCGGGCGGGGGAGGTTGGGGCGCCCGGGTAGGTGGTGCAGATCATGATGGCTGTTCTCCGGTGAGACGGGAGTCACTAAATGAATGACGTTCATTTAGTATGGACGGGGAGAAGCCCTGGCGCAAGTGGTTTGACCAAACAATTTTGGTTCGGAGTGGAACTTCTGAGCGAGCGTCGGCCGGAAACGGCCCAAAAGTGAGCGAGCGTCGGCCGGAAACGGCCTAAAAGTGAGCGAGCGTCGGGGGAGGCCCAGCGGGTTTAGCGAGCCGCGATCCTGGGATCCTGGGATCCCCGCGGCTCCCCGCGGCTCAAGAAGGGGACGCTCGCTCACATATGGGGCCAAAAGCGGTGACGCCCGCTCAGATCATCTGAGCGAGCGTCTGCCGGAAGGGACCCAAAAGTGAGCGAGCGTCAGGGGAGGCGTGCTTCTTAGGCGCTCAGCTCGGCCCGGAGGGGGTATTCCTTGCTATCGAGGAGAAGCTGCGTGCAGCGTCCGGTTTCCGGGTTCAGCACGATCGGGGCCGCGAGATTTACCGTGGTCTTCTCCGGGCTCGGGTTGACCACCACCAACGTGGTTGCCAGCTCAGCCCGGTCCAGGCCGAGATCGTCCAGTGTCGAGCGGGGGATGGCGGGCGCGTAGCCCGGAACGTACACGACGGCCTCGGCCAGGAACATCCGGATCCGCGGGCTCGCCGACTCCATCGCGTAGAGCCCGGGGGCGCCGTCGATTCCCCGCAAAGCGAAGCCGTCAGACGCTTCAAGCCCGGGCATGGGCGCGGTGAAGTTCAACGCCCGGGAAGCCTGTGCGGTGCTCACTTCAGGAAATCCATGAGCGTGGGCTGGAGCGTCTTGGCGGTGACCGCGAGGGCAACCTGGTAGTTGGTTTCCTGCAGCTTCAAGTCCATGACGACCTTTCCGATGTCTGCGTCTTCAATTCCGGAGCGCTGCGCGTCCAGCGAGGCCTTTAGTCCGTCGACGGAGTCCTGGGCGCGCATGAGCTTAGTCTGCCTGGCACCGACGTCCGCGCGTCCGTTGACAACCGACTTGATCTTGTCGCCGATCGCCGTCAAGCGCCCGCTGACATCCGCGCCGGAGCGGATATCGGCGACGACGTTGCTCACCAAAGCGAAGACGGAGCCGGCGCCGTCACCGAAGATCGCACCGCCGTCGGCGTCTACCCGCACCGTCTGCGTTGCGTCAATCCGCCGTTCCACCGTGCTGCCTGGCGTTCCGTTGAAGACCGGTGGCGTGGCATTGCTGAACGCGCCGGCTGAATCGGAACTCCCGGCGAAGACATTGCGGCCCAGGTACTGCGTGTTCGCCTGGGCCAGGAGGTCCTTGTTGAGGCCTTCGATTTCGACGGCGATCGCCTCCTTGGCGTTGCTGTTCAGGGAACCGTTGGCAGCCTGGACCGTGAGGTCACGGACCCGGTTGAGGATGTTGGTGGCCTGCCCGAGGGCGGAATCGGCGGTGGTCAGCCAGCCATTGCCGTCGTCGATGTTGTTCGAATACTGTCCGGCGGCGCTGAGCTGGCTTTTCGTGGCGAGCAGGTTCGCCGTGGCCGCGGGATCGTCGGAGGGCCTGGTGATGTTCTTGAGGTTGCTGGCCTTGTCCTGCAGCGCGGCGAGCTTGGCCTGCCCGGCCTGCAGGTTCAGTTGCGCGGCCGCGGACATCGTTTGGTTCGTGACACGGTTCAGCATGGCTTACCTTCCCACCAATCCGGTGTGGTTGATCAGGACGTCGAGGGCTTCATCCACGGCCGTCATGGCCCGGGCAGCCGCCTGGTAGGCGTGCTGGTTGCTCAGGAGGCTGATGTTCTCCTCGTCGAGGCTGACGGACGCACCGGAGGAACGCTGCCCGACGGCGGCTGTGCTCGCCGCATCGGCGAGCTGCTGATGCTGCTGTGCCGATTGGGACGTCGTGCCGATCCCTGTGACGATTCCGGACCACAAGGCATCAGGGGATCCTTGCCCGGTGCCGATTTGGGCAACGGCGTCGGCGATTTTGCCATCGAGGGCGCCGGAGCCGGGGCTGCCGGTGGCGATTCCCGCGGCGCTCGTCGGGACAACGCTGAGGGACAGGGCCGCCGGGGCGCCAGGGGTGGTTGCGAAGAAATCGAGATTTGAGGCGCCGGTGGTGGACTGCCCGGTGCGGTGCACGGCGTTGACGTCGTTCATGAGTTTGGTGGCGAAGGCGTTGTAGGATGCGGCGGCCTCGGAGATGGCCCCTCCCGCGCCTCCCGCCGTGGCGGGGGCAAGGAGGGAGACGGCGCCGGCGAGTTTTCCGCCGTCGAGTGAAACCGCCACACCGGGGCGATTGGCCCATTCCAGCTGGACGGGTCCTCCCAGCGCCAATGTCGAGCCCGGTGCGCCCATGCTCGCCTGGCCGCCCAGCGTGAGCTCGCGGTGCGACGTGCCCGAGACGATGGCGTTGCCGCCCACGAAGACATCCACCGTGCCGTCGGCGTTGTCCCGGGCAGTTCCGCCAGCCAAGGAAGCAATGGTTTCAACCACCTTGTTTCGGGCATCGATGATCTCGTTGGCTGAGCCGCCCGAGGCTGTGACGGAACGGATCGTCGCGTTGAAGCCGGCCACCTGGGCTGCGGCATCGTTCAGGGTTGCGACGGTACTTTGGGCTTCTCCTCGTATCCGGGTCCACTGGGAATCCAAGGCCTTGTATCCCGCCGACACCGCATTGGCAACGGTGGTGCCGGCTTGCAGCAGCACGCCGGCCGGGGCTGCTTCGCCTGGGTGGTTGGAGACGCCCTGCCACGAGGACCAGAAGGTCTGCAACGCCGTCGATATTCCGGCGGGCCCGGGCTCGTTCAGCGAGCCTTCGAGTTGCTGGAGTTGGGTGGACCGATAGCCGGCGTAACCGGCCTGGGCCGCGCTGGAGCGAACCCCGGCATCGAGGAAGCTGTTGCCCAGGCGGGCGATTCCGTCCACCGACACGCCCTGACCGGCCTGGGCACCCGCCGTGAAGAGGCCCGTGCGCGCGGGTGCGCCGACGGCGGATTGCTCGATCCGCTGCCTGGTGTACCCGTCAGTGCCGGCGTTGGCGATGTTCTGTCCGGCAACGTTGATGCCCTGCTGCGCCGCGGTGAGGCCCAGGTAGGCCGTATTGAGTCCGCCGAATGTGCTCACTGCTGTGTCCTTTGGGTGATCCGGGCCTTGAGGTGATCCGGCCTTTGCATGTCCGTCTACGTTTGATGAGTTTCGGTCAGAATTGCTGGTCGAAAAGGCGGGACGGGGTTGAGTCTGCTGTCCCGCTTTGGGAACCGGTCCGCCCGTGGGAGTCGTACGTCCCGGCCGCCGGTTTCAGGTCCGCCATGGTTTCCTGGGTGGAGCGGACGGCGGCGCGAAGGAACTGCTCGTTCGAATCACGCAGCTCCTTGATGGCCGCGGTTTGCTGCTGCATCGCGTTCAGGTGCGCGGACAGGACATCAGCCCAGGCCTCTTCCGGGGCCGCTGTGACCAGCTCGCCCAGTGAAGACTCGGCAGGCAACCCCCATTGCTCTGCCACGGCCGCCACTTCCACCGCCCTTGCAAGCCCGGCCTTGGACAGGTGCCCCAGGACCTGCTCCACTTCCCGGGTGCCATGCGGCAACCAACGGGATTTGCCCGCCGTGAGGAGCAGTTGCTCTTCCTCCAGCTTGAATGTCAGCAGATCCAGTAGCTCACGTTCTCGCCACAGCAGGGCCGACAGTTCATGGATGGCCATGTCGGGTCAACTCCAGTTCCGGGTTGGTTTTTCGGGTGCGTTGCCGCGGGAAAACACTTCCCCTGTGCCTTCGCCGCGCTGAAAACAACTATCGGCTGCCGCGGCCCATGCGTTAGGCGTTGTTTATGCATGATTTATTCGCTTTGTCCAGTCAAGCGACGCGCGGCGGATCTTGAGCCCTGTGGCAAATTTTCCTGCGGCGTTTTGCTAACCAAAGGGGACCGCCGTTCCGATAACCAGAAGTGACAGGCCACGGACGGCCTGGAAGTACCAGCAGACCCAATCATGGAGGAATACATCATGGGCATGGCAATCAACACAAACCTGATGGCGAACAACGCTTACGGCAACCTCAACCGCACGCAGAACGACGTGTCCAAGTCGATGGAGAAGCTTTCCAGCGGCCTGCGCATCAACCGTGCAGCTGACGACGCAGCAGGCCTGGCAATTTCGGAAGGCCTCAAGTCCCAGGTCAGCGGCTCGGCAGTCGCCGCCCGCAACGCCCAGGACGGCATCTCGGTCATCCAGACCACTGAAGGTGCACTGACCGAAGTCCACTCGATCCTCCAGCGCATGCGTGACCTCGCTGTCCAGGGCTCGAACGACACCAACAACACCGCTTCCCGTGCGGCGATCAAGGGTGAAGGCGACTCGCTCGGCAAGGAACTGGACCGCCTCACGCAGTCCACTCAGTTCAACGGCATCGATCTGCTTAAGGGTGCGGCTGGAAACAGCGGCGCGTCCCTGAACATCCAGGTCGGCACCGGCGGCAGCGCCAACGACAAGATCGCCGTCAACCTCGGCGACGTCGCAACCGCCGTCGGAACCGGCGCTACCGGCCTCTCCGGCGCCGCGGGTGCTGCAGGCTTCAAAGTGGACACGAGCGCCAACGCCCAGCTGACCATCGCTGCCGTTGACACGGCCATCGCGGCCGTTTCCGCCCAGCGCGCCGACCTGGGTGCAACCCAGAACCGTCTGGAGCACGCCACGAAGACCCTCCAGGTCTCCGGCGAAAACCTGCAGGCAGCCGAGTCCCGCATCACGGACACGGACATGGCTTCGGAAATGGTCAAGTACACCAAGGCCAACATCATGTCCCAGGCCGGCACCGCAATGCTGGCCCAGGCCAACCAGTCCGGCCAGGGCGTTCTCTCGCTCCTGCGCTAAGACCTTCCGGTAGCTGACCGGTAATCAGCGAATGGCGGCCAGGACGGGAACACACCCCTGGCCGCCATTCGCGTCCGGACCCCGCCGACGTAACCAACACATCCGGAAGGACCAAACGTGGCAAGCTCGATCGACGGCCTCGCCAGCGGCTTGAACACCACCTCCATCATTGATTCGCTCATGGCGGTGGAAGCACAACCGCAGACACTTCTGAAGACGAAGCTTGCGTCGGACCAGACAATGATTTCGACGCTTCAATCGCTGAACTCGAAGCTGTCGTCACTGAAAGACCTCGCAAGCGGCGACTCGGCCGTGAACGCCTTGAACCTGTTTAGCGCCACCACGACTTCCCCGTCGATCACTGCGACGGCGACCACCTCCGCGACCGCGGGCTCAATCGACGTCACCGTCACCCAGCTGGCCCAGAGCCAAGTGGACGTCACCGCGGCCATGAGCAACTGGCCCACCGACGGCTCGGGTGCACCGGCACACCTGACGCTCGTCGACTCCACGGGAAAACAGACTGAGATCACGCCTGCATCTACCTCCCTTGACGACGTCGTGACGGCGATCAACGCGGCGTCCGGCCCGGCCCGGGCCGTCAAGGTCCCGGCAGGCAACGGAACCTATCGCCTTCAACTGACCGCGGCCACTTCAGGTGCGGCTGGAGCGTACAGCGTCTACCAGGGCACGGCAGCGCAAGTGAGCGCGGGCACCGCGACCGACCTGATGGCTGACCCCTCCGCCGCCGTCGTCAAGGCCGCCCAGGATGCCAAAGCGACGCTGTATGCGGGGACTCCGGCAGCGCAGACAATCACGTCCGGAACCAACACCTTCACTGATTTGCTTCCCGGTGTGTCAGTGGCGGCCTCCGCCGTCACTGCCGGACCGGTGACCGTGAACATTGCCAGTGACTCCGCGGGGATCACCAAAAAGGCCGGGGATCTGGTGAACGCCGTCAATGACGTCCTCGGCTTCGTCTCCATTTACAGCGCCGTGACCCAGACGACCGACGCCAACGGCGCCTCCGCAGCCAGTGGCGGCATCTTCAGCGGCAACAGCGGCGTCCGCTCGGTCAACGACCAAGTCTTCTCCGCCGTGTCCATGCCCGTGAACGGGAAGTCTCCCTCCGAATACGGAATCAACGTCACCAGGGATGGAAACTTCACGTTTGACGCGGCCAAGCTCCAATCGTCCTTGGCTTCGGATCCCGCCGGGACGCAGGCAGCGCTCCAGACCATTGCATCCCGCGTGTCCGACGCAGCAACCAGCGCTACCGATCCGTTCAGTGGTTCGGTAACCGCCCTGATCAAGGGGCAACAATCCGAAGTGACCGACCTCGGGAGCCAGATCTCCGACTGGGACCAGCGTTTGGCCTCCAGGCGGCAGACCCTGCAAACGACGTACAACGCCATGGAAGTTGCCCTTGGCCAACTCAACGCCCAGCAATCATGGCTCACCGGCCAGATTGCCGGCCTCTCGAGCTCGACGAAGTAAGGAGCGTAACGCATGACCTCCACAGCCCTCCGCGCCAGCCAGCTTTCCCGGTACAACGACGACGCCGTCCTGTCGGCTCCGCCGGCCAGGCTCCTCACGATGCTTTATGACCGGCTGCTCCTGGACCTGAACCGCGCCCAGTTCGCCCAGGAGAATGCCAACTGGGGTGTGGCAAGCGAGAACCTGTTGCATGCCCAGTCGATCGTCACCGAGCTGTCCTCCACCCTGAAGACCGATGTGTGGGACGGGGCATCCGGGCTGCTGAGCATCTACCAGTACGCGATGGAAGCGATGATCGGCGCAAACATCTACCGCGACGTCAACCGGACCAAAGAATGCATTGTGCTCCTGGAACCGCTCCGGCAAGGCTGGCACGACGCCGCTTCGCAGCTGCCTGTCCGGGCGACGGTATCCGGGACGGCGCGGACGAACGGCACACTCGGTGTCGGCTGACCCTGTGCAGGCATGGTCCGGAATCCTGGACCGGCTTGAAGCGGACATCGCCTTGGCCGTCTCCGGCGGCGAGCCCGAGGCATGGAATCCGCCCGCCGCGGACGAGGCCGGGCCGCTGCCTGAGGAGCTGGCGGACAAAGCACGCCGGATACGGGACGCGCAGTTGGAGTCGATGGCGATGCTCGGCAAGGTCCGCAACGACGCCCTCGCCCACTTGGACGCGCTCAGCACGGTCCCGGACAGCCAAAGTTCCGCGCGCCCGCTGTTCCTGGATGTGCAGGGCTGAAGAGAAAGTATTGAAAACAATCGCTCATCGGCTAACGGATGCCACATGCTTGCCGATGGTGGAAGTTGAGCAGGGATTGCTCGATGCACGGCCACGGATCGGCCTCTTCATACTATTCGCGAAGGTAGGCCGTCGTGTTCGAGTCAGTGACTTCTGTTGCCCTTGGTAGCGCCCTGGACGGGCTCTCATTGCGCCAGCGCACCATCGCCAACAACATCGCCAACGTCAACACACCGAACTACCACGCCAAAAGGGTCCAGTTCGAAGACACGCTTGCGGCCTCGGTGAGCGCCGGAGACGGGCAGGCCACGGCTTCCGTCACTACGTCCCAGGAACCCACCCAGCTCAACGGCAACAACGTCAACCTGGACACCGAAACCCTCTCGAACGTAGACACCGTCCTGCGCTACCAGTTCGCCTCCCGTGCCATCGGCGAACAATTCACCGCCCTACGCACGGCCCTGAGGACCAGCTGATGACTTTCGACGCGATCGGGATTGCCGGCTCCGCCCTGACTGTCCACCGCAAATGGCTCGATGCAGTCTCGGACAACCTGGCCAACATTAATACCGCCACCCGCACCAGCGGCAAGGCGTTCCAAGCCCGCTACATCGAAGCCGCCGAGGGCAGCGATGGAACCGGCGTGTACGTCAAGAGCACACCGCAAGGCAGTGCGACCGGCAGGCTCGTGTATCAACCGGACCATCCGCTTGCCGATGCCCAAGGCTATGTCCGTTACCCGGACATCGACCTCGCCGAACAGATGGGTGCCCTGATTGTGGCGCAACGCGGCTACCAGGCCAACGCCCAAGTGGTCGACCGGGCCCGTGAGACGTACCAGGCAGCGCTTGAGATAGGAAAATCCTGATGGCTTTGGACCCGATCGGCGCAATTCAAGGCGGCGGGGGACTTTCCGTGCAGGGCGTCACCGGCACCGGCTACCTGGGCGGCGCCGGCAACGTAACCGGAGTCGCGGGAACTTCGGACGGCAACGGCTTTGCGACGGCGCTGACTGGTGCCGTGGACAACCTCCAGTCACTGCAGTCGACGTCGAACCAGGTGGCCGTGTCCGCGGTAACGGGCAACCTTGACGATATCCACAAGGCGACAATCGCTGCCACCCGCGCCCAGATCACCATGGAGCTTGTCTCCACAGTGCGGAACAAGGGCGTTGACGCGTTCAACGAGATCATGAGGATGCAGGCCTGATGCCTCCACAGATTGCCGCCTTCTTCCGCAAGATGGGCGATGGATTCAAGGGGTTCACGGCAGGGCAGCGCACCATCGCCATCATCGGCATCGCCGTCCTGGTGCTCGGCGGAGTGGCCCTGTCAGCATGGTTGGGCAAGCCGTCCTACTCGCCGTTGTTCTCCGGTTTGAAGGACACGGATGCCAACGGGATCGTGGAGCAGCTGCGCAAGGACAATGTCCCGTACGAGCTCAGCAACGGCGGTTCCACCATCCTCGTCCCCGACGACAAGGTCAACGACGAACGGCTGAAAGCCGCCGCGGCCGGTCTTCCGGCGGCCGCGGCCACCGGCTATTCGCTGCTCGACAAGCTCGGCGTAACCTCGTCCGAATTCCAGCAATCGGTTACCTACAAACGCGCGCTCGAGGGTGAACTCGCCACCACCATCCAGGCCATGGACGGCGTGAAGACAGCCGCCGTGCAGTTGGCCCTTCCGGCCAAAACGGTGTTCGTTGACAAGGCTCCGGACGCGACGGCATCCGTGTTCGTGGAAACACAGCCGGGCATCACCCTGTCCGCCGATAAGGTCCAGGCGATCGTGCACTTGACGTCCGCCGCGATCGAAAACCTGAAGCCAACGAACGTGACCGTGGTGGATTCCCAGGGCAACGTCCTCTCCACGGTGGGAGGCGGAGCCACGGGCTCCTCCTCCAAGCAAGCCGCCGACTACCAACAGCGCACCTCCGATTCGGTGAAGGCTGTACTCGATAGGGTTGTGGGACCGGGCAACGCCACCGTCGCCGTCGCGGCCGACGTGACCGCCGAGTCCGCGCAGCAGCGCAGCGAGACGTTCTCCACCGCCAAGGATGCCGCTCCGCTCAGCGAGACCACCAAGACCGAGAAGTACACGGGAACCGGCGGCGGCGCCTCCGGTGTCCTTGGCCCGGACAACATTGCCGTGCCGGGCGGCACCAACGGCAACGGAACGTTCGATTCCAGCGACACCACCAAGAACAACGCCGTCAACAAAGTCACCGAAGACCGCACCATTCCGCAAGGCGCCGTGAAACGCCAGACCATCTCGGTGGCCATCAACCAGTCGGCGGCGGCTGGACTCAACGTCAACTCGGTCAAGGCCCTCGTCACTTCCGCGGCCGGCGTCGATCCCGCCCGCGGCGACGTGGTGACAGTCGAAGTGCTGCCCTTCAGTACCTCGGCCGCAGACGCGGCGGCCCAGGCACTGGGCGCGGCCAAATCGCAAGCCGACGCCAAGCAACAGTCGGATTTGATGAACACGCTCATTCTCGCGGGCAGCATCCTGCTGGCAGTCGTAGCGCTGATCGTGCTCGTGCTGATCCTCCTGCGGCGCCGGCAGCACCGCGAACCGGTTGACCTTGGCGAACGCCTTGATTACGAGATGCTGCCTGAAGCGGTCTCGACCCCGGCGCTCGAAGGACCGCCCGCCACCTCGGCGATCGAACTGCCGCCGGTTCATCCGGTCCCGGCGTTGCCGATGCCAGGCGCTGAGGCTCTCGACGGCGAACGGCGGCGGGCACAGATTGAAGCCATGGTTGCCGAGAACCCCGCCCGGACCGCCGATTACCTGCGCGGGCTTATGGATGAAAGGCAGTCCGTATGAGGGTGGGGGAGTTGGACGTAGGAGGCTTGACCGGCGCCCAGAAGGTGGCGGTGGTGCTCATGCAGATGAGCCCTACCAGCGCAGCGTCCGTCATGACCCAGTTCTCCGAATCCGAGGCCGAGGACATCGCCGCCGAGATCGTACGCTTGCGCCGCGTTTCCTCATCCGTGGCAGACCACGTCATGACGGAATTCCACGACCTTGCGGTCAGCGGACGCCGGACGGCCCGCGGCGGCCAGGAATTCGCCGTCGGGCTCCTGGAAGCGTCCTTCGGTGCGGACAAAGCGGCCGGTTTCATGGACCGTCTCGCCTCCACGATGGCCGGGAAGTCCTTCGAATTCCTGGAAATGATGGATTCCGGCCAGCTGTTGGCCCTCATCGACGGCGAGATGCCGCAGACCATCGCCTTGATCCTGGCGCATTTGCGGCCGGGCAAGGCTTCCGCGGTCATGGCCGGCTTGGGCGACGTGCAACGCAGTGAGGTGGCCCGCTGCATAGCCACGATGGGATTGGCTTCGCCGGAGGCCGTGGGCATCGTGGCCGAAACGCTCAAGGTTCGTGCCGGAGCCGTCATGTCGCAAAGGAAGTCGAGCGAGATTGTCGGCGGCATCCAGCCACTCGTCGACATCATCAACCGTTCCGACGTCAACACCGAACGTTCCGTGCTGGAAGGCCTGGAAACCCTCGATCCGGAACTGGCCACGGAAGTGCGCGCCCGGATGCTGACCTTCGTGGACATCGTGAAATTGGAACGGCGCGACATCCAGCAGATCCTTCGTGGCGTCAATGCCGAAGTGCTCGCTGTCGCCATGAAGGGTGCCCCTGCCGTGGTTCTCGACGCCGTGCGCACCAACGTGTCCGGCCGCAACCTCGAAATCCTGGAAGCCGAAATGGCTTCCGCCGGGCCGGTGCGCGCCTCCCAGGTTGAAGAAGCCCGGGCAGAGATTGTCCGTTCCATCCGTGAGCTGGAAGCCGAAGGCGCCATCGTGGTCCGACGCGGCGAGGAAGACGACTATGTCTACTGAGGCTGAATTCCAGAGGGTGGTCTTCCCGGACATCCAACCAGCCGCGAGGTCGCGCAAAGTGGACCGGGGATACACCCAGGGACACGCGGCGGGCTACACGGCCGGGATCCAGGCTGCGGCCGCGGAACAGCGCCGCCTTCGCGAACAATTCGAGGCCGAACACCGCGCAATGCTCGACGCCGGGCAGCTGGCTGTGGAGCAAGCTGTCCGAGCGCTCGAGGCGGCGGCCGCAGCGTCCCGGCAGCACCGCGGTGCCGTGCTGGAGGAAGCGCAGGACGTGTTGGCGGCCAGCGCGATCGAGCTTGCGGAAGCCATTCTGGGTTACGAACTCAACGACGGCGATAATACCGCCCGCGCCGCGTTGGCCCGGGCTCTGGCAACGGTTTCAGACGTGCAAGCGGTGACCACGGTCCGCCTCCACCCGGCGGACCTGGCCGCGCTGTCCGCCGTCGACGTCGGGAACGTGGCCGGCGTCGAACTCAAGGCCGATCCCGCCCTGGACCCGGGCGATGCGATTGCGGAATATCCGCAGGGTTGGCTCGACGCCCGGCTCAGCACCGCAGTGCACAGGGCCAAGGCAGCCCTGCTGGGGAAAGACGCATGAGCGGCATCAACTACCGGCCGCACGCGGGCCGTTTCCGCGCAGCCCTCGCCGCCGCGGCGCCGCAGCGCGTGGGTACCGTGACGTCCGTCCTCGGCCTTGGCCTGGAGGTCTCCGGACTGGACTGCGCGGTGGGGGACCTGGTGACCGTGGGCGAGGCGCCCGGGCTCGACGCCGAAGTGGTCGCCTCGGTCAGTGGCGCTGTCCGCTGCATGCCGCTGGGACGGTTGACCGGAGTGGCCGCGGGAGACCCGGCCCGTTCCAAGGGCGCTCCGATCCTGGTCCCCACCGGCCGTGGCCTCTTCGGACGGGTACTCGATGGGCTCGGGCGTCCGATCGATGGCAAAGGCCCGATGCCCGCGAGTCCTATGGTCCCTTTGGACAACGAAGCCCCGTCGGCCATGCACCGTGCCCGGGTGGACACTCCGCTCCAGACCGGCGTCCGCGTCCTGGACACCATGGCCACTCTTGGCCGAGGCCAGCGCATGGGGCTGTTCGCGGGCTCGGGGGTCGGCAAGTCCTCGCTGTTGTCCATGATCGCCCGCGGAACGGATGCCGAAGTGTCCGTCATTGCCTTGGTGGGGGAGCGCGGACGTGAAGTTCGCGAGTTCCTGGAAGACGACCTCGGCCCCGAAGGCCTGGCCCGTTCCGTGGTGGTCGTTGCCACGTCCGACGAGCCTGCCCTGATGCGCCTGCGCGCCGCCGTCACTGCCACCCGGATTGCCGAATCCTTCCGCGAAGCCGGCAAGGACGTCGTCCTCATGATGGATTCACTGACCCGCGTGGCCATGGCCCAGCGCGAAATCGGCCTCTCCGCCGGTGAGCCGCCCGCTACCCGCGGCTACCCGCCGTCGACCTTCTCCGTTCTGGCCCGGCTCCTGGAACGCGCCGGCACCGCCGAGACCGGATCCGTGACCGGTATCTACACAGTGCTGGTGGACGGCGACGACCACAACGAACCGATCGCCGACGCCGCCCGCTCGATCCTCGACGGACACGTGGTCCTGGACCGGAAGCTCGCCGTCACGGGGCACTTTCCCTCGGTGGACGTCCTTGGCTCGGTGTCCCGCGTGGCCTCCAAGGTCAACTCGGCCGATCGCACGGCGCTCGCGGCATCCCTTCGCAGGGTCCTCGCCGCGCGGCGCAGCGCCCAGGACCTGATCGACGTCGGCGCCTACCACCGTGGAAGCAATTCCTTGGTTGACGCGGCCCTGGACCACGAAGCTGCCATCAACGGGTTCCTGCAGCAAAGCATGGACGAATCCACCCCGTACAGCGAGTCCTGGCCGGAACTCTTCCGCCTCTCAGCAAGCCTCGAAGGAGCCGCGTGAACCGTCAATTCTCCCTGGCCGGGTTGTTGCGCTTGCGCCAGACGCAGCAGGATGCCGCCGCCAGTGGACTGGCCCGTGCCAACTCCCGGTCCGCGTCCCTGCGATCCCGCCGAGCCACCGCCCGGGAGGAACTGGCAGAGTCCGCCGGAGGCGCCGGAAGCTCCGCATCTCTTTTGGCCATCGCGGCCGCCCGGGCGTCCGCGCAAAGCATGTTGGCCGAGCTTGACGCCTTGTCCGCCAGTGCCGAGGCTGAAGCCGCCGCGGCCCGCGCGGAATATACCGAAGCCAAGCGCCGCGCAGTAGGACTCGAGAAGCTCGAAACCCGGCACGGCGCCGCATTTGAGGCTTCGGCGCTGCGCGCTGAGCAAGGCGTGCTGGACGAGATCGCGTCCTCCGCGTGGCACCGGAAGGCCACCTCGTGAGCGTGACCGAGGCCATCGGGCGCATCCAGAGCATCGAGTCGATGTTGCAGCAACTCAGCCAAGGCATCCGCCCTCAGGCAACTGCCGCGAGCACCACCGCTTCCACTGCCGCGGGCGCGGCCACTTCCACCGACTCGGCGTCCTTCGCGCAAGCGCTGAGCTCCGCCGTCGGGGAATCGGCGACGCCGGACGTGAGCCAGCTAGCTTCTTCCTTGGGGCTCGGCGGCAGTGCCGCCCTCTCCGGCATCGCGGGCGCGCTTTCGAATGCCGGTACAGGCACGGCCACCGGCGCTGTCACGGGCGACGCCGTGGTGGCCGACGCCAAGAAATACGTGGGTGTGCCCTACGTCTGGGGCGGCACGAACCCGGCGGTGGGCATGGATTGCTCAGGCTTCGTGCAGCGCGTCTTCAAGGACCTCGGCGTTGATCTGCCGCGCGTCGTCAGCGACCAGATGCGGCAAGGCACTCCCGTGGCATCCTTGGCCCAAGCCAAGCCCGGCGACCTGTTGGTGAGTTTCGGCGGCGAACACATTTCCATCTACCTCGGCAACGGCAAAGCGATCGACGCGCCCGTCCCCGGCCAGACCATCCAGATCCGCGATGCGTGGGAACAGCAGTCCAATCTGACTGCGATCCGCCGGATTGTCCCCGCGGGAGGCTCGTGATGCCGTTGCCACTCTCTGTTGCGGCAGTTCCGCGTCCGGCTGTTCCCGGCTCTTCGCCCGTGCAGCAGTCCGGCGGGGCTGCCGGGTTTGATGCCGTGATGAACGGCGTGCTGGCGTCCGACGCGAAGACCTCGCTCGGGACCGCACAACAGACCCCCGACGGCGGCGCCCAGGAAGAGCCTGCCGGCGACGGTTCCGGGCCGGTCGCCCGAGCCGCCAAACCGGAACCGTCGGAGGTCGCCAGGGACAGGGTTGATGCTGTGGGTGTGGTTGAGGCGGCTGGCGTGCCGGGTGCTGTTGTGGGCGTGGCGGGTGCTGTTGATGCGGCCGCCGCGGCTGCTGTTGCCGGTGGACTCGCGGCCGGGAACGCTGCTCCGCAGGCGAGCGGCACTGGCGTTACTGTGTCGGCCAAAGACAGTGCCGTTGACAGCGCGGTACCGGCCACAGCGGTTGCACGCACGTCGGCGGCAGCAAGACTGCCAGTCGGGATGACCGCGGGCCCCACTCAGGCGACGCCGGCTGGAACGGAGGTGGGCGCAGCTGTGCCGGCTGCGCTGCCGATCGGGAGCCTTGGTCAGAGCCCAACCCAGCCTGGTCCGATCCCGGCCAGCCCGTTGCCGGCCAGCCCGTTGCCGGCCGCTGCGCCTGCCAGCCAGATGCCCGGCGCCCTGCCCAGTAGCCCGCAGCCAACCGTCGCGCTACCCGCCGGCCCGCTCCGCGGTAACTCGCTGCCCATCAACCCGCTGACCGCCGGCCTTGAGACCGGGGTCACCGCGACCGCAGCCCAAGCAGGCGAGCCGGGCACCGCCGTCGTACTTCCCGTTGGGAAAGCCGGGACGCAGCGGGACTCGCCACCGGTCCTCGGGCAGGACAGGCCGGCCGCCGCGGCACCCGGGCTTCCCTCCGGGATTCAGGCAGGAATTCCGTTGGTGGGGCGGCCGGCGCCGCCACTTCAGGAGGCTCCTACGACAGCCGCTCCCGGCATGGCAACGCCCACTCTCCAGGCAGACCCGGCGAAGCTGCTGTCCCAAGTGTCCGCACCGCTGTTCTCGCTTGCATCGGCGGCGCCCGGCTCCCACGTGATGACCTTGAAGCTCTCCCCGGAAGACCTCGGTCCGTTGACTGTCCGGGCGCATATCGAAGGCGCAGGGGTCCGGATCGAATTGTTCGCCCCCGGAGAAGCCGGCCGTGAGGCCATACGCAGCATCCTGCCGGAACTGCGGCGTGGACTCGGCGAATCGGGCTTCGGCGCGAGCCTCGACCTGTCCGAACACAACGCTCCGGCCGATGCCGGGGCGGGCGGCTCGGACCCCCGTGACCGGCGCCCGGCCGAAAGTCCCGCCTTCCCACGGGGCAGCGACGGCGAGTCGCTCCGCCAGGCGCGGACCGCCGTCGTACTTCCCCGAAGCATTACCAGCAGCCTGGACATTCTCGTCTGATGAAGGAGAGCCAATAGTGACCATCCAAGCCATCGCGGCAAGCAACGGAGTCCAGCCCGGAACCACCGCAGCCAAACCCGCGCAGACCATGGACTCGAGCATGTTCATGTCCCTCCTGGTGACTCAGCTGAAGAACCAGGACCCGAGCGCTCCCATGGACACCAACCAGATGATGAACCAGACCGTCCAGCTGTCCATGATGGAGAAGATGACGGAACTCACGGCGGACGCCAAAGAGAGTTTTTCGCTCCAGATGCGCAGTGCCGCGGCACAGATCATCGGGCACAACGTCAGCTATGCGCTCGCCGACGGGACAAAGGGCTCGGGCGTCGCGAGTTCGGTTTCCTTCGCGGCCGGAACCCCCACGGTAGCGGTCGGGGGAGTGAACGTTCCGCTCGATTCCATCAGCGGGATGACCGCCGCCGCCACGCCAACCGCCTGACGCTCCACACCCTCGAACCACCCGAAGAAAGGCAACACCATGCTTCGTTCGCTGTACTCCGGAATCTCCGGCCTCCGTGCCCATCAGGCCATGCTGGACGTCACGGGAAACAACATCGCCAACGTGAACACGGCCGGCTTCAAGGCCTCCTCCACGCAGTTCCAGGACACGCTCTCCCAGATGACCCAGGGCGCCGGCGCCCCGCAAGCCGAGACCGGTGGCACCAACCCCGCCCAGATCGGCCTCGGGGTACGCGTGGCGGGAGTCAGCACCAACTTCAGCCAGGGTTCATCGCAGAACACCGGGCGCGCCACTGACATGATGATCTCCGGCGACGGGTTCTTCATCACCAGCAAGGCCGGACAGCAGCTCTACACCCGCGCGGGCGCCTTCGACATGGACGCGGCCGGCCGTCTGGTGAGCCCCGACGGCGGGATCCTGCAGGGCTGGTCTGCCGCCAACGGCGCCGTGAACTTGGGAGGTCCCGTTGGCCCGATCGCCCTCTCACCCAATACGACGTCGGCCGCCGTCGCCACCACCAAGGCCTCGCTGGACGGCAACCTGCCGTCCGATGCGGCCGTGGGGACCAGCGTGGAGCGCCAGGTCAAGGTGTACGACGCCGACGGCGCCTCCCGCAGCCTGACTCTGACGTTCAGCCGCTCTGCGGGAGGCTGGGATGTGGCCGGGGCCGACGCCAACGGCGCCACGGGGAACTCGACGCTCACGTTCGCGAACGGTGCGCTGACCTCGGGCGGTGCCATGACCGTCGGCGGCATCTCGGTGGACATGTCCACTGTTACCGGATTCGCCGCCATGAGCACACTCACGGTCGGCAGCCAGAACGGATCCGAGGCAGGCAAGCTGGAGTCATTCACCCTCGGCGGCGACGGCTCACTCATCGGCTCGTTCAGCAATGGCAGCAAGCAGGTTATGGCCCGCGTGGCCCTTGCCCGTTTCACCAACCCCGGCGGCCTCGAGAAATCCGGTAGCTCCACGTATGTGGCTACCGCCAACTCCGGCGCAGCCCAGTTGGGCGCCCCGGGCGACGCCGGACTCGGCACCCTGACTGCCGGGGCCCTTGAGATGTCCAACGTTGACCTCTCCCAGGAATTCACCAACCTGATCGTTGCCCAGCGCGGCTTCCAGGCGAACGCCCGCATCATCACGACGTCGGACGAGGTCCTGCAGGAGCTGACGAACCTGAAGCACTAGTGACACTGCCCGTTCACAGACAGAAGGATGGCCGGCATCCTTGGACGCCGGCCACCCTTCAGGCAGTTACTGCTTTTTAGAGTCCGGCGACCCCGTTCGGAGTGCCGACGCCCGTGGGTCCGTCCCATCCGGTCCCGGAGAGGCACCATTGGCTCGTGGAGCACGTGCCCGTTGAACCCGAGGCGACGTCATTGAATTTCCCGGAGTTCGTGTACGGAAGAGAGTTGGCCAGTGCCGAGGAGCTGCCTGTGTTCCCGGAAAGCGCGTACATGGCCGCGATCAGGGGCGAGGAGAGGCTGGTCCCTCCATACTGGGCCCATGACGAGGTGGTGCTGCTGCTCGGCGCGTACACTGCCAGGCCGGTCTGCGGATCCGCGACGGCGGAGACGTCCGCCGAGGCGCGCTTGCTGCACCCAGTTCCGAACGTGGCAGCCGCTGGCAACGCGGCATTGACACTTGAGCATCCGGATCCCGAGCCGGACCAGGCAGATTCGCCCCACCCGCGTGCACTGGAGTTCTTGACCAACGATGTGCCTCCCACGGCGGTGACGTAACTCGAGGAAGCGGGGTAGGACGAGCCGGTATACCCGTTGTCGCCGGTTGACGCTGTCACCGCGATGCCCGGGTGGTTGTAGTACGTGCCGTAGCTGGAGTCTGCTGAATCCCCGCCGCCGTAGCTGTTGGAGATCGCCGCGACGCCGGGCTGTTTTGCGGCCGTTGCCACGGCTGTCCCAAGGTCGCTGAGGCTCGCTGTTGTCGCCTGCACTACCAGGATCTTGCAGTCCGGACACGCTGCAGAGACGGCGTCGACGTCGAGGGCCGTTTCGTCGGCCCATCCGGAATTGAACCTGGGAAGCTTGTTGCCGCCGTTTTGGTCCTTGATGGTGAGGCAGCCGTTGCTGACCGTGCATGCCGGGAGGCCGAACTGTGAGCGGTAAACGCCGAGATCGCGTTCCAGGTTCGGATAGCCGTAGGCATCCACGATTGCGACGGTTCTGCCGCCAGACGCGAGGCCTGTGATGTTGTAGGCACTCTGGATGTCCGCGGGGGTCTTGCCGGTGGCGGGCGGCGTGCTCGAAGCGGGTTTGGTTTGTCCTCCCGGCGACGACTTGCCCGGAGTCGTCGAATCATCGACGTACTTGAGCGCAAAACACGACGCATTGCCGGCTGGGACATCGGCGCAGACCTTCTCCGCATGCCAGTTGGCGGACGGAGATGGTTGGGCAACTGCGGCCGGTGCTGTGGCTGAGAACGCACTCAGCAACAGCAACAACGTCCCGGAAACGCTAAGGATCTTCTTCACGAAACCTCCCTGAGGAACAATAAGATCCGACTTGACAGGATAGTCAACTCGGCGTGACAAGCTTCGCACCAAACGTCACTATTGTCACCCATGTCACATCCACCCCTGCGGTCTCATGAGCCACCGGGGAGATTTGCGGTTCGATTGCTAGTGGTTGGTGAGGTGGGGGCTGTGGATGTGTTCGCGACGGAAACCGAGGCCCACAATGCGGCCCAAGAGGCGTTTGACCAGTGGCGTGTGGCTGATGAGCCGTATGAGTTGGACGGGTGGGTTGTTTTGGGCAAGGCAAGCGAGTTGGCGTGTCTGCTGTCGCTGCAATGCCTGTGCGATCCGTACCGCTGGTTCGCGTCGTCGTTGCACGCGCTGGAGGTCGGCGAAGGCGATGGTGCCCGTGCGCAGTGGTACTGCGAGGTGATTGGCCGTGGCGACGGCGTCGGCGATGGCGTAGTTCACCCCGGCGGCTCCGGCCGGCGACATAGCGTGGGCGGCGTCGCCGATGCATAACAGGCCTGGCTCGCACCAGCGTCTCAACCGATTGGAGCGCAYGGACAGCAGCTTGATCTGGTCCCAGTCGGTCAGCGCCGCCAGGCCGGCGGCCAGGAACGGCGCGGCACGTGCCACCCGGTCGCGGAAGGCGGCCAGCCCCGCGGCCTGAACCTGCGGGAGTGTTCCTTTCCCGATGATCGTGCCGCACTGCCAGTAGTCGCCGCGGTCGATGGCCAGCACGATCTGCCCGCCGCCGACATAGCCCAGGGTCGGCGGCGCATCCTCGCTGCGCGGCACGCGGAACCACAGCACGTCGATCGGCATTGCGAACTCCCTTAGCGGCAAGTCCGCGTGTTCCCGGCCAAGGGAGAACCGCCCGTCGCACGCCACCGTGAGATCCGCCCTGATCTCTACTTCGCTCTGGGGAGTGCGCGCCCGTACGCCGATCACTTGCTCACCGTGGCGGAGTAGGCCGGTGGCCTCGGTACTCATTTCCAGTCGGAAGGTGGGGTATTGCATGGCCTGGGTGGCCAAGAAGGTCAGGAAGTCCCACTGCGGCATGAACGCCATGAACTTGCATCGGGAGGGGAGGTGCCGGAAGTCCACCAGCCCGAAGGTCTGTCCGGAGATGCCGAGACGCAGTTCCGGTATCTCCGTGTGCGGCAGGCTCAGAAACTCTTCCAGCAATCCCAGTTCGGCCAGTATGTCGGTAGTCGCAGGATGGATGGTGTCGCCCCGGAAGTCACGGAAGAAATCGGCGTGCTTCTCCAGCACTGTCACCTCGACTCCGGCGCGGGCCAGCAGGTAGCCGAGCATCATGCCAGCCGGTCCACCGCCGACCACGCAACACTGCGTGTCCCAAGAACATGGGCCGAGGCCGGGGCCCGGAACGGGTGTGGTTTCGGATTCGCTGGACATTCCTGGCTCACCTCATCGACCGGCTGAGGCCGTCAAGGATGAGGTTCAGCCCGAAGTCGAACTCGTCCCCGAAGTCGTAGCCGGGTTTGAGGACGTGTTCGGTGGCGATCTCCATCATGTGGGGGTATTGCCCGGTCGAAAAGCGTTCAACGATCGGCGCTGTGATCTCGGCGGCGGTGTCCCTGCCGTCAAAAGGAAGGGCGGCTTCCTGGAGTGCGAATCCGTAGATGTAACTATCGAGCAAGGCATAGGCATGGGCCGTCATCTGGACGGAAAAGCCTGCTGCCCTCAAGGTCGCCAAGGTCGCTTCGTGGTGACGCAGGTTCGCTTCGCCCGGGGCGGAGCGGCTTTCCAGCAGCCCGACCGCCCAAGGATGGCGTTTGAGCGCGCTGCGCACTTCGTGTGCCCGCCGGTGCATTTCCTCCCGCCAGTCGCCCGCGGGGGAGGGTAATGCGATTTCGTGGAAGACCATGTCCACGATGCCATCCAAAATTTCATCCTTGTTGGCCACGTAGTAGTAGAGCGACATGGGCTTGGTTCCCAGGCTCTGGGCGAGCGAGCGGATGGTCAGCGCGGCGATTCCTGACTCGTCAGCGAGATCCACAGCGCAACCGAGCACCCTTTCGCGGCTCAACGGAGGGCGTCGCTGGGGGAGGGGCTGTGCAGTGTCCGGCATCGGGACTCCTTGGACTCTAGTTGGTGCAGTACTCCAGCGATTTAGTGCAGGGGGTCTAGCGGTTTAGTACATTGTACGATAATCTTTTTGGTACAGCGTACGAAAAAGTAGCTGAACACCCCAAATGACTGGAAAGGAACGGCCATGACCGCTGGTCAGCATGCTGCGGAGACTCCGATTTCAGGCGGCTCGCAAAAGCCGGAGGTTACGATGCGGGCCATCGTGCAGGAGGCTTATGGCTCCGCCGACGTCCTGCACCTGGCGCAGATCCCCACACCGACGATTGCGGAGAACGAGGTGCTGGTCCGGGTCCACGCTGCAGGACTGGACCGGGGGACCTGGCATGTAACCCGGGGCCTGCCTTACGCGCTGCGCCTGGCGTTCGGCGTCCGCGCCCCCAAAAATCCTGTGCCCGGGATGGACTTGGCCGGCACGGTCACGGCGGTCGGAGCAGCAGTGACCCGATTCGCCGTCGGGGACGAGGTCTTCGGGGTCGGGAAGGGTTCCTTCGCTGAATATGCGACGGCCCGCGAAAGCCAACTGGCGCTCAAACCGGCGAACATCAGTTTCAAACAAGCCTCGGTGGTCCCGGTTTCCGCCTGCACTGCGCTGCAGGCCCTTCGCGCCGCGGGCCGGATAGCGCCGGGACAGAAGGTTCTGATCCTTGGTGCCTCGGGAGGAGTGGGCAGCTACGCTGTTCAGCTCGCAAAAGCTGCCGGGGCTGAGGTCACGGGCGTGTGCAGTGCCGCCAAAATGGGCCTGGTGCGCTCGCTCGGTGCCGATCACGTCCTCGACTACACCACGCAGGACTTCGCCGACGGCACCAAACACTACGATCTGATCCTGGATATTGCCGGGAACCCCACCCTGGCACGCCTCCGCAAGGCGCTCACGCCTACCGGCACGGCTGTTATCACCGGCGGCGAAGAAGGCGGCTCCTGGACGGGCAGTATCGACAGGCAATTCAGGGCCCTCGCGCTGTCCCCGTTCATCGGTCAGCGGCTCACCATGGTCATGGGGACGCAGGACGTTGCGGACCTCGAATACCTTGCCGGGCTCATCGACGCCGGAACCCTCACCCCGACCGTCGACCGCAGCTATCCGCTGGAGCAGGTTCCGGACGCCATGCGCTATTTCGACGCCGGCAAAGTGCGGGGGAAAATCGCGATCACCATCCGAGAAGCTCAAGGCAACTGAAACAGGCACTGGCAGTACACGTTATAACAGGCACTCCCACGCGGACCCGGGGACTGGTTTTCTTGAATCAGTCCCCGTTTCCCTGCTTGGAAGGCCACCATGTCCGTGACTACCGTCAAATCCTTTCCGGAAGCCGTGGCGCGTCCGCGCGCATCTCTCGCGGTTGCCATGCTCGGATTTTTCGTGGTCGCCTTGGACGCCCAGATTGTCAACGTCGCGCTGCCGGAGATCCGGAATGATTTCGGCGGTGGCCTTTCCGGCCTGCAGTGGATAGTCACCGGCTATACCTTGATGTTCTCGGCATTGCAGCTTTTCGCAGGGACCTTCTCAGACCGCGTTGGGGCGCGTCGCGCCTACGGCATCGGCATGATTCTCTTCACCGTTGCCTCGATGGCATGCGGGTTCAGCCCGAGCCTTCCTGCACTCATCGCCGGACGCGTCCTGCAGGGCATCGGTGCGGCAATGATTACCCCTACGTCCCTCGCCCTCATCCGGGAGGCGTTCCACGATCCTGCGCGTCGCGGAAGGGCAATCGTGTACTGGGGCCTGGGCGGCTCGGTCGCCGCTGCTGCCGGGCCCGTGCTCGGAGGCATCCTCACGCAACTGGACTGGAGACTGATCTTCTTCGTCAACCTTCCGGTGGGAGTGGCAGCCCTGCTGGTCCTCTCCCGAGTGGCTCCTTCGCCACGACGCTCGATGCCCTTTGACTGGACGGGGCAGGTTGCGGCGGTCCTCACGCTCGCGAGCCTGGCGTACGGCATCATCGAAGGAGCCGAACTCGGCTACGGAAGCCCCCACATCTTGTTGACGTTCGCCATATGTGTCGCATCCGCAGCCGTATTCGTGGCAGCACAAGCACGGGGAAGCCACCCAATGATCCCGCTCGACTTGTTCCGTTCACGCGCAGTCTCCACGGCCCTGATTGTCGCCGGGGTCACCATGGCGGCGTTCTACGGCGTCGTCTTCCTCCAGAGCCTCTACTTCCAACAGGAACGCGGAGCCAGCGCCCTGGAGACCGGGCTTTTGTTCCTGCCCATGACCGGGCTTGTTGCCCTCCTGAATCCCCTCGTGGCCAGGTTCGCGGAGCGATTCGGGCGCATAGTCGCGATCGTCTCTGGCCAATTGCTGATGGCCGCGGGGCTGGCGAGCCTCTGCCTCCTGCCAGGCAATGCGCCGACCCTGCTCGTCGCGTTCCTGATGGTGCCCGTCGGCGTCGGAGGTTCCTTCACGGTTCCGCCGATCATTGCCCTCATCCTGGACCACGTGCCGGCGGAGTTGGCGGGGACCGCCAGCGGCGCGGTCAATACCGCCCGGCAGCTCGGAGGCTCCCTCGGCGTCGCGATCTTCGGCCGCACTCGCCGGTCAGAACTTCATGGCAGGATTGCGCATCAACCTGAGTATCACGGCCCTTCTCCTTCTGGTCCTCGTAGCGGTGTCCCTGCCGCTTCGGCACGCACAACAATCACGGCACTAGCGAAAGGCAGACGCCATGAAACTCGTTCCCCCCACCCCGACCGTCAAAGCCCCTACGGAGAGATTCACGGGAGACGTCTACCTCAATCCGCTCCACAACGGCGAGGCGCCCTCACGTCTCGTGGCGGCGATGGTCCGCTTCACCCCCGGTGCCCGTACGAACTGGCATTCCCACCCTCTTGGCCAGACCCTGCACTGCACCGATGGCACCGGGTTCGTTGCCACCCGGGACGGCAGTGTGATCCTCATGCGCGCAGGGGACACGGTCCACACGCCCCCCGGCGAGGAACACTGGCACGGCGCCACCCAGGACAACATGATGTGCCACCTGGCCCTGGTGGAGCATGACAACGGGGAGAGCGCCACCTGGCTTGAGCCCGTCAGTGAACAGGACTACCAAGCCGCCCACGCCCAAATCAGCCGATAACCCCCATCCAAGCGAAGGAAACCCATGAACACCGTCACCCTTAACAACGGCGTCGAAATGCCGATCCTCGGCTTCGGCGTCTTCCAGATCCCGGACGAGGAAACCCAGGCCGCAGTGGAAGCCGCGCTCGACGCCGGTTACCGTCACCTGGACACCGCCGCTTCCTACCTGAACGAAGAGGCCGTTGGCCTGGCCATCAAGAACAGCGGCCTCGCCCGCGACGAACTCTTCATCACCACGAAGCTCTGGATCCAGCACGCCCCGGCAGGCAGCGTCCAGGACGACACCAAGCGCGCCTTCGACAACTCACTCCGCCGCCTCGGACTCGACTACGTCGACCTGTACCTGATCCACCAGCCGTTGGGGGACTACTACAGCGAGTGGCGCGCCATGCAGGAACTCCACCAGGACGGCCTCGCCCGCGCGATCGGGGTCTCGAATTTCCACCTCGACCGGCTGGTGGACCTCATCGACCACAACGAGATCGTCCCGGCAGTCAACCAGATCGAAACCCACCCCTTCCACCAGCGCGCGGCCGACCAGGCAATGATGCGCGAACGCAGTGTCCAGATCGAGTCCTGGGGACCCTTCGCCGAAGGCAAGAACAACCTGTTCACCAACCCGCTTCTCAGCACCATCGCCGATGCGCACGGCAAGTCCGTCGCACAGGTGGTTCTCCGTTGGCTCATCCAGCGCGACGTCGTCGTCATCCCCAAGTCCGTCCGGCCCGAACGCATGGCCCAGAACCTCGACGTCTTCGATTTCACCCTTACCGACGAGCAGATGAGCCGGATCGCCGCCTTGGACACCGGGGCCAGCCTCTTCTTCGACCACCGCGACCCCGCCATGGTCAGCTGGCTCGGCAATCGCAGGATCAACTGAGGCGCCGGGGTTGGACCATTGCCCGACCCCTACCCCATTAGTCCGGCGGAGTTACGGAAGCAGGTGTTCGTGCGCGGCCGCCTCCAGGGCGTCGGCCTCTTCCTTGGCCATGCGGGTCTCTGCTTCGACGTCGATGCGTCGGGTCATTAGCCAATACAGCCCTGCGGAGACCGGGAGCCCGATAAACAGCGAGATGTCGGCGCCGTCCAGGGCGTGGGCGATGAACCCGACGAAGAGCTTGCCTGCCGAGAAGAAGGGAATCATCACCACAAAGCCGACAAGGTAGGAGATGATGCCGGGCCAGCCCCAGCGTCCGTAGATCCCATCGGGCTTGAAGATCTCCGCGATGGCGTAGTGGCCTTTGCGGACGATGAAGTAGTCGGTGAGGTTGACAGCCGTCCACGGAATGAAGAAGTACAGGACCAACAGCAGGAAGTCGTTGAAGTTGGCGAGGAAGTCGGCCGAGGCCAGGTTAGCCAGGACCACGGAAATGAGGGCGGTGACGGAAATCGTGATGATCCGGAGCCTTAGCGTTGGCCGGATCTGCCGCACGCTGTCGATGGACGATATCAAGGTCAGCGAACCGCCGTACATGTTCAGGGCCGTCACGGACAGCAAGCCCAGGGCGGCGACGAACAGGGCGATGCCACCGAATCCGCCGAAGAGCTGGTCGGCCGTGGACTTGATCGAGCCGATGGTTTCGAAGTTCTCCCCGGCGGCCGCACCGATGTACGCGCCCAGGAACATCACCCAAATACCGCCGAGCGCGCTGCCCCAGAACGTCCATCTGAAAGTGCCCCGTCCGCTGGCCGGCGGAAGGTAGCGGGAGTAGTCAGAGACGTAGATGGCCCAGGAAATCTGGTAGCCGGCCGCGACCCCCAGCTGGCCCAGGAACGGCACCATGTGGAAGTCAGCCAGGTTGTATGCGCCAGCGGGAATGGCCAGCTTCACGGCTGCAATGGTGAGCAACGCCAGCATGATGATGGTCAGGTACGTCAGGTAGCGCTCAAAGGCGTGGATGAGGTCGTAGCCGAACAAGGCGATGACGACGGCGACAATGGTGACCACCCAGAACCAAAGGTTTTGCGACCCGAAGTTGACTGACTCCGAGATCGCTTGGCCGGCCAGGATGGTGTTGAAGATGTTGAAGCCGGCGTACTGGAGGTAGGCGAAGAGCCAAACCAGAAGGGCGCCGATGTAGCCGAACTGCGGCCGGGACTGGATCATCTGTGGCAGGCCGAGCTGGGGGCCCTGCGAGGAGTGCGCGGCCATGAAAAGCGTGCCGACGAGCACCCCGATGGCGATCGCGAGCAGCGACCAGATCAAGTTGCCGCCGGTGGTGATGCTGATCAACCCCACTGCCAGGGTGGCGATCTGGGCATTGCTGACGAACCACAGCGGTCCGATGTGCGAGACCTTGCCGTGGCGCTCGTTCAGTGGAACATAGTCGATCGACCGGATCTCCAGCCCTCGGCCCGATCCTTTGTCCGTCGTTGCGCTCATGGTGCATCTCCTTCGGAGCATCGGTGCATCTTGACTTTGGTTTAGCACAGAGTGGGGCGGCCTAGAAGAGGCCGCGAGATTCCTAGGGGAGCCGGTGGTGCCGCCATGTGGGGAACTGGTCCCTGGCTGCCAAAACGGCATCCGGGGAGAGGTCCAGCGTGGCGGTGGCCGGCTCCGTGTCGAGGCTGTGCAGGACAGTCCCGAGGGGATCCACAAGCATGCTGTAGCCGATGGATACCGGTGGAGTCTGGGAGACCGCCGCCACGTACACGCCGTTCTCTATTGCCCGGGCCTTGGCCAATGTGGCCCATTGCTCGGTCTTTGCGGTACCGGGAACCCACGAAGAACAGACGAGGAGCGCCTCGGCCCCGGCATCGGCCAGGATGCGCGCCAACTCGGGGAAGCGCAGGTCGTAGCAGGTCATCAACCCGAACGTCATGCCGCCGCAGGAAAAGGTGACGGGCAATGGTTCCGGCGCCGGTCTGATGTATTCCGATTCGCGGAATCCTTGGCAGTCGAACAGATGGATCTTCCTGTAGCTGGCGAGGAGGGAACCGTCCGGACCGATCGCCACCAAGGTGTTGAATGCCCGGTCCGGTTCTTTGGTTCCGTCTCCGTCACCAGGCGCTTCCAGGAGACCCGCGACGACGGCGATCCCGTAGCGTGCGGCCATCGCGCAGAGCGTGGAAGCCACAGGGCCGTCAAGGGGTTCGGCCATGTCCACGAAGCTCCGGTCCACCCGGCTTTTCTCGTACGTCGAGTACTCCGGGAACACGATGAGCTCAGAGCCCTCGTAGGCGGCCCGGGCACAGTAATCCGCGATGAGGTCGAGATTGCGGCCGACGTCCGTGCCGGAATCCAGCTGGGCTAGGGTGATGCGCACGCAGTCCTCGTTTCTCCCCGTTTACTGTGTTCCGTCGTCATACCAGGGCTGCTTCTTTTTCCTCCATCACCATTTCCGGCGGCGCCTTCCGGAACCCCTTGGTGATGATGCCGAGTACAACGACGCCGACGCAGAGCCAGATCAGTCCGAGCGTGATGGCATTCGAATCGAGCTGGGAGAGCAGGAAACCGTCGATGATGGCTCCGACAGCCGGCATGACCACGTAGAACATTACGCTGAGCCGGTTCCCCGAGCGTCGTTGGCGCAGGTAGTAGGCAATGACCGAGACATTGACGAGGGTGAAGGCGGTGAAGGCACCGAAGTTGATGAACGACGTCGAGGTGGCGACATCCAGGAACATGGCGATGAGTCCCACCGCGCCGGTGATGACCAGGTTCAATACCGGCGTGTGGAAGGACTTGTTCAACGCCCCGAAGACTTTCTTCGGCAGGACGGAATCCCGGCCCATGGCGTAGAGCAATCGTGAGGCGCTGGCTTGCGCCGCGAGTCCGGAGGCAAACTGGGACACCACGAGTCCGGCCAGGAAGACTGCGCCGAAGAACTGTCCGCCGATCTTCAGGGCAATGTCCGACGCCGCCGACGCCGAATCGTCGAACACCCCGCCGGGGTGGATCAACTGTGTGGTGTAGGAGACGACGACGAAGATCGCGCCGCCGATGAGTGCCACAAGCATGATCGCCTTCGGTACGGTCCTTTTCGGCTCGATGGTCTCCTCGGTGAGGGTGGACACGGCGTCGAAACCCAGGAACGAGTACGCCGCGATGGCAGCGCCAGCGGTGATCTTGTCGAAGCTCGACGTGTCGTTGAAGAATGGAGCGGTGCTGACCAGGGCACTCGCGCCGGAGGTCGAGACCAAGGTTCCAACGGACAAGGCCACGAAAAGGACTATCACTAGAAGCTGGAATGCCATCAGCAGGTAGTTGGCCTTGTCAGCCACCTTGACGCCAACCACGTTGAGCAGCGTTGTGATCGCGATGAACGCGACAATCCAGACCCCGATGGGAATGTCCGGGAACTGCGCGGTGAGGTACGAGCCGCCGATGAGCCAGATGACCATCGGCAGGAACAGGTAGTCCAGCAGGACAGCCCAACCGGCCAGGAAGCCGATCCGGGAATCGATGGAGCGCCGGATATAGGTGTACGCGGAGCCGGCCACCGGATAGGCAACGGCCATGCGTCCGTAGCTCTGCGCGGTGAAGAGCATGGCGACCATGGCCACCAGATAGGCCGACGGGGATGCTCCGCCGGTGGTTTCGGCGATCACGCCGAAAATCGCCAGCACGATGAGCGGGGTCAGGTAGGCCAGCCCGAACAGGACCAGCGAGGGCAGTTTCAGGGCGCGCGTGAGGCTCGGTTGCGTTGTCACCGGTGGTTCCTTAGGAGTTGGAGGACCGTGGGGTCCAGGTGGTCGGGTCGATGCGGCCTTGGTAGACAGGCAGCTCGATGGGCGGCTCGCCGGGGCGGAATTGGGACCAGGGGCGGTTGAGGTTTTCGGTCCCGTGCGTGCGGACATGCTCGACGGCGGAGAGGTCCAGTTCCACGGAGAGAAGGGTGGGCGCGTCGTCGTCGGCCTCGGCTATGGTGTTCCCCTCGGGGTCGACGATCAGGCTGAGGCCTTTGCCGGTGGGTCCCGCGCAGTTGACGCTGACCATGAAGACCTGGTTCACAATCGCGTTTGCCTTGGCGAGGACGAGTTCTTGCTTGCGGTCCGGCGTCGTGGTCTTCACGACGTTGAGGATCACTTCGGCGCCCATCCACGCCAACTGGCGGGTCACCTCGGGGAACCAGGCGTCGTAGCAAATGTTCAAGCCCACCCTGCCGATCCCTTCCAGGTCGACGGTGGTGAACCGGTCGCCGGGGTCGTAGGGCTCAAAGGGGCGCCAAGGGAAGACCTTGCGGTAGTAGCCGGCGAGCTCGCCTTCGGGGGAAAGGACCAGCTGGGTATTGAACAATTGCCCCTCGGGGCCGCGCTCGCAGACGCTGCCCGGAACCAACCAGATCCCCAGGTCAGCTGCGAGCTGCCGCAGTTCCTTGACGCGCGGACCGTCCAGCGGCTCGGCCGAGTCCTGCAGCACTTCCGTACGCTGCAGGTCCGGGTTGGAATCCCCGAAAAGGTGCAGCTCCGGGAAGACCACGAGCTTGCTGTGCGGTTGGATCGCGACGGCGGCGGCGACTTCGGCGGCGAAGGCCTCGATCGGTTCGCCGATCAGTCGGGGTGCCGCCTGGGCGGCGATGAGGGGAAGGATGCGTTGCACTGGTTTCTCCACGTTGTCGTTGTGACTCGCCTCATATTAGATCATAATGATCAAATAAAAGGAAGGTGGATTTTGCCCCGTAAAGTAGCGGATATGACCCGTCAGCTCGAGGACACCACCGGCGACTCACCCATCGATGCTGCCCCTTTGCTCGGAATCGACCGCCGGAGCGCAATCGACGCCGTGCGGTTGCGGATCGGCATGGCCATATCCTTGGGACTGCTTCAGCCCGGGGAGAGGCTGCCCGACCAGCAAGACGTCGCGCTGGGCCTTTCGGTCAGCCCGATCACCGCCCGCAGGGCCCTAGCGAGCCTGGCCGACCAGGGGGTCGTTGTCCGCCGGCGGGGGCGCGGCGGCGGAACCTTCGTCGCCGACGAGCCGCCGCAAAACGTCCTTGAAGAGCTCGCTGCGTCGCCAGCCGAATCCCATGCAGTGAACCGGCTGGTGGACCGTCGGTTGCTCTTCGAATGCGCGGTTACCCACTTCGCCGCCGTCAACGCCACGGCAGCGCAGCTGGATGAGCTGGAGCGGTTGACCCATGAGATGGCCGGATCAAGCAATTGGTCCGAGTATCACCAGGCCGACGAGAGGTTTCACAGGCTGGTCGCGGCGTGCTCGGGCCTGGGAGCTGCGGTCGACGTCTACAACGAGGCGCTGGCGGAGCTCTACGCATACTTCATCCCGTACCCGATCGAGTTTCTCCATGAGTCCAACCGGGACCACATTGCGCTCGTCAACGCCTTGCGCGCCGGCGACGACCGCGGCGCGGTGGAGGTATCGCGGCGGCACGTGGACGTGTTGCACAAGACGATGTTCATGGGCCTCGCCGGCGGCGACGGCCATGAATCCGGGTGAACAACAGCTCGTGGCTTATCGTCCGGGATATCGGACTAAAGATCGACCCCTTTCCGTGATCACTGTCACTTTGCATGCTCTGATTGATTCTCAGTTGGGGACATCGGACTTCGGTTGTCAAAGTGAGGATTAGGCATGCAGGCCACAGGAAAAGCGGGAACGGGTGGGCCGCGCGTTGAGCGTCGTTCCATCGACTTTGTCCCGGAAAATGAACGCCATGGTTCGCCTGGCCAGCAGTTCACGCTCTGGTTCGGGGCGAACATGCAGATCACGGCTATTGTCGACGGCGCCTTGGCAGTCCTGTTCGGCGCGGATGCGCTGTGGGCGATCATCGGCCTCCTGATCGGAAACCTCTTGGGCGGTGCTGTGATGGCGCTCCACGCGGCGCAGGGGCCGAAGCTCGGCCTGCCGCAGATGATTTCCAGCAGGGCACAGTTCGGGATCTTCGGGGCAGTGATTCCCTTGGTCCTGGTGGTCGTGATGTACCTCGGCTTCGCCGCCACCGGTACGGTCCTCTCCGGACAGGCAGTCAGCCTCATCCTCCACACGGGCACCCCGGCCGTGGGCATGATCGTCTTCGGGGCGCTGACCATCGTCGTGGCGACCCTGGGCTACAAGTACATCCACATGTTGGGCCGCATTGCCACCGTCGTCGGTATCCTCGGCTTCACCTACCTGGGCATCAGGTTGTTGGCCAGCCAGGACGTCGGCGCACTCTTGGGAGCCGGCAGTTTCGAGTTCCCCACCTTCCTGCTCGCCATTTCGCTGGGCGCCGGATGGCAGCTGACCTACGGCCCGTACGTCGCCGACTACTCGCGGTACCTGCCTTCCAAAACCCCAGCACGCAAGACCTTCATGTCGGCCTATTTCGGCACGGTGATTGGTTCCCAGTGGTCCATGACGCTGGGCGCTCTCTTCGCCGCCCTCGCATTGCCCAAGGGTGCACGGTTCCTGGACGGCCAAGTCGCTTTCCTCGGGAACCTGAGTGGAGGCGGACTGATCGCGGTAGTCATCTACCTGGTCATCGTGACCGGAAAACTGACCGTCAACACGCTGAACGCGTATGGCGGCTACATGACCATGCTTACCTCGGTCACGGCGTTCACCCGCAAGTCCGCGGTGGCGTCATGGACCCGGTTCGCCTACGTGATCGGCTTTATCGGACTCTCGGTGCTCATCGCAGTGCTTGCTTCCCCCGATTTCATCGCCAACTTCAAGAACTTCGTCCTTCTCCTGCTGATGGTGTTCATCCCCTGGAGCTCCATAAACCTGGTGGATTACTACCTGGTTTCCAAGGAGAAGGTGGACATTCCGGCCCTCTACGACCTGAACGGTCGCTACGGCCGTTGGAACAAGACAGCGCTGCTCAGCTACGCGATCGGCATCGTCGTCCAGATCCCGTTCTTGGCGCAGACCCTCTACACCGGCCCGATGACCGAGCTTCTCGGCGGGGCGGACATCTCCTGGCTTGTAGGCCTCGTGGTCACGGCAATCGTGTTCTACCCGCTGGCGAAGAGGAACTCCAACGCACCGGCCGAGATGGTCTACCCGACGGAACCCGACCCCGCGGAATCGGACTCGGGGGCAATAGCGCCGCTAGCCGGCTCAGCGTCGAACACCGCGGCAGTCTAGCCTTTGGGCTGTGCCCCCTCCGACGCTCGCTCACTTTTGGGATGTTTTCGGCGGACGCTCGCTCACTTTTGGTGAGCGAGCGTCCTGGCATTTGGTCCTATATTTTAGCGAGCGTCCCAGTCGACCAGAGGGAACGACGTCGGGGTCAGGCTTGGGTGCCCAGCCTGCGGGAAATTTCCCGCGCGCACCTGGTCACTTCCGGAATCCACTCGCGGGCGACGTCCTCGATGCGGACCGCCCTTTCCTCCGGGGTCTCGGCGTCCTTGGCCCGGTGACGGGTGCCTCCGCCGGGAAACGCCCGGTTCGACACCGTCAACGTCACGCTGGCCACGGGATAGCGTTGCCGGTCGAGGACGGCGACCGCCACAGAAGAAAACCCCTCCGTGACCTCGTCCTGCTCCCATGCGTATCCGAGCGATCGTGCCCGCGCCAAGAGGTCCTGCAATGCGGGCAAGGATTGCGGGCCTTTGCTGTGGCGCTCCGCGAAAGCCTCTGGCCCAGGGAAAAGCGCAGCCACCTGGGCGGGGTCCATCTGGGCCATCATCGCCCTGCCGCTGGCCGTCAGGTGGGCAGGAAGCCGGACTCCGGTGTCGGTGACAAGGGGGCTTTGCCGCGGCGCCCGCTCCTCGATCACGTAAACGACGTCGCGCCCGTGCATCACGGCAAGATGGGCAGTCCGGCGGGTCCGGGCGACGAGCCGGGACAGGGGGAACCGGGCGATCCGCTGGATCGGAGCTTGCCGCGAATACCCGGTCCCCAACTCATGGGCGGTCACTCCCAAGGCATACTTGCGCTCCTCGGGAAGATGGACCAGGAAGCCGTCATCGATCAGGGAGGCAATGAGCTGATACGTGGTGGACCGAGGCAGTCCAACATCGCGCGCAATGATGGACGCGCTGACCGGGCCGGCCTGTCCGGCAACGTATCTGAGAACCGCCAGCACCTGGGCCGCGGCCGGCGCCTTGGGCCGCACCGATTGACTGTACATTGTCCTAGAATACGCCTCGGAATGTCCGGTATACCGGACGTTGCGCCCGCTAAGAAAGTCCCTCCAACCGGGCCCGTGCCGTTTCCGCGGCCCGGCGCTCCCGCTCGGCTAGCCGGGCTGCCAGCTTGCGGTCCCGCTCAGCCAGGGTGATCGCCCACTCCGTCGCGGCAAGCTCCTGTTGCAATGCAGCCAGCTTGTCCTTGGCGGCTTTGACGTCGACGGCGAGTTGCTCGCTCCGGCGCAAGGCCTCGGACTTCTCGCGCTCGGCCTGCGCGAGTTCCAGGTCGGCCTTGTCCGCACTGCGCTCTGCTTCCGCGAGTACGGTTTGTGCCTTCTCGCGTTCGCGCTCCGAGTCGGCGCGAGCCCGCTGTGAGTCTGCCCGCCCCCGTTGCCGCCCGCCGTCGTCGGGCTCTTCCTGGGTGACGTCCACCGCGGGAAGCGCGCCCGCAATCGCCACCGCGCCCGAGAGATCCACGGGTTCCAATCCGTTCGTGGCGAGCGAACGCACAAGCTGCCCGCTGCGGAGCGCCGCGGCGGCGCCGGGATCCGTCATGGCGGCCCTCAGCGTGGCCTCGATCTCCATCGCGGCGGCGCCACTGACCTTGACACCGAGGCCTTCCGCCACTGCCCGGGCCTGCTCGACGGCGGCGCCCAGGACGCGCGGGCGCTGTTGGCCGAGCGTGCGGAGACGGTCGTGATCCTGCTGCTCCTGGGCTCGCCCGAGCGAGGCCCCAAGCTCCAGGACGCCGGCGAATTCCTTGGTGCCGTGCCGGACAAGCATGTTGACGGCCCACGCCGCCGTCGAAGGCTTGGGCAACTGGGCGATTTGTTTCGCCAGTTCGGCATCCCCATCCGACTTGGCTTCCTTGGCCCGCGCAGTGCGGGCCGCCGTGAAGGCCGAGGGAACCAGTGTGTAGAGCTCGACGGCGATCCCGGCCAGGTTCATGGTGAAAGCGAGTGCTGTATTACTCGGCGAGGAACTCGGCCAAGGCGTCGGCCATGACGCTAGGTTCCCAGCCGTGGTTGGCGCCTGGAATGGTAGCTTTGCGGGCGCTCGGGATGTTGGCCACGATGGAGTCGGCCGCTTTCGGCATGATCGGGACGGTCTGCTCGCCGACTATCGCGAGGGTGGGCTGGGTGATGCCGGACCAGAGCGCTGCCCGAGGCGCGGACTGGGACCACGCGAGGGATTCGGCGTCGGCCAAAAGGCTGGGGCCCAATTCGATCATGATGGGCCATCCTGGACTGTTCTTGGCTCCGGCCAGCCACTCCGGCGGCATGTCCTTCATGTAGTACTCGATGGTGCCGGCCTTGTCGCCGGAGGCGACCCGTTCCTGGAGCCCGGCGAAGAATTCAGCCCCGCCGGCGCCGAGTTCTTCGCTCAGCGGAGTCTCCCAGAGCGCGAGCTTCGTGACGGGCAAGCCTGCTGCCGCCGCTGCCAGGGAAATCGAGCCACCGGAAGAGCTCCCGAAGAGCGCGGCCTGGCCGCCCACGATGTCGATGAGCGTGGCGAGATCGTCGATGTTGTCCTTCAGGCTGAATGACGGAGCCTCAGCGCTTTCCCCTCGGCCGCGCCGGTCGTAATTCAGCACCGTGAACCCCTTGGCGGCCAGGAGCTTGGCCATTTCCATGGTGTTGGAGTCGAAGCCCCTGAATTGCATCGCGCCGCCAACCAGGATGACGGCAGGTCCTTCGCCGTATTGGTCATACCCGATGCGGGTACCGTCTTTCGAGATCGCAAATTCGGACATCCCAGACCCTTCGATGTGGCGGACAGTAGGTTCCTAAACTCTGGGGCCCATCCACGTGCGGGTCAAGGGGAAAGGGCCGTGTCCAGGAGTTCTTAAGAGCTTCTTAAGTGCCCCACGGGAGAGTGGAAACAGGCCGCACAACGGCCGTCACCCCGAACCGGAGACACCATGCGATCACACCCCAAGCAGAACACTTCCACGGAAGGCCGCGCTTCCGCCGTCGTCCGTCACAGTGTGCCGTTGCTTCCCCAGACGAGGTTCTGGCTCCTGTGGGGCATTGTCCTCGCCGCGGCCGTCCTTGCCATTGGCTTCAGCGTGCAGGCGGTAGCAGGCCTGACCACTGGGGAATTCGGTATTGACCAGGAACTCAGCCGCCATCACGTGGGCGCACTGACCACCGCGGCCATGGCTTTGAACGTCCTCTTCGCCCCCGTAGCGGGAGTCTGCATTGTCCTCGTGATCGGCTTGTACCTTTGCCTGGTCCGCAAGTCCTTCGTGCGGGCTGTCATGTTTGTGCTCTTCGCATGTTCGGGCTGGGTTGCCAGCGAGGTATTCAAACTTATCGTTGCCCGCCACCGGCCCAACCCCGCGCTTCTTTTCGACCCCCTGGCTCCGGAAACGGGTTCCAACAGTTTTCCCAGCGGCCACACCGCCTTCGCCGTAGCGCTCGCCTTCGCTCTGTACTTCCTGGTCCGGGGAAGCCGGTGGGGCGTCATCACTGCGTGGGCCGGTGCTGTCATGGCCGTGGTGGTGGCGTGGTCGCGTATCTACATCGGAGTCCATTACCCCAGCGACGTTGTGGCGTCATTCCTGGCCACCAGCGCCGCAGTGATCGTCTTGGCCGGGTTCTGGAACCGGTACGCCCCGCGGGTTTTCGCGCGGCTACCGTTTGGCGTTGCATCAGAAGCAGGCGCCTCGGAGGCAGCCGCCTCGGGAGCAGCCCCAACCCAAGCACACGGATCCTGAGGAGGACCCCATGCACGTACTTTCCGCCATGCCCGCATTCCTTGATCCCACCACCCTCCTCCAGGGCTTGGGCCCTGCGGCGCTGGGGGTAGTGGCGCTGATCGTCTTCATCGAATCCGGTCTCCTTTTCCCTTTCCTGCCCGGTGACTCCTTGCTGTTCACCACGGGCCTGCTTCACCAGCAACTGCAGCTTGAACTGCCTGTGTTGATCGCCGTCGTATCAGCCGCCGCCATCGCAGGAGACCAGATCGGCTACATGCTTGGGCGCAAGTTCGGACGGCGATGGTTCAAGGACGACGCCCGGGTCTTGAAAACCGCCCACTTGGATGCGGCCGAAGAATTCTTCAAGCGCCGCGGCGGCCCCGCAATCGTCTTGGCCCGCTTTGTCCCCATTGTGCGGACGTTTGCGCCGCTCAGCGCAGGCATCGCGCGCTACAACTACAAATCCTTTACCCTGTGGAACATCGCCGGGGCCGTCATTTGGGCGACCTCCGTGACACTCCTGGGCTCGTGGCTGGGACACTACGAGTTCATCGCAAACAACATTGACGCCATTGCCGTAATCATGGTTTTGGTCTCCGTCCTGCCGTGGGGAGTCGAGTTGCTCAAAAAGCGGCGCAACGTCAAGGTAGGCGCCGCGAACGGGCACGCCGGGGAAGAATAGGCAGCATGACAACAGCTGAGCGGCCGGCCCTCCTCTTGGTCGAAGACGACTCCGCCCTGGGGCCGCTCATCAGCGAACTCCTGGAGCCGGACTTCTCTGTCCGCTTGGCTGTCAATGGGCGCGACGGGCTCCACCTCGCCCTGACACAGAGTTGGGATGCGATGGTCATTGACCGGGGGCTGCCGGTCATGGACGGCATCGCACTCATCAAGGCCCTTCGTGCCAAGGGGATTGCCACCCCGATCCTGATCCTGACGGCGCTCGGTGCCACCGACGAGAAGATCCGGGGCCTCGACGCCGGGGCGAACGATTACATGAGCAAGCCGTTCGACGCCATGGAATTGGCCGCCCGCTTGCGAGCCCTCACCCGAACGTACGCGCTGCCGCCCCAGACCCTGGGAATCGGGGATTGGGAGTTCGACGCCGGTGCCCGCTCCGTGCGCTCCGTGTACGGTTCCGTCGTCACCCTGACGGCGAAGGAGGCCGGGCTCCTCGAAATCCTGGCCGGCGAACCCGAGCGTGTGTTTACCCGTGAAGACCTCATCAACGCCTTGTTCCACCCCACGGACCAGCCGGGCGTGATTGACACCTACGTCCACCATTTGCGCCGCAAGATTTCCAAAACGGTGATCCGGACAGTCCACGGCCTCGGATACCAGATCGGCGACCCCCATGACTGAGAACGACACCCATGACTGAGAACCCGGACCAGGAGACTCTCCGCAGAGCCTCCCTGAAGATCGCAGTGCGGATCAGCGCGGCATGCGCGGTTTTGGTTCTTTGCCTGCTTGCGGCCGCCGCGATCTACCTCTTCAACCAGGCGCAGCATCCAACGCTGCCGGGACCAGGCGAAACCGACTCCGTCTACGCATATCTGGACACAAAGGACCTCCTGAAGGCCATGATCGTTGCCGGCATTGCGGGGATCCTCCTCGCCGGTGCCATCGGCTGGCTCAGCGCGCGGAGCGCCATCAGGCCCCTTGGCGAAGCGCTTGCCCTGCAGCGACGTTTCGTTCAGGACGCCAGCCACGAATTGCGCACGCCCCTCGCCATCCTCGATGCACGGGTCCAGCTCGCCCAGCGCGATGCCGCCGCGGACTCAAAAACGGGGGAAGCGCTCGCCCGCATCCGAAATGACACAGCTACCCTCACCGGCATCGTCAACGAATTGCTTGTCGCAGCCACCGGCTCGCCTCCGGACGCAGCCGCAGAGCCGAGCGATCTCGCCAAGGTGGCGGGTGCCGTTGTCGAGAGCTTGCAACAGCTCGCGGGAGAGAAGAACGTCCGCGTCACCCTGACGGAAAAGGACCGCCCCTTCGCGCTCATTGACAGCAATGGCTTCCGACGTGCCCTCCTCGCGCTGGCCGACAATGCGCTGGCACACACCCCAGCTGGCGGCCAGGTGGGGATCACGACGGAGGTGCTCGGCAACCGCGCAGTGGTCACGGTTTCGGATTCCGGGGCTGGGATCAAAGGCGTGGACCAGACCCGGATCTTTGACCGCTTCGTGAGGACACACAGTCCGGAGGGCGCACCAGGCCAGCGCAGCTTCGGAATCGGCTTGGCGCTGGTCCGTGAAATCATCACCGGGGCCCGCGGCACTGTGGAGGTTGAGCGCAGCGGGCCGCGGGGAACGGTCATGAGGATCACCCTGCCGCTCGCTGCGAAAGATGCGGGCCCCAAAGATGCGGCGCCGAAAGACACCGGCCCGAAAGACACCGGCCCGAAAGACACCGGCCCGAAAGACACGTCGTCCGGCTCGGCATAGCTTACTTAGGCGGCCCGCAGTTTGGCGGGTTGGGCGTATTTAAGCGCCTTTGCATGGTGTCGGAGCTTGCGTCGGTGGCTTCTGGAATCTGGCGCCGCCGTGGTCATGGATAGCCCGGTTCCTGGCGGGGGCGGGGCTGTTGACCGGTAGTGGCGTCCGGTGGGGGTGCGGATGTCCAGGACATGCCGTGTCCCGTGCTGGGTTGTTGCTGCTCCGGTTTGTGCTGTCCAGCCGGGGAGTTCTTTGGTGTGGTTGCAGGCTTCGCATAGCCCCGCGCCGTTGGCCAGAGTGGTGTGTCCACCGTCGTGCCAGGGGATGATGTGGTCGAAGTGGCGGATCGGTGCGTCGCAGTAGGGTGTCCGGCAAGTGTCGTCGCGGGCCTGGATGAAGCGCCTCATGCCTGGCGGGAAGAGCCGGGCTCTCGAATCGGCGGCGACGAGGTCCCCGGTTCCGGGGGCTGTGTAGAGGCGCCGGAGCCAGACCTTGAAGGCCCGGTCCGCGGACTGGCCGCCGGGACCGGCCTGGCCGGGTTCCGCCTGGCCCTCGTTCCCAACCAGCATTGCCCGTGCCCACGCAGCGGGGACAATCCCGTAGCCCGGGAGACGCGCCGGTTCGCTGTCGCGATGGAAGAGGGTGCGGTCGGTCATGACGAGCTGGACCTCAACCCCACTGATCCTGCCGGGGGTGCCGGTGGTGCGTTCGACCAGGGCGTCGGCCATGATCTGCCCGCGGGACCGGGTGTCTCCGCCGGAGCGAAGGGTGTCGGCGTGCCGGGTCAAGGCCGCGTGCACGGCCACGCCCTGGGCGACGGGAAGCAGGGCGGTCAGGTAGGTCATGGTGTCCGGTGCCGGGCGAAGGCTCACGTGCCGCTCCGCCGCGGCACGGCTGGCGCGTTGGGTGACGGAGCGGGGGTCCCGCCGGTAGGCGGCGGCCCGTGCGGCGGAGATGATGGTCTTGTCTCCGGCGCCGTCGAAGACTCCCGTGTCGGCGGCGAGCTCCTCGTCCACGGCGCAGCGGTCTTCGGCGGACAGGCAGGCTGTTTCCTTCACCAGCAGGGTGGCGCGCCATTCGTTCAGCTGTCCCGAATCCAGCGCGGCCAGGGTATGCGGCATCTCGGTCACGAGGGCCTTCGCCAAACCCAGCAATCGGGGTCCTTTGGCGGGGGATTCCCGCCGGGCCAAGGCAATCTGGGCTGCGACGCCGCGGCCGCGCTCGTCGGCGGGGACGCCCAGGTTCGTCTCGGCGCTGCGCTGGGCCGCATCGAAGGAGACGGCAATCCGGGCCTGCGCAGCCGCGGCCGCGGACTTGAAATCCTCCAGTGCCCGCAGCTGGTCAATCAGTTCAGCGCCGTCGGCGCCTGGCCGGAGCGAGGCCACCGCACCGAGCAGGTCTCTTATTTCGGCCCACGAGACAGCAGCATCCGGACCTGCGCCGCCGACTGGCGCGCCCGTCCCCATCAGCTGGGTTTCCCGAATTCCGGCCATAACCAAAGCATCCCAGGGACCACTGACATTCTTAGGTCGAAGAACACCTGCCCACCGAAAAATCCCGGAAATCAGCAGAAATTTTCCATATTTGCTCGGGAAGGATTCCGGTTCCCGGGTCTCCTTCCGCCGCCACCGGCTCAACCTCGCAGCCGTCGATAATCACCCGATGGGCGACGTTGTGATCGGCTTCGCCGGCGTGAGGTGTGCTTTGCGGTGGGCTCCCCTCAAACCCGTCCCGTCCGCCTCTGGCGTGCGCATCCGAAGCGGACGAGAATGGCCTCGTGGTTCCCCCTCGCCAAGGCGGGGCCGTCGTTCCAATGAACCCCGCCGCCCGAAAGATCCAAAGTGTCTACCTCACCTTGACCCTCGGCAATACCCTTGCGGCCTCGTTCATTTGGGGGATCAATACCCTCTTCCTACTGGATGCCGGACTCAGCAATCTTGAGGCCTTTGCGGCAAACGCCTTCTTCACTGCCGGGATGGTCGTCTTCGAAGTGCCCACTGGAGTGGTGGCCGATGGTTGGGGACGCCGCGTTTCGTTCCTTCTTGGCACGGTGACACTGGCCGGATCCACCTACCTTTACTTTCTGCTCTGGCAGCTTTCGGCCCCGTTCTTGTGGTGGGCCGTGGTGTCGGTGTTGCTCGGCTTGGGCTTCACCTTCTTCTCGGGTGCAGTGGAGGCCTGGCTCGTCGACGCGTTGCGCTTCACTGGATATGAGGGTGGCTTGGAGACGGTGCTCGGGCGGGGACAGATGGTGTCGGGTGCCGCCATGCTTGCGGGCTCAGTGGCTGGCGGGGTGATCGCGCAGGCCACCAACCTGGGAGTCCCGTTCCTGATTCGCGTGGGCGTGCTCCTCGCCATGTTCGTGGTGGCCTTCTTGCTGATGCACGACGTCGGCTTCACCCCCGAGCGCTCTGCCCCTCCACTCAAGGCGACCCGTGCTGTCCTCGACGCCTCGATCGAGAACGGTTTGAAAAATCCACCCGTGCGGTACGTGATGTTGGCAGCGCCGTTCAGTGCCGGCGTCGGGATCTATGTGTTCTATGCCCTGCAGCCGTACCTGCTTCAGCTCTTCGGTGACCCGCGCGCGTACTCGGTGGCCGGGCTGGCAGCGGCAATCGTGGCGGGGGCGCAGGTGGTGGGCGGATGGCTTGCACCGCGTATCCGGCGCCTCGTTCGCAAACGCACTACGGTGTTGATTCTGAGTGGAGTGGTGAGCGCATCGATTCTGGTGGTGCTCGGGTTCACGAATGTCTTCTGGGTGGCCTTGGCGCTGTTGACGTTCTGGGCCATGGTCGACTCGGCGGCCACACCGGTACGGCAGGCCTACGTGAACGACATGATCCCGTCGAAGCAGCGGGCAACAGTGCTGAGCTTCGACTCGCTGATGGGATCAAGCGGTGGAGTGGTGGTGCAGCCGCTGCTCGGCCGGGCCGCCGATGTTTACGGCTACTCCGCCTCGCTCGCGATCAGCGGCGTTATCGAGCTGATCGCGGTGCCGTTCCTCCTGGCGAGTCGTCGGCAGGGCTCTTTGGCCGACCAGGCCAACGCCGCGATCATCACATCCGAAACGGAACCACGGCAGTCCTAAGAATGGACCTACGGAAGCCGCGAAGCCCCGTGGAACGTGGCCTCGCCGGCCTTGTCAGGAACAAGCGGCACGGGACTAATTAGCACAGCTGTGCCACGATGCAGGGTGCCATCCGAAAGCGGTTGGCAGCGCACGCCCCCACGCCCGCGCATGGCGGCGTGCGCGCCCGGAGCCAGGACTTGGTCCATCCACGCGCAGGGGTGGGCCGGACGTCCGCCGCGGAACCGGACAACGCCGCCCCGCGATTCCAAGGCAAATTCTTCGCCCAGCAGGGGAGCCAGGTGGGCTCCCCTGAGGACCACATTGCGGCGCGTGAGGAGCGGGTCAAAAGGGGCGACCCCCAGCTCAGCAGCCATCGCTTCGAGCGACTCGATGGCTATCAGGGTGACTGCGGCATCCATGTGCGCGGCCTTGCCGAAGAACCGGTCACCGACGATGCCCTTGCCGCTTACGACGTCGACCTGCTCGGCGTCCGTTGTGGGCACCTCGGCGGCACCATCGCGTGCGCGGCCGAAGTAGGCGTGGCCGGATGACACAAGGAGATACAGGATCTCCACGTCGTACCTGTAGCTTGCGGTCATGCCATAAGGCTATGCCTGTCCCGGGTGAGCAACCCCGGGCACTCTACCCCAACCTTGAAAAGCTAGTTCTTGCGACGCTGGAAATCAGCGAAAGCTCCGATGCCGGTTCCAACAAGCGCGATACCAGCAAGTATTGACCACCAGAGCTGCATATATCCGGCGGCCGTTATGAATAGCAGAACCGCTACCAATGCAAATAGAAGCAGGGAAATAGGAATGTCGCGAGCACCTTTAGGAGTCAAAACACGCTTCCTTGATCGAGGCGATGCCTAGAACCTCTCCAGCAAGACCACCGCCGGCGGCAACGACAGCTTGCCACTTCTTCTCCAACCCGGATGCCGCGTTCCAGGCGCGGAAGAGAATTTCGAAGGTCCTCTGAATACTTCCAAACCTTGCAACTAGTTTAGCGACTTTACCGGCGACCAGAGCGTTAGCAGCAACCTCTGCCGTAACGGTCGCTATACACTTGGCCCAGCCCCAAAAGTCGCTCGGATCAGCGGTTACCGGAAAGGCTGTGTTCTGATCAAAATCGATCGACTGCACGAGAGCCTCTCCGTCGAGGGAGAACCGCGTCGGAACAGCCCTGCCGAGCGCATCGTAAGCCCATGGAGCCCTGTAACCCCCAGCAATCGCACCCTCAGCGGTGCGAACAACAACGGAACCATCAGTGTCTATGGCTGCTTTTGATCCTGCGGGGAGCGACAAGGGAAACCGATATTCTCGATCCGCAGTGTTTGAAGCAATGTTGATCAGTGTCTGAGTTCCCTTGCCTGTGGCATAACTACTAATCACGGCACTGTTGAGTTTGGTGCTCAGAACCGGCTCACCTTGCCCGGCGAAAAGGCCGTCCGGGATCTTGCCCGGTTTTGCGAGAGCTTCGGATGAAGCCGTGCCCGGAAGAGTGATGCTTGCGGACCAAGCGCCGGCGCCAGAAACAACGATGTTCGTTCCGGGGACCGTAACAGTACTGACTTTGCTTGGCGAATGAACCCCTTCACCTAAAGAAACTGGCGATGCCTGTGCAACCCCCGCGCTCGACACCACGACCCCACTGGCGACAAGCGCGACAAGTAGAAGACTTCCGATTGAACCTAGCTTAGATCTGTTTGACATGGATCACCTTTCAGAGAGAGACAGGCGCTTCACGATCAAATTATGCATATGAGGCAAATGAGGGCAAGAGTTTTATGAAACAGGTCGAGGGAATTATTTTCAAATTCCAAAATGGGAATCACGGATTGCATTCCTCTCGCATGTCTCAATACTCAATCCACCGTCCGTCGCTACTCAATTTATGACTTTCGACCACTCAATTTCAGGTATACGTCACTCAATAGGAGCAAAAACTCTTGACATTAATGCGACTCTTATGATCGATGAGGTAGCCGGGGCTGAGCCGCGAAGGTGACCGAGGCGGCCCTTGACCGCCTCGGTCGCCTCCTATGCGTGAACCGGTGTCGTCACGCCTGCAGGCTCAGGAACCCCGGGCGCTCAGCCCCAAAATTCCGTGAGCTGCCCGGCAAGGGCTCTGCCTTGCTCGTAACCCGCCTGGGCCGCGGGCGGACGCAGCGACAGATCCATGGCATTGGCGCCGAACATGTGCTCCGAGTTGCTGTCCGGGAAGATCGTCTCGACTCTGCTGCCGCCTGCGCGGAGTTCGTCGACCTGCGTCGCGAGATGCGTGCCCCACTCCTGCGGTTGCAATGATCTGCCACCGAAGGGTGAGAGCACCAGGACCCGTCCGTATCCGGCTGCCAGATCGGCATTCTCGGCGTTGGATCGATAGCCGCCGTCGAGGTACCGCTTGTCTCCGATCCTGTAAGGCAAGCCGCTGGAACAGCTGGCGGCGATTGCATCCACCAAGTCGACGCCGCTATGGCGGTCGAACGCGACCGGTTCACCGTCACGGGCATCGACCGCCGTGATGAGCACTGTCCGTTCAGGCCAGTGCTGGCTGGGTAGCCGGGTGGCGACAGTGGTGCGCCATTGCGTTGACCAGGCGCCATCCGACGCCGCATCCATGTCGAGCGCTGCTGCGCCGAGTCGCCGGCGCATGTCAGCCACATCCTGGGCATCGGCGATGATCTTGTTGATCCGCTCGAGGTGGTTCACCACTGGCCTGGCCGGCGCGCGTCCAGGCCCGGACCCGACCGGAGCGGGCCGTTGCGGGGGGACGGCGTCAAGGATGTTGGCGAACAGTTGAGTTGGTGTCGCGCCGGCAATCTGGGCCGCGGCCGTTGATCCGGCCGAGGTGCCGATGGTCAGATCGGCGTCGGTCACATCCAGCCCGGCATCGAAGAGGCCGGCGATGACGCCGATCAGCCAGGCATTGCCTGTCGATCCGCCGCCACCTAGGACCAGCGCCCGATCGCGGGAGTGCAAAGGAAAAGAAGGTGTTGTGTTCATGGGAGTCGCCTTTCGCGAATTGCCTGTTTGGCGCTCCCGGTGGCGACTAGTTCAGTCGCGCGATCGTGGACTGCAGGGGAGCACCCATTGCGGATACTGCATTCATGGGACTCACCTCCTGCTGATTGATCACGACCGCCGCAACGCTAGCACGCCCGCAATGCGGAGCGCAACGGTCCGGCACTGCGCCGGCCGTCGCCCCTAATCCTCCACAGGGAACGCCACGCCTTCGCCCACCACGCGGAGGCAGAGTTCCGTGCCGGGCTTGGTGATGGAAGCGTTCCAGTGCCGGATGGTGATGATTTCGCCACCTCCCGGGTAGGCCAAGGATGCGCCGGCGGCGGCAACGCGCGGGGCGAGCTTGATCCGCACGGTTGTCTCGGGGCCGAAGTAGTCAGTGTCGACCACGACTCCGCGGATGGGACCGTCGGGAGCAATCCGGATTTGTTCGGGGCGGAGCATCAACTGCACGAGGCCCTGTGCCGGGGGACGGCGTACGGGTATGCCGCCCAGCGAACACGTGGCCAGGGAGCCTTCCATCCACGCGTCCAGGATGACTGCGTCGCCGAGGAATTCGGCCGTTGCCCGGTCCGCGGGACGGGTGTACACAACGAACGGGTTGCCGATCTGCGCCAGTTTCCCGCCGCGCATGATCGCCACCTGATCCGCGAAGGACAGGGCCTCGGCTTGATCGTGCGTCACCAGGATGGTGGTGACTCCGGCTTCGTTCAGCACCTTCGCCACGGCGCGCCGTGTGGCCACGCGGAGGCCGGCGTCGAGCGCTGAGAACGGCTCGTCGAGCAGCATGAGCTGCGGTTCGCGGGCCAGTGCGCGGGCAAGCGCCACCCGTTGCTGCTGGCCTCCCGAAAGCTGGTGGGGGCGCCTCTTTGCCATGTCCGCATCGAGGGAAACCATGTCGAGCAGTTCCTGGACACGGGCCTTCACGGCGCGGCGGCCGCCGTCGAGCGCTGATTTGTCCAGTCCGAACGCGATGTTCTGCCCCACCGTAAGGTGCGGGAAGAGCGCGCCGTCCTGGGCCACATAGCCAACATGCCGCTTGTGGGCCGGTACCCAGATCCCGTCCCCGGCCACCTTGTTTCCGTTGAGGCTGATGGAGCCGGTGTCCGGGTGTTCAAAGCCGGCGATCAAGCGCAGCAGGGTGGTCTTGCCGGATCCGGATGGCCCGACGATAGCGGTGGTCCCGCCCTTGGCCACGGAGAGGTTCACGCCCTTCAGCACAGCCTGGGAGCCGAAGTTCTTGGTGACCTCGGCGATGTCCAGATGCGTGTTGGTGGTGGGGGCCACCGAAGCCGCCACGCGGGGTGACGGAAGCCTTGAGGGGGATTGTTCGGTCACTGTCCGGCTACTTTCTTGGACTGTTGGAAAAGCAAGTACGTCATGGGGGCAGACAAGAGGATCATGAGCAGGGCATACGGCGCCGCGCCTGAATAGTCGATCTCGCTGCTCTTGCTCCAAAACTCGGTGGCCAGGGTGTGCGTGCCATTGGGGGACAGCAGCAGCGTGGCGGTCAGCTCGTTGACGATGGCGAGGAACACCAGCGCGGCCCCGCCGGCGGCGGCCGGAGCTGTGAGGCGCAGCGTCACTTTCAGGAAGGACACCAGGGGGGCCTTGCCGAGCGATTGTGCGGCTTCGTCGAGCTCCTTGGGAGCCTGGGACAGCCCGGAGCGGATGTTTACCAGGGCCCGCGGCAGGAACAGCAGCACATAGGCTGCAATCAGGACCCCGGAGGTCTGGTACACGCCCGGGACCATTCGGATGCTCACGGTGACGAAGGCAAGGCCCACCACGATGCCGGGCAGGGAACTGGTGACGTAATTCGAGAGCTCAAGCATCTTGCTGAACCAGCTGGGGTGCCGCACGGCCAGATAGGCCATGGGGAAGCCGACGACGATAGTCGCCGCTGCGCCTACCGTGCCATAAGCGAGGGTCTGGAGGAGAGCCGGAAGGAATTCGTCGGCCGACCAGACGCGGGCGCCACCGGCCACTACCCAGCGCAGGACAAAAAAGATCGGCAATCCGAAGGCCAAAACGGTGAGCGCAAGCAGGGCGAGCTGGGAGGGAAGCTGGTAGTGGTGCAAGGGAAGCCTGGTCGGCTTGGCCTGCGCGCCGGAACCGATACGGGCATAGCGTGCGTTACCGCGGCTCCTGACTTCGGCCAGGAGCAGGATGAGGCAGAAGAACACCAGGACGCTTGCCAACATGTTCCCGGCAGTGCCGTTGAACGTGGATTGGAACTGGGTCATGATCGCGGTGGTGAACGTGTCGAAGCGGATCATCGCGAACGCGCCGTATTCGGCCAGCAGGTGCAGCGACACCAGGAGTGCGCCACCGGTCATCGCGATCCGGAGTTGAGGCAGGACAACCCGGAAGAAGATGGCCCACGGTCCCAAGCCAAGGGAGGCCGCGGACTGCTCAATCGCAGGGTCGAGACGCCCCAGGGTCGCAGCCGCGGGAATGTAGACAAGCGGGAAATACGACAGTGTGGCGATGAGTACGCCGGACCAGATGCCCTCCAGCGAGGGCACGGCGGTCACCCACGCATAGCTGTTGACGAACGCCGGGATGGCCAGCGGAGCCGCCAGGGCCACGGCCCACCAGCGGTGGCCTCGCAGCCTGGTCCGCTCCACGAGCCACGCGCCACCGACTCCCAATACCAGGGAGATCGGCACCGTGAAGACCACCAGCATGACGGTGTTCAGGAGCAGCTCGCCAACGCGCGGCCGGAAGATGAGTGCGACGGCGGTGTCCCACCCGGTCGCGGCCGTCATGTAAGCGACGTACCCCAGCGGGATGAGCGAAAACAGTGCGATCAGCACGGCCAGGAGGGATATTGCAGAAACGCCGAAAGGCGGGCGGGGGCGCTTGCCCCTGCCCGCCGTCGTCGCGCTCGCCGAAGCCTCGGGAACTTCCGGGGAGAGGCGAGCCGATAGATCAGTGGTCACAGAATTACAGCAGTCCTGCCTTGGTCATCAGGTCGGTGACCTTTGCGGAGTTCAATTTGGCCGGATCCACCGTGGGAGCTTGCAGATCCTTGATGGGAACGAGTTTAGCGTTCGAGTCGACGTTGGAAGCGATCGCGTATTCGTAGGAGGTCCCGTTCTTGAGGACTTCCTGGCCCTGCTTGCCGGTGACGAACTTGATGAAGGCCTGGGCAGCTGCGGAGTTCTTGGAGGATTTCAGCACGCCGCCGCCGGAGACGGACAGGAAGGCGCCGGGGTCCTGGTTCTTGAAGAAGTACGGGGTGACGTTCTTGGAGTTCTCGCCGGTCTTCGCCTGGTCGCCATAGTAGTAGTAGTGGTAGATCAAGGCGGCGTCGATTTCGCCGGCGTTGACGGCTTTCATGGCGGTGCTGTTGCCCTTGTATGCCTTGAAGTTGTCCTTCATGCCCTTGAGCCACTCAGTGGTGGCTGCTTCGCCCTTTTGTTCGAGCAGGGCGGCAACGATTGCCTGGAAGTCAGCGCCGGACGGCGAAGCAGCCCACTTGCCCTTCCACTCCGGCTTGGCCAGGTCCAGCATGGACTTGGGCAGCTTGTCGTCGCTGATCTTGGTCTTGTCGTACACCAGGACGGTGGAGCGGGCGGCGATGCCGGTCCACTTGTTGGTGGACGGGCGGTACGCGGCCGGGACCTGGTCCACAGTGGCCTTGTCGATGTCCGCGAAGAGGCCGGCGTTCTCAACCTGGGCCATGGCTGGGGAGTTCTCCGTGAGGAAGACGTCGGCCGGGGATGCCGCGCCTTCCTGGATGATCTGGTTGGAGAGCTCGGTGTCGGAACCCTGGCGGATGGTGACCTTGACGCCGGTCTGCTTGGTGAACGCGTCCACCCATTCCTTGGTCAGGGTGTCGTGCTGGGCGTTGTAGACGGTGATTTCGCCACCCACTTTAGTGGAAGTAGCAGCGGACTCGGGGGCTGCGGAGGAGGCGGTGCCGTTGCCGCAAGCGGCCAGGCTCAGGGCTGCAGTGGCGGCGAGTGCGATGCCGGCCAGCGCATGTGCGCGGATCTTCATGAGGGCTTCTTTCTGCGAGCAAATCCAAGGGAGCCCGGGGGAAGTGGGTGCGGGCTCACAGCTTGAAACTTTAGGTTAGCCATACCTAAACTTCCATCCAGAATGCCCTATTGTGACGGGAATCACATGTATTGCGCAAGATTTACATGACCTAATGCATGGAGGTGGTGTGTCGTCGGTTGAGCGAGTGCCTTGCGGCAGTCGATAAGCTGGCTCCATGCCCGGTCTCGCCGAATTCCTGCCGACCTTCCTCGGCGTCGGCGTCCTGATGGCGGCCACGTTGGCACTGCTCTTGGCGTTCCGCACCCCTCACCCTTTCGCTCCCGCACTGGCCATCCTTCGCGGAGCCGTGCAACTGGCCGCGATCAGTTTTGTTCTGGGTGGTGTGATCACCAGCCCGCTATGGGTGGCAGTAGCCCTGCTGGTGATGTTTGCCGTGGCCGCGATGAGTGCCACGCGACGCATTGGCTGGAGCCTTCATCATTTGGGCTTGGTCAGCGGCTCCATGGCCGCTGGCATCGGAATGACGCTCGCCGTCATTTTCGCGACGGGAGCCATCGCGTTCACTCCCCGCTATGCGCTCGCGATCGGCGGGATCGTCATTGGCAACGGCATGACCATCGCAGTCCTGGCCGGCCGGCGCTTCAAGGAATCCGTTTACGAGCACTGGGAGGAAGTTGAGGGTTGGCTCGCGCTCGGCGCCACCCCGAGGCAGGCAACCCTTGATCTTGCCCGGCGGAGCGTCTATTCGGCCCTGATCCCGTCAACCGATCAAACCAAGACGACGGGACTTGTCACCCTGCCCGGCGCGTTCGTCGGGGCGATTTTTGGCGGGGTTTCTCCCTTTGAGGCAGGTCGCTTCCAGATCGTGGTGCTCGCGGCGATCATGGCGGCAGGTTCCATCACCGCCGTCATGATCATCGGAATCCTCGCACCGGTACGCGTGCGCCCAGCGACGCTGCGCTGACACTGCCTAACGGGAGCGAGCCTCCGGCCGACAGTAGGAACTGAACCGCACTCCTACAAGCGCCTCCCTACCTAAAGCAGAAACGGCCCATGATCGTTGTCACCCGCCTGAACGGCACCAGCTTTGCCGTGAATCCGGACATCATTGAACGGATCTACGAAAGCCCGGACACCCATCTGGTGACCCTCGACGGCGCTACCTATGTTGTGCGCGAAAGCCTTGCGGAGGTCGTGGAACTAATTGCGAACTACCGCGCCTATATTCTTCGGCGGGCACAGGACCTCCCCACCGTCACGGGTTATCCCTTGAGCCTCGTGCGCACACCGGACCCGGACGGAAGGTAAGCCATGGATCCTTCAACAATAATCGGCCTGTTCCTGGCCTTCGGCTCGGTGGTCGCCATGGTGACCCTCGAAGACGCCAATCTCATGGCCCTCCTGCTTCCCGCGCCCATGGTCCTGGTTTTCGGTGCCACCCTGGCCGTAGGTCTTGCCGGGAACACGTTCCGCGATACCGTGCGGGCGTTCAAGGACCTCCCCAAAGCGTTCAAAGGAAAGACCGACAAGCCGCAGGACAGTATCGACCAGCTGATCAGCCTTGCCGAGAAGGCGCGGAGCGAGGGGCTTCTCTCCCTCGAAGAGGCGGCCGCGGACGAGAAGGATCCGTTCGTGGCCCGGGCCCTCCAGAACATCGCCGACGGCACCGATGCCGAAGAATTGCGCATCCTCATGGAGGACGAGATCGATTCCAAGATGCGCAGCGACCACGTCTCCGCCAAGTTCTTCGCGAGCCTGGGCGGCTACGCGCCGACCATCGGCATTATCGGCACCGTGGTATCGCTGACCCACGTCCTTGAAAACCTCTCCTCACCCGATCATCTGGGACCAATGATCGCCTCCGCTTTCGTGGCCACGCTCTGGGGTTTGTTGTCCGCGAACTTCATTTGGCTGCCGTTCAGTTCGCGGCTCAAGCGACTGTCCGAGCTCGAAATCGAACGCATGACCCTCCTGATGGAGGGCATGCTGGCGGTACAGAACGGGACCCAGCCCCTCCTGCTCGCCGAACGGCTCCGCGCCATGGTTCCCCCGGACCGCCTCGGCAAGGCGAAATCCGCAAAGAAGGGCGACGACGACGAAGCCCGCCCCGGCAAATTCGCTTCGTCCAAGGCCGCATGAGGTCGCGGCGCCGCCGCGGTTCACCTCCGGCGGAAGAACACGTCGACGAACGCTGGATGGCTTCCTATATGGACATGGTCACGGTGCTCATGTGCATGTTCATCGTGCTCTTCGCAATGTCCACCGTGGACCAGGCCAAATTCGACAAACTCCGCAATTCTCTCGCCACGGGGTTCGGCACGGTGGCCAGCCAGAAGGTGGACACCGCCAGCGGGACGGTCGTTCCGCCGGAATACACCAGCGCCGACGCACAGGGATTCTCCAACTTGGACCTCGCACTCAAGGAAGCGGCCCGGCTCACCGCTTTGCGCGACGACATGAAGTCCAAGCTCGACGCCGCGGGGCTGGGAGCCAATGTGCAGTTCCAGATCAACGAACGCGGACTCACCGTGAAACTCGTAGGATCGCAGACCTTCTTCGAACCCGACCGACCGGAACTGACGCCCCGCGCGAGCCAGGTCCTTGGAATGATCGCCCCGACCATGGCGAAGGCGGCCCTTGAAATCATGGTGGAAGGCCACGCGGCCAACGGGGTCACCTCATACCCCTCTACGTGGGAGCTTTCTTCCGCCCGCTCCGTCAACGTCCTCCGGTACCTCGTCGACCATGGAGGAATTTCTCCAGGGCACATCGGCGCCGTTGCCTTCGGATCCGCCAGGCAGGTCAACGATGATTCCACCGAGGCGCTGATGGAACTCAACCGCAGGGTCGACGTCGTCGTCCTCTCGGACCGGCCCGAAGTGGTCCGCGCCCTGATCCCCGAGGCGCTCAAGGCGAGGGCCGGCGGCCAATAGCGGCCGGTGCGCTTGTCGCGGCGGTGACGGGACGGCGTCGGGCACCATGGAAGTGACGGGCGTGCCGAGGTACGCTCGTGGCATGACCCCGGAAGACATCGCCCGGCTCACGTACTTGCGCAAGGCCCGTGACCTGATCGACCGCGAGTACGCCAAGCCTCTCGACGTACCCACCATGGCCAGCCATGCGTTCATGTCACCGGCGCACTTTTCGCGGCAGTTCCGCGCCGCCTATGGCGAGACCCCTTACAACTACCTCATGACCCGCCGGATCGAGCGCGCGATGGCGCTCCTGCGCGGCGGAATGAGCGTCACCGACGCGTGCATGGAGGTCGGTTGTACGTCACTTGGCTCCTTCAGCTCGCGGTTCACTGAACTCGTCGGCGTGCCGCCGAGCACATACCGCGCCCGCGAGCACCTGGCCGTGGCTGCCATGCCCGCGTGCGTCGCGAAGATACGTACGCGGCCCAGCCGAAACGAAGCCAGCAAGCGTCTGGAAGCGCTGGCGGTCGGCGCAGACTGACTCAGGCCGTAGCCGGCCACGACTTCAGCAGAGGTTCCGCCCCGATGGGGCGGGACCTCTGCTGCGTCCGGGACGTCCACTAACCCGGGCAGAGCGCCGCCGGAAATACGGGTCACATTTGATTTGCGGAAGTTTCATAGCGTCACCACCGCATTTGAGGATTATTCTGAAGCCGTGCCAAATATTCGAGTATCTGAAGCGGCCCGGTTCCTCGGCGTCAGCGACGACACCGTCCGGCGTTGGACCGAGAACGGCATCCTGACTCCGGTCAAGGATGATTCAGGCCGGCTGGCCGTGGATGGGCTGGAACTTGCCCACGTCGCGCGGGACCAGGCCCAGCTGCCCGAGGATCCCACCCGGGTGGGCCGCTCGGCGCGCAACCGTTTCGTCGGCCTGGTCACCGGCATCACGGCCGACAAGGTCATGGCACAAGTGGAACTGCAGTGCGGTCCCTTCCGTGTCGTCTCCCTCATGAGCAGCGAAGCGGTCCGCGAGCTCGGGCTCGAACTCGGCTCGGTCGCCACAGCCGTGGTCAAGGCCACCACGGTCATCATCGAAACTCCCCAAGGAAAGAGCACCATATGAGGATCATCCCCAAACCTTTCGCCGCGGTGCTCGTCGCCGGCGCCCTCGCGGCCGGCATGACAGGCTGCGGTTCAAGCACTCCCGCAGGCACCGCAAACGGCGGATCCGCCAGCGCAAGCGAAACACCAAAGCTCTCCGGCACGGTGACGGTCTACGCGGCTGCCTCGCTGAAGGCAACGTTCACCAAGCTGGCCAGCGAATTCGAAGCTGCGAACCCGGGTACAAAAGTGGCCCTGAGCTTCGCCGGGTCTTCTGACCTCGTCACCCAGATCACCCAAGGCGCTCCGGCGGACGTCTTTGCCTCGGCTGACACGAAGAACATGGGCAAGCTTTCCGACGCCAAGCTGCTCGACGGAACGGCCAAGAACTTCGCCACCAACGTCCTGACCATTGCCGTCCCGCCGTCCAACCCGGCGTCGATCAGTTCCTTCGAGGACCTCGCCAAGCCGGGCGTCAAGGTGGTGCTCTGCGCCAGCCAGGTACCCTGCGGCTCCGCGGCCCAAACCATCGAAAAGGCCACCGGCACAACCCTGAAGCCCGTCAGTGAAGAGTCTTCCGTGACTGACGTCCTGGGCAAGGTCGCCTCAGGGGAGGCCGACGCCGGACTCGTCTACGTCACCGACGTCAAGGGCGCAGGGGACAAGGTCAAGGGCATCACTTTCCCGGAGTCGGACAAGGCCGTCAACACCTACCCGATCGGCACCGTTGGCACCAGCAAGAACAAGGACCTGGCTGCCGCGTTCATCGCCTTGGTGACGGGAAGCGAAGGCAAGAAGGTGCTCGGCGACGCCGGCTTCGGAACGCCGTGACCCTCCGGAAAGAAGCGAGCAGGATTCAAGAAGCGCTCGTCAACGCCCCGGACTAACGTCGTTGCCATGACTATTTCATTGCAGTACTCACATATCACTGTCAACGATCCCGACGAAGCGCTCACCTTCTACCGGGACGCCCTCGGCCTTGAGGTGCTCAACGACGTCGCGCAAGGCGGATTCCGGTGGGTGACTCTCGGCAGCAAGGACCAGCCGGGTGTTGAAATCGTGCTATCCGAACCGCATGCGGGCCGGTCCAAGGCCGACGGCGACTCCCTCCAGGAGCTGCTCACCAAGGGTGTCCTGGGGCCGATCGTCTTCCGCTCCGACGACGTCGACACGCTCTTCGAGAAGGTCAGGGCGTCCGGCGCGGAGGTCATGCAGGAGCCGATCGACCAGCCGTGGGGTCCCCGTGACTGCGCCTTCCGCGATCCTTCGGGCAACATGGTGAGGATTTCGCAGGCTCCGGCCGCGTAGCTTGGTCTATTCTTAGCGGTGAAGAGCAGCTGTTCCGGTTCCGCGTTCAACCGGGTTCTGCCGCAAAGGAAGATTCGGGGATCTGAGGCTCACCATGGATGCTGGCGCTGAGCTCTGCACGCCGTTTCTGACCCAGCTACCAGTAAGCGGTGCAGCCGTGTCCATGTTCGGCGGGGCCGCGTCGGAGACCCTCGTGTGCGCTAGCGACAAACTGGCGGCCAAGCTTGATGAGCTGCAGTTTGATTTGGGGGAAGGTCCAAGGTGGGAAGCCTTGCGCACCAAGCTCCCGGTTCTTGTCCCCGATGTGCGAAATTCGCATCCGTACTCGTGGCCGGTTTTCAGCAAAGCAGTCCTGGAGACCGAAGCTGCGGCGCTGTTTGTATTCCCGGTGACCCTGGGCGCTTTGGAGCTCGGGGTTGTGGAGCTCCACAATACGAAACCGGGGAGCCTGAGTTACGCCGATTATGCGACAGCATCGGTCCTTGCCGGCCAAACGGCATGGCATTTGTTGCGAGGGGTTCTGTCGGTGAACTCGCCCGACACAAACCCCGCCGTGGAAGCGGCGTTGATGTCCCGGCGGGAGATCCACCAGGCCACGGGAATGGTCCTGGCACAATCAGGGAGTTCCGCTGCCGATGCACTTTTGTTGATGCGTGCACACGCGTTCGCGCATGCGCTGACATTGCGCGAAACAGCCGAGGCAGTGCTGCAGGGACGCCTGAGTTTTGCCCCGGGGAATGACGCGCACGGCAGCGGCGGTCTGCAGTAATATGGCGACATGGTGACGACAAGCCGCGCCGAGCGCGTCAGCGCGGCCTTCGTAAAGATCACGAACACGTTGGTCGCTGACTACGACGTGCTGGACTTGCTCCATGCGCTCGTCGAGGCATCCGTGGATCTGCTCGATGCCGCCGCCGCCGGGTTGCTGCTTGCAGATCCTCACGGCGAGCTGCAAGTCCTGGCCTCCACCAGCGAGCGAAGCCAGCTGGTTGAAATACTCCAGCTGCAGGCGGGCTCCGGTCCTTGTGTTGAGTGCTACCGGACAGGAACGCCGGTGGTCGTGGAGGACATAGCGTCCTTGACCGGCCAATGGGACGAATTCCGGGCGGCCGCCCTTTCGCAGGGATTCCGTTCCGTCCACGCGGTACCGATGCGCGTTCAAGGAAGAACCATCGGAGCCATGGGTCTATTCGGCGAACGGTCCGGCGCCCTGACGCCCGAGGACGTTGCCATCGGCCAAGCGCTGGCGGACGTTGCGACGATCGGCATCCTGCAGGAACGCACCATCCGCGAATCGGCGGTTGTCAACGAACAGCTTCAGCGCGCCCTGAACAGCCGGGTCCTCATCGAACAGGCCAAGGGGGTCATTGCCTACACTGCCGGAGTCAACATGGAAGAGGCGTTCGGGCGCTTGCGCTCATTTGCACGCGCCAACAACCAGAATCTGCATGACACGGCAGCGCGTGTCATCAACCGGACCCTGACTCTATAGGCGGCAAAGACCGTCCGCCGAGCTAGGGTCTGGTAACCGGGCGAATCCGGAGAAATTCCTGGTGGGACGCTAATTCGATGCCCAGTGCTGCCGCCGAAATGTCCTCGAGAGCATCCATCATCGATTCGAAGGCAGCCCCGTTTCCGGGTTCCGAATTCTCATCGCCGAATTGAATCGACCGGAAGAACGTAAAGCGCGCCACTTTTATTTTTAGCTCCGCGATGAGTTCGTCGATCTCCGCCAACGGGTAATCCCGCCAAGCTTCGGACTCTGCTGTGGCCGCGGGACGCCGGGCGTGGGAGGTGCGGGTGCTGGGGTCGCCTGGCATGATGTGTGATGTCCTCCTGGAGCGTGCGCCGACGATTGGCGCTGCCAGGGTCCAGGGCAACACACCTAGCCTATCCGACATGCCATCACGCGGAAAGGCTCTGATAAATAGTCCCTTACCCCTGCACTTTCCTTGCCGATAGTGGCAACCGTGAGTGAACAGGAAGATCAATCGGCGGGACGGCAGCGCACCGTGGACGTCTATGACTTCCGCAGGCCCACCACCTTGCCGCGACAGCACAGCCGCGTCCTGGAAGTCGCCTTCGAGACGTTCGCCCGCCAATGGGGAACACAGCTGACGGCCAAGGTCCGCGTGAAGTCCACCGCGACCCTTGAACAGCTCATCATGCAGAGCTACGACGAATACGCCGCATCCCTCCCTTCGGTCACGGCGATGGTGCTGTGCCGCATTGAGGGCAGCGAATCGCGGCTGGTCATGCAGTTTCCTGCCACGGCGGCATTGTCCTGGGTCACCCGCATGCTGGGCGGGGCCAGCGAGACGGCGGTCCCGGATCGTAAGTTCACCCAGATCGAGCAGTCCCTCATCAGCCGCATGGTGGAAGACGGACTCGAGGACCTGAGCTATTCCCTTGGCGCCCTGCTGACCACCCCTGTGCGCATGGACGTTATCCAGTACAACTCCCAGTTCGCCCAGGCCGCGGCTCCGGCAGAGCTCATGATCGTGGCCTCCTTCACCGTGAAGGTGGGCGAAAGCCTTGCCGCAGCCAGCCTCGCGATTCCCGCCGACATCCTCCTTTCCGGTCTTGGCGACGTGAATCCCACTGTCCACAGCCGCGACGCCGAGGCGCTTGTCCGCGCCCAGGTCACCCAGGTGCCGGTGGACGTCGCCATCCAGTTGAGCCCCACTCCGGTGACGCCGGCGCAGATCCTGGGCCTCGCCGTCGGGGATGTCATTCCGCTGCCGCACCTGGAGAACCGGCCGTTCGACGTCGCCATCAACGGCACCCGCCTGGCCACCGCGGCACCGGCCCGTAACGGCTCCCGTGCAGCCGCCGTCATCGTCACAATCGAGGAGAACCAGCGATGAGCATCACCCTGACCCTGCACGAGTCCGCGGCCGAGCGTTTGGCGATGCAGCTGCCGACCCCTGCCACGCTGCGCGTCTCCGGCATTGTCCCGCCCCAGGCCGCTGCGCCATATGCACCCCTTGCGATCACCGCCACGTTCGTGGGCGCCGTGACTGCGGACTTCGCACTCATCCTCACCGACCGTTCCTTCCTTGCCGCTGCCGGCGGGTTGAACGGCGTCGTCTCGGGCGGAGTCGTGTCCGTCGTTGACGTACTGCGCCCCGCGATTGAACACGCGGCTGACGCGTTCGACGCCGGCGTGCTGGGGGAGTTGCGTGAAGAAGACGCCGCCGGACTGCTGTCCGACTCCGAAACCGCTGTTTTTGAATTGCGTCAATCTCCCGTGTCCGACGGCGGGCAGGCATTCGGCTGGTTCGCCGTGCGGGTCCGCGAACACGGGACCGTCCAGGACGCGGCCGCCGCACGGAACGCCCAGGTGGGTGCCGTTTCGTCACGCCTTGGACTGATCAGCAACGTCGAAATGGCCCTCACCGTGGAAATCGGCCGCACCCGCATGTCCGTGCGCGACGCCCTCGCCCTGGAACCGGGCAAAGTGATCGAACTGGACCGCTCGGCCGGCGCACCCGCGGACGTCCTCCTCAACGGACGGCTGATTGCCCACGGTGAAGTGGTCGTCGTGGACCAGGACTATGCCGTGCGCATTACCCGCATCCTGGACGTCGCCGAGGGAATCTACTAGATGGATTCGCTCATCCTCGGGCTGCGCGTGCTCGTGGCCTTGGGCGCGGTGCTGGGGCTCATTTGGGTCCTGCAGCGCCGCCTTCTCAAAGGAAAGGCCAAGGGCCGACGCCGGGCCAACACCACGCTGACGGTGGTCAGCCGGCAGAGTGTCGGACAGAAGGCCTCCGTAGTGGTGGTCGACGCCGGCGACAAACGCTTCCTTTTGGGTGTCACCGAGCACGCCATCAACGTCCTGCATAGCAGCGACGTCCCCGTGGAGGTTCTGGAGACCGCTCCCGCACCCGAGAGCTTTGCCGACATCTTCCGCGACGCCGGTAGCGCGGCACGTGCGGACAAGGGGCCCCAAGCCGCTGCATTTCAAGGCAGCGCACTCACGCGCCGCAGCGGGATCCACCGCCGCAGCGAACCGGACAAAACACAGCCCATGCACGGCTCCATCCTTGCCGGTTCCACCTGGCGGCAGGCCGCCGAGGCCATCAGGGGACGCCGGAATTGATCCTGACTCTTGGGCCTGCCGGTGCCCCACGCACCGGCAGGATATTGCTGGCCGTGCGCAGGACACTTCCCGCGGTGCTCTGTGTCCTGTTGCTGACAGCCCTCTTCCTGTGGCTGGGCGCGTCAATTGGACATGCGGCACCGGTCAGCCCGACGCCACCCACCGCGCCCGCAGTTCCCACCGCGCCGGCGCAGCCGTCGAACGGCAACGTCAGCATCAATATCAATGGCCTCGATGGAAAGCCATCCACGGCGGTGGTGACTCTGATCGGGATCACGCTACTCTCGGTCGCGCCTGCCCTGCTGCTCATGATGACCTCGTTCACCAAGATCTTCGTGGTGCTCGCGATGACCCGCAACGCCTTGTCCCTCCCGTCCATCCCGCCCAACCAGGTGCTGGCCGGACTGGCGCTCTTCCTGTCCCTGTTCGTGATGTGGCCCGTGATCTCGGAGATCAACAACGTCGGCATCCAGCCCTACCTGAACGGGACACTGGACTTCAACGGAGCCGTTTCGGCGGGGTCCGCGCCGCTCCAGCACTTCATGGTGGCCCACACCCGCCAAGAAGACATTGCCCTCATGACCCGGGCGGCCAAACTGGATAACCCGGCCAACCCGCAATCGGTCCCGCTACAAACCCTTATCCCCGCGTTCATGATCTCCGAGCTCAGGGCAGCGTTCATCATCGGTTTCGTCATTTTCATCCCGTTCCTGGTGATCGACCTGGTGGTCTCGGCCGCGCTGATGTCCATGGGCATGATGATGCTTCCGCCGGTGATGATCTCGTTGCCCTTCAAAATCCTGCTGTTCATCCTGGTGGACGGCTGGGGATTGGTGATCACCGCCCTGATCCAGAGCTATTCGAGCGGCTGATGGATACCAACGCAGTCCTGGACATTTGCCTCCAGGCCCTGATTCTTGCGGCCAAGCTGGCCGCGCCCGCCTTGGTGACCGCGCTAGTGGTGGGCCTCGCCATTTCCCTCCTGCAATCCATCACCCAGCTTCAGGAAGCCACTCTCTCCTTCGTGCCCAAGGCAGTCGCCGTGGCCGTGGCCCTGGTGGTGTGCGGGCACTGGATGATCACCGAGGCCGTCTCCTTCACCAACGAGCTCTTTGCCCGGATACCCGCGCTGATCGGCGGAGCGTGAAGTGGAGCTGCCCTTCAACCAGTCCTGGCTTGAGGTCCTCTTGTTGGCCTCCGTCCGGATGACGGCGTTCCTGGTGGTGGCCCCGCCCTTCTCGCACCAAACTATTCCGCTGCGGATCAAAGGGATGCTCGGCATCGGATTGGGGCTGGCCGTTTCCCAACGTCTCTCCGCCGGCTACACCTCCAAGGACACCGCCGGCTTCATCACGGCCGTGGTCCTTGAGCTCGTGACCGGGTTGGTCCTTGGCTTCCTCGTTCTGCTCGTCTTCGCGGCCATCCAATCGGCCGGCAGCCTGATAGACCTCTTCAGCGGCTTCCAGATGGCCCAGGGCTTCGATCCCCAGATGATGATCAACGGGGCCCAATTCACCCGGTTGATGCAGATGGCCGCCCTGGCCCTGCTTTTCGCCTCGGACGGCTACCAGCTGGTGATCGGCGGCTTGACCGGGAGTTTCACGGCCTTGCCGCTGGCTGGAGGACTGGATTTGGCACAGCCGGTGCACGCGATGATTTCGGCTGTCACCGGGATGTTCCTCTCCGCGGTGCAAATCGCCGGGCCGCTCCTTGTGGTGTTGGTACTCGCCGATATCGGGCTGGGGCTCCTCACCCGTGTAGCGCCCGCCCTGAATGCTTTTGCCCTGGGCTTCCCGCTCAAGGTCCTCATCACCCTCGGGCTTGCAGGGTTCCTGTTCCTGGCACTGCCGCGCCTCGTTGCCATGCTCGCCGAGCAAGCGGCGAACACACTGATGGGGGTGGGCTGATGTCGGATTCACAAGAGAAAACCGAGCAAGCCACGGACAAACGGATGCGGGAAGTCCGGTCCAAAGGGCAGCTTTCCCGCTCGCAGGACCTCACCGCCTGGCTCGCCGTCGGATCCGCCGCGGCCATGATTCCGTCCACCATCGAGCGTGCCTCCAACGCTGCGGCTGACCAACTGTTCACCGTCCGCGGAGTCATCGCGAACCCCGAGCCCGGCAAAGCCGTCGCGGCGCTCGACGCCGGGTTCGGTTCCCTGGCCCAAGTGCTGGGGCCCCTGTTCGGGGTGGTCATGGTGGTGGTGCTCGCCGGATCCGCGTTGCAGGGCGGCATCCACTTCAAGAAGTTCCGCGCCGAGTTCGAGCACTTCAACCTCCTCAGTGGCCTCAAGCGGATCTTCGGCACCCAGGCACTGTGGGGCGGCCTGAAAGCGCTCCTCAAGACCGCCGTCGTCGGACTTGTCCTTTACGCCGTTGTGCAGGGGCTCATCCCGGTGCTGCTCACTGCCGGGGGACTGCCGGTGTCCGGCATCCTTTCGGCAGCAGTCGGGGGCATCGGTTCGTTGATCCAGTTCGCCGTGCTGGCGGGCCTGGTCCTAGCTGCCGCGGACATCTTCGTGGTCATGCGCCGCAACCGCAAGAAGACGCGCATGTCCAAGAAAGAAATCAAGGACGAAAACAAGAACAGCGACGGCGATCCCCTGATCAAGTCCCAGCGGCGTTCGCGCCAATTGAGCATGAGCCGGAACCGCATGATCGGCGCGATCGCGGACGCCGACGTCGTGATCGTCAACCCGACGCACGTCGCCGTCGCGCTGAAGTACGACGCCGGCAAAGCGGCACCGCGCGTCGTGGCCAAGGGAGCGGGGGTGATCGCTGCCCGCATCAGGGAAGAGGCGGAGGCGACATCGGTTCCGATGGTCCAAGACATCCCGCTGGCGAGGGCACTGCACTCGGCCTGCGAGCTGGGCCAGGAAATCCCCGTGGAGCTGTACCGGGCCGTGGCGGGAGTCCTGGCGTTCGTCATGTCACTCAAGGCCAGGGGAGCGGCACGCGGAATGCACCGTTTGCCGCAAGAAAGGACACAGCCATGAACAGATTCGCCAGGCTCACCGTGCCGGTGGGAATCGTGGGCATCGTACTGCTCCTAGTTGTTCCGGTACCCGCGCCGCTGCTGGACTTCCTGATCGTCTGCAACATCCTGCTCGCCTTGTTGATCCTGCTCACGAGCATGTTCGTCAAGAAGCCCTTGGACTTCTCCGTCTTCCCGTCGTTGCTGCTCGTGGCCACGCTGTTCCGGCTGGGGCTCAACGTCGCGTCCACCCGGCTGGTGCTGGGACAAGGATTCGCCGGGCAAGTGATCGACGCTTTCGGCAAGGTCACCGTGGGCGGCTCCATGATCATCGGCGCCGTGGTGTTCCTGATCCTGGTGGTCATCCAGTTCGTCGTGGTCACCAAGGGCGCCGAGCGCGTGGCCGAGGTGGGAGCCAGGTTCACCCTCGACGCAATGCCCGGCAAGCAGATGGCCATCGACGCGGACCTCAACGCCGGCCTTATCACTGACGCCCAGGCCCGCAAACGCCGTGCCGAGGTTTCCGCCGAGGCCGACTTCTACGGCGCGATGGACGGTGCCTCGAAATTCGTCAAGGGCGATGCGATCGCGGGCATCATCATTATCATCATCAACTTTGTCGGTGGCATTGCCATCGGCGTGCTGCAGCGCGGCATGAATGTCGGCGACGCGCTGAATTCCTACGGCCTCTTGACCATGGGCGACGGGCTGGTCACCCAGATTCCGGCCCTCCTCATGGCCGTGTCCACGGGCATGATCGTCACCCGGTCCAATGCCGAGGAAGACATGGGCCGCACGGCCTCCTCGCAGCTTATGCAGTCGCCCAACGCCTTGCTCATCGCGGGGCTGGCCGCCGTCGCCATGGCGCTCATCCCCGGCATGCCAGTCGTGCCCTTCCTGCTGGTGGGCGCTGCCCTGCTGTTCGGCTCGAGGCGCCTCGAGGCGCAGCAGAAGAAGCACAACGAGGCGGAGGACGCCAAGGAAGCGGCCACCTTAAGCTCCGAAGAAGACCCCAACGAGCGGCTCATGCAGGACATGCGTGTCCACCCGGTCGAGATCCTGCTGGCTCCGGACCTTGTTGACATGGTCTCCGGCGCCTCGGACGACCTCCTGGCCCGCGTCCGTTCCTTGCGCCACAAGATCGCCATGGAGTTGGGGATCGTGATTCCACCCGTCCGCACGCGCGACAACGTCGAGCTGCCGCCGTCCACCTATGCCATCCGCATTGCCGGAGTGGAAGCCGGACGCGGCACGGCGCCGTCGGGCAAGTTGCTGGCCCTCGGCGATTACCTTGACGCCTTGCCGGGTACCTCCACCGTGGAACCTGTCTTCGGGCTGGCCGGCAAGTGGATTCCCAGCGAGATGCGCCACAGCGCGGAAATGACCGGAGCAACGGTGATCGACCGGGTTTCCGTGCTGGTGACCCATTTGTCGTCGATCGTGTCCGCCAACGCCGCAAGGCTCCTGACCCGCGAGGACGTCAGGGTGCTGACGGAAGGCGTGCGCAAGCAGAGCCCGGCCGCCGTCGAGGAGCTCATTCCGGGACTGATGTCCCTGGCGGAGGTGCAGCGGGTGCTGCAGGGCCTCCTCGAAGAACAGGTCCCCATCAACGATCTTCCGCGCATTTACGAGGCCCTTGCCCTCCGTGCCAAGGTTTCCACCGAGCCCGAGGCCCTGGTCGAAACCGCCCGGCAATCCCTCGGCCCGGCGCTCGCGGCCAAGTTCCTAGACGGCACGGTGCTTAACGTGATCATGATCGATCCGCTCCTGGAGCAGTCCATGCTTGAGGACATGCGTCCGGCCGAAGGGGGTACCCAGATCGTGATGAGCCAAGCCCGGCTGGATGCCGTCCTGGCCTCTGTGCAGTCTTCGGTGGAGGCCGCGGCAAATGCCGGACGGCAAGCTGTCCTGGTGTGCGCCCCGGCGCTGCGGCCCGCCGTCCGGCGGCTCGTGGCAGCTCCCGACGGCGGTGTTCCCGTGTTGTCCTACCGCGAAGTGACGTCCGCAAACATCCAGATCGAAACCGTGGGGGTGGTCCGCCATGCCGAAGCAATACAAGCTTAAGGGCGCATCCCTGGACGCCATCCGCCAAAAAGCCGAGCAGCAGTACGGGCCCGGGGCTCGGATCGTCGCCGCCGAGAAGGTCACCAACCCCGGAATCGCAGGGCTCTTCGCGGCCAATCGCTACGAGGCCACGATCGAAGTTCCGGCAGCGGGTTCATCCCCACTAGCTAGCAATAGTTGTCGTTCTGACGGCCCAGAACGACAACAACTGCGAGTTAGTTGGGAGGGCCCTGCGGGCGGGGAGGCGCATGCGTTGCAGGGGCCCGCGATCGCCGCGCTCCTGGAGCAAGCCGACGCCGCCGAGATGGACCTGCACCGGCCCGAGGCAGCCGTTTCAACGGCCTCCCCGGATTTTGCCGGGATGTTGGAGCAGTTAGGAAAGGAGTTCCAGGCGCCGGTTTCCGGACCGCAAGGGTTGCTGACCGCGTTGCCGGCGGCCGCCGTCGGGCACGGCGTTCCTGTGGCCGTACCCGTGCCGCTTACCGGCAGCGGCAACCTGATCATCCTGCTTGGCCTCGGCGACGACGCCTTGGGACCGGCGCTGGAAGTGTCCATCGCCGAGGGCGGTTCCGACGTCCGGACAGCCGGAGCGTTGACAGCTTTCGGGCACCTCCACGTGGCGGGGCGCCAGGGCGCGACGGCGGCGCGCGCCCAAGCGGTGCTCACCGGCCAAACCGTGCTGGTGGCGTACGGTCTCGGCCGGCAGGGCGAAACCGTGACGCATGCGGCGGACATCGCGGCGCTCGCCGCAGACCAGGTGTGGCTGGTTGTTGACGCCGGGCGGAAGGCTGAAGACACGGCGGCCTGGGTCCGGGCGCTCTCCGCAGCCCTTGCCGCCGAGGGAGTCACGCTTGACGCCCTTGCTGTTTTCGGCGCGTCGGAGACTGGAAGTCCCGAGACGGTCAACGGGCTGGGTCTCCCCATCGGGTGGGTGGACGGCAAGCCCGCCCGCGTTGCCGTGCTCGGAAAGGTAGATTGAGAGCATGCTGGTACTGACACGTAAGCCGGGCGAACAGATCATGATTGGTGAGGACATTGTCATCACCGTCATGGAAGGCCGCGGCGACGGCGTGCGGATCGGGATCGAGGCACCCCGAGGGGTGTCCATCCAGCGTCGCGAAGTGGTCGAGGCGATCGCCGCTGCCAACCTCGCCGCTGCCCAGGCCGGCCCCGAAGCCGAGGAGCTCGTTGCCGGGCTGCGCCCGCCTGTCCGGAAACCGGGCAAGGACTAGGCGCGTACTACTCCAACCCCAGGAACTCCCTGAGGAGCGGCAGCGAGCAATCCCTGGTCACGGCCAGGGCCCGTTCGATATTGGCGCTTTCCGCAAGCAGCATCACGTCATCCACGGTGTCCGCACACGCGACCGCTCCCGGCGCTGCCAGGGCTGCGTCGCCGGGCTGAACGGAGCCAAGCGGCGGGTTCCCGGCCCCTTGCAGCCCCATCTGGAGAGCCTCGACGTTGGCCGCCGCGGTTGTTTCGACTTGCTTGAGCACCAGGACCAGCTCACGGTGGTGTTCTTGCAGCAGTTCCGGCCAGACTCCGGGCGGGGCCACTGAAGCGATCATCGGCAGCGTGGCGTTGGCCGACAGCCGCCATTCAATAGCCACGGCCGACGATTCGATGTTCCGGGCAAGCGTGTCGAAACGAAGGTTTTCCAGGACCTTTTCCACGTCAGCGGCAGCGAACTTCAACCAATGCCAGTTGCCTGCCCGAACGTGCAGCAGCTGTGTTTCAAGCCGGTACAACAGCAGTTCCAGCTGTCTCCGCTCACGCCACAGCGTCGCCGAAAGCTCATCCGCCCCCACGGTTCCCCATTCCCCGGTTTGGACTCGGAACATGGTTCCGAGTCCTGTTTTTCTATCTTTTTCATGAGCGTACACGCATTGTTATTTTCCAGATGGTATGTTCACTGAATACATGTCTGTTCCATGTAATCTTCGGCACGTTGCACCGTCTCAGCAGCTTGCCCATGAAGCCCCTGGAACCAGGCTTGGCAACTCAATAAACAGGTCTCATGGGGGGACTAATTTTGAATCGCGAAGAACGCAACGAGTTGGTGCTGCAGCACTTGCCGCTCGTTGGCTATTTGGTGTCGGAGCTCTGCGCGAGAGCTTCTCATTTGTCGCGCGACGATTTCGCGTCGGTGGGTTCCGTGGCGTTGATAACGTCTGCCGATTCCTTCGATCCGAACCTCGGAGTCCCCTTCGGCGCGTTTGCGCGCCGCCGGATCGTCGGAGCCTTCGCGGACGAGATGCGGGCCAGCGACTGGGCCACCCGGTCAGCGCGCAAACGCATCAAGGAAACCATGTCGGTCCAGGAGACGCTCTCCGGGGTCCTTGGCCGCACGCCTTCGGTCGCCGAGACCGCATCGGCCCTGGGTGTCGAACGAAGCGTGGTGGAAGCCGCCCTGGCCGATGCCGCGCGGACCCTGTCGCCGCTGGACGACGTCGTCGTGGACACCGTCGCGGCGGAGACCATCTCCCCGGAGCATTCGGTCCTTGCTGATGAGCGACTCAAGTACCTTCGCGCCGCCGTCGAGGCCCTGCCGGAGAAGATGCGTTACGTCGTCGAGGAGATCTACTTCGGCGGGCGGACCGTCAAGGAACTCGCCGAGGAACTCGGGTCCACCCACGCCGCGGTCTCCCAACAGCGCGCCGAGGGTATCCGCCTCATGCGCGACGGGCTGTCCGCGCATTACGCGGACGATCCCGGGCAATCCTTCGAGCCCCAATCGCGCATTACCGCCCGACGCCGGCACGACTACCTCTCCACCCTCGCCACCGCCACCCTGGGCGGAATCACCCGGAGTTTCAGCTCGCCTGATGCTGCGTTGAACCGGGCCGTCTAGCCTCCGCCTACTTTGCGGTCGGCACGCGGCGGAGCACGACGGCGGCAAGGACTGCCGCTCCCGCCATCAGGACGAGCCCGATCGCCGCTGTGATGTGGACCCCCGATTCAAAGGCGGCACGTGCCGCCGCGGTGAGGGCATCGCCCAATGGTTGGGGCAGCGTGGCCGCCGCGTCCACGGCTCCGGCGAGCGTCTCCCTCGAGCGTTCGCCCGCGTGGCCGGACAATTCGCCAGGAAGCAACAAGTGGTGTTGGTAGGACGCGGTCAGGATGGAGCCAAGCACGGCTGTGCCCAGCAATGATCCGAGTTCGTAACCCGTTTCGGAGATCGCCGATGCAGCACCCGCTTTATCGGCGGGAACCGCGCCGAGGATCAGGTCATTGGAGATGGTCTCCGCTGAGCCGACCCCGATGGCCAGCAGCAGGAGTGCCGTCAAAAGGTACCCTGGCCCCTGGCTGTGGTTGCCCAGGGCGGCCACCAGGTATCCCACTGCGCTCAGTGCCAGGCCCGATGCCACCACCAGGCCCGGGCGGATCCGCTTGACCAGCGGAACCACCACCAGGCCCGCAACGATGGTGGCAAGCAGGGCCGGAACCATCGCGATCCCCGCCTGCATGGGGGATTGGCCTTCCACGAGCTGCAAGTGCTGCGCGAAGAAGTAGATGAAGCCGGTCATGGAGAACAAGGACAAGACGTTGGCCGTGATGGCCGTGCTGAAGACCTTGTTCCGGAAAAGCCGAACGTCCAACATAGGCGATGCCAATGAGCGCTGCCTGCGGACGAAGACAATTCCCATGGCCAGGCCGAACGCCATGAAGGCCGCGGGTCCGGGGCCAAAACCGTGCACGGCGGCCTCCTTGATGCCATAAACCACCGGGGCCATGGTGAAGATGGAGAGCACGATGCTGGGAACGTCGGGCTTTCCCGGATTGCGGTCCTTGGACTCGGGGATGAGGAAGGGGCCGAAGGCGAGTAGCGGCAGCAAAAGTGGCACTGCAACCAGGAACACGGCTCCCCACCAGAAATGCTCCACGAGCCAACCACCGAAGATCGGCCCGAGCGCGGCGCCGCCGGAGAATCCCGCTGCCCACACGGCCACGGCGAGCCGGCGGCGGTTCGGGTCCGGGAAGATGTTGCGGATCAAGGACAGCGTGGACGGCATGAGCATGGCTCCGAAGATGCCCATGCTGGCGCGTCCTGCAATGAGCCACTCAGCCGACGGCGCGAACGCGGTGGCCGCGGAAACCGCGGCGAAGCCTGTGCTGCCGATCAACAGCAAGCGGCGGCGGCCGATCCTGTCTCCCAGGTTTCCCATGGACACCAAAAGCGCTGCGAGCACCAGCGGATAGGCATCCACGACCCACAGCAGCTGCACGCCCCCGACTTCCAGCGACCGGGCGATTTCCGGCAGGGCAAACGTCAGCGCCGTATTGTCCACAGCCACCAGCAGCACCGGGAACATCAGGAGTGCCAAGGCAGCCCAATCGCGCCACGGGGCGGATTGGATCGAAGAGGTACGGGGGTGCTGGGTAGTGGACGGCGTGAACATGAAGATAACTGTACCGTCTGGACGGTATAGTTTCAATCTGACTCAACGACCTGCCGCATCGAACTAAGGGATGATTGACACCATGCCGCGAAAACCTATTGCCCGGGACGCTGTCCTGGATGCCTTTGAAGCCCTGCTGATCGAGGTGGGGGAGCGGGCTGCCACCCTGGATGCCGTCGCCAAGCGCGCCGGCGTTTCCAAGGGCGGTTTGCTCTACCATTTCCCCAACAAAGAAGCCATGATCAGCTCCTTGCTCGAACGCATGGACGGGCTGGCTGCGCTGGACATCGCGGCAATGAAGGCGGCCCCCGAAGGTGCGGCCGCGTTCTTCATCAAGTCTTCCCTGTGGGCGGACACCCCCTTGGACCGGGTGTTCGTGGCAGCCACGCGGCTCGCGGAAGTAGCCCATGAAGAAACCCGAAGGCGCTTCGCGGGGATCCAGCAACAATGGCTCGATGTGCTCGCGGAGGAAGTGGGGCCCGAGATGGCCAAAGCTGTCCGGTACATGGGCGATGGACTTTACTTCAACGCAATGCTCGAAGGCGGTGCCGGCGATACGGAAGTCAAGGCCAGCGCAAGGAGCGCCGACGTCGGTGCGCTGTTGGCCGCCGTCGAACGCCTCCGTGCCTAATGGCGCGGCCCAACTGGCTCGCAGTTGTTGTCGTTTAGAGGCTCCAAAACGACATCTAGTGCGAGTCAGCTGGGAAAGTCAGTCGGCTCGGTGACCATATTTGCGGACGCGGGCAGTCCATAGGACAATTGGGAGTTGTGGCAGCCGTCACCGGCAACCACAATCCGATTCATACAACTGAATACGCCTTTGATCTGCGGCGGGAGAGTCCTGCAGGCATGTGATGCAGGCGCCGTAGGAGCAAATCCTCCCCAGGAATCTCTCAGGCCCACGCACCGCCGCGGCAAGGCAACTCTGGAAAGCAGCGCGCTGACGCGTGCTCACCGACGGTGCAAGCGGAAAAGTGCCACAAGCACGGTTTCGCGGAAACTCTCAGGTCCAATACAGAGCGGGGAGGAACCCGATTAGCTGTGGCGTACCCACGCCGCCTTATTAATGGAGTTCCTTCGTGACGGTTAGTTCAACCTCCACTACGTTCGTTGACCGGCATATCGGCGCCCGCCGCCAGGCCGACATTGACATCATGCTCAAGTCTGTTGGCTACGACAGTGTCGATTCGCTCGTAGACACCGCGGTTCCCAATGACATCCGCCAGGATGTCGCATTGACGCTCCAGAACGCCCTCAGCGAGGTCGAGGTCCTGGCCGAGCTGCGCAAGCTGGCGGCCAAGAACAAGACGGCCGTGCAGATGATCGGCCAGGGCTATTACGACACTGTCACTCCGCCGGTGATCCGCCGCAACATCCTCGAATCCCCGGCCTGGTACACGGCGTACACCCCGTACCAGCCGGAAATTTCCCAGGGCCGCCTCGAGGCGCTGCTGAACTTCCAGACCATGGTCCAGGACCTCGTGGGCCTGCCCATCGCCAACGCTTCCCTCCTGGACGAAGCCACCGCCGTCGCCGAAGCGGTCCTCATGATGCGACGCGCCAACAAGAACAAGACCGCCCACGACGGCAAGACCGTGCTCGACGCCGATTGCCTCCCGCAGACGATTGCCATCGTGAAGGGCCGCGCCGAGGCGCTGGGCTTTGAGGTGGAGATCGCTGACCTGTCCAGGGGCCTGCCCGAGGGCGACATCAACGGCATCGTGCTGCAGCAGCCGGGCGTTTCCGGCCGGGTGTTCGACCACTCCGCCGTGATTGCCGCCGCCAAGGAACGCGGCGCCCTGGTTACCGTCGCCGCGGACCTCCTCGCCCTCACCTTGATCACACCTCCGGGCGAGCAGGGTGCCGACATCGCGGTCGGCTCCACCCAGCGCTTCGGCGTGCCGCTGTTCTTCGGCGGCCCGCACGCCGCGTACATGGCCGTCCAGAAGGGCCTCGAGCGTTCCATGCCGGGCCGCTTGGTGGGCGTTTCCAAGGACGACGCCGGCACTCCCGCCTACCGCCTGGCGCTGCAGACCCGTGAGCAGCACATCCGCCGCGAGAAGGCGACGTCCAACATCTGCACCGCGCAGGCACTGTTGGCCATCGTGTCCTCGATGTACGCCGTCTACCACGGCCCCGACGGCCTGAAGGCGATTGCCGAGACCGCCCACAACCACGCCCGCACCCTGGCAGCGTCCCTCAAGGCCGCGGGCCTTGAGGTCCTGCACGGCAGCTTCTTCGACACCGTCACCGTCCGGGTCCCGGGCAAGGCTGCCGAGATCGTTGAAGCCGCCGAGGCCAAGGGCATCAACCTGCGCGGCATCGACGCCGACACTGTTGGCGTCTCGGTTGACGAGACGACAACAAAGGAAATCGTCGGCGGCGTCCTTGATGCTTTTGGTGTCGTCGCGGTGTTTGGTGCTGAGCTACTTGAGTCCGGTGAGGGTTTCGCGCTGGAGGCCGCCGTCGAGCGTTCTTCGGACTACCTGCAGCACCCGGTGTTCAACACGCACCGATCCGAGACCCAGCTGCTGCGCTACATCCGCAAGCTGTCGGACCGTGACCTAGCGCTGGACCGCACCATGATCCCGCTGGGTTCGTGCACCATGAAGCTGAACGCCACCGCCGAGATGGAAGCCATCTCCTGGCCGGAATTCGCCTCGATCCACCCCTTCGCCCCGGATTCCCAGACCGAGGGCTGGCGCGAACTGATCGAAGATCTGGAAGCTGACCTGACGGAGATCACCGGTTACGACCAGGTCTCCATCCAGCCCAACGCCGGTTCCCAGGGCGAGCTCGCGGGCCTGCTGGCCATCCGCGGCTACCACCACTCCCGCGGGGACCTTCAGCGCAACGTCTGCCTCATCCCGGCATCCGCACACGGCACCAACGCCGCCTCGGCGGTGCTGGCCGGCATGAAAGTGGTCGTGGTGGCCACGGCTGCCGATGGCACGATCGACCACGCGGACCTGCAGGCCAAGATCGACGCTAACAAGGATGTCCTTTCGGCGATCATGATCACGTACCCGTCCACGCACGGAGTGTACGACGCCGACGTCCGCGAAATCTGCGACTCGGTGCACGCGGCCGGCGGCCAGGTGTACGTTGACGGCGCGAACCTGAACGCCCTGGTTGGCCTGGCCCAGCCGGGCAAGTTCGGCGGCGACGTGTCCCACCTGAACCTGCACAAGACCTTCTGCATCCCGCACGGCGGCGGCGGACCCGGCGTCGGCCCGGTCGCGGCCAAGGCACACCTCGCACCCTTCATGCCGGGCGATGCCAACAAGGCGGCGCACGAAGACGGCGCTTCTTTGCCAGGGACTGGCGTTGCGATTTCCGCTTCGCGTTACGGCTCCGCGGGTGTGTTGCCGATTTCCTGGGCCTACGTGAAGCTCATGGGCGGCGAAGGCCTCACCGAGGCCACGAAGTCCGCGCTGCTCGCTGCGAACTACATCGCCTCGCGCCTGAACGAGTACTTCCCGGTCCTCTACACCGGTGAAGGCGGACTCGTGGCCCACGAGTGCATCCTTGACCTGCGCGAACTGACGGCCAAGACCGGCGTCACCGCCGAGGATGTGGCCAAGCGCCTCATCGACTACGGCTTCCACGCACCCACCCTGGCGTTCCCGGTAGCGGGCACACTGATGGTGGAGCCCACGGAGTCCGAGGACCTTGGGGAGATCGACCGCTTCATCGAAGCCATGATCACCATCCGCAAGGAAATCGACCAGGTTGCCCACGGCGACTTCACGGTGGAGAACAGCCCGCTGCGCCACGCACCGCACACCGCGGCCGCCGTCGTCTCCTCGGACTGGAACCGTGAGTACTCCCGCGAGCAGGCCGTCTTCCCGGTCCACCACCTCAAGCAGGACAAGTACTTCCCGCCCGTCGGCCGCATCGACGGCGCCGCAGGCGACCGCAACCTGGTCTGCTCCTGCCCGCCGATCGAAGCCTTCGAGAACTAAAGGACTCCTCACGATGACTGAGAACTACACTGCGCTCTACGAAGAGCACAAGAAGCTCGGCGCTTCCTTCACCGATTTCGGTGGCTGGCAGATGCCCCTGAAATACTCCTCCGAACTGGCCGAACACCACGCAGTACGTAACGCCGCCGGCTTGTTCGACCTTTCCCACATGGGCGAAGTCTGGGTCACCGGTCCGGAAGCCGCGGCTTTCCTGGACTACGCCTTGGTGGGCAAGATCTCCGCCATGTCGGTTGGCAAGGCCAAGTACTCACTGATCTGCCAGGAAGACGGCGGCATCATCGACGACCTCATCACGTACCGCCGCGGCGACGCCAAGTTCCTGGTGGTTCCGAACGCCGGCAACGCCAAGGTTGTCGCCGAGGCGCTGGCGCAGCGGGCAGCCAACTTCGACGTCGTCGTCGAGGACGCCTCCGCGGCAACCTCGCTGATCGCCGTCCAGGGTCCCAAAGCGGAAGCAATCCTCCTCCGCTTGGTCCCGGCCGAACAGCACTCCCTCGTCACCGGGCTCAAGTACTACGCCGCCGTTGAGGTGCCCTTCACCTTTGCCGGGAACACCACGGATCTGCTGCTCGCCCGCACCGGTTACACGGGCGAGGACGGCTTCGAAATCTTCGTGGACAACGACGCCGCTGCCGCCCTGTGGCAAGCAATCGCGGACGTTGCCGAGGACGGCGAGCTGATCCCCGCCGGCCTGGCCTCACGCGACTCCCTGCGCCTCGAAGCCGGGATGCCGCTGTACGGCAACGAGCTCTCCCGCGAAGACAACCCCTTCTCGGCAGGCCTGGGCCCTGTTGTCTCGCTCGCCAAGGAAAGCGACTTCGTAGGCCGCGCTGCCCTGGAAGCCCTGAAGGCTGAGGGCGCCGGTTCCACCAGCGGCCGCAAGCTGGTTGGCCTCAAGGGCTTGGGCCGCCGCGCCGGCCGCAGCCATTACCCGGTCCTCAAGGACGGCGCAGTTGTCGGCGAAGTCACCTCCGGCCAGCCCAGCCCCACCCTCGGCTACCCCGTAGCGTTGGCCTACGTCGACGTCGAACACGCCGAACCGGGCACGGCCCTGGACGTGGACTTGCGCGGCAAGTCCGAGCCGTTTGAGGTTGTCGCCTTGCCGTTCTATAAGCGGACCAAATAAGTTTCGGATGGGTGACCGTGGTTGCGTTTAGCCCGTCGGGACCGACATCCTCTGCGGGCTCGGTCGCGAAAGACGCCCGCTGAGCGGACGTGACGCTCCCTTAGACGCCCGCTGCCGGATGCCGGTCCCGATGGGGCCGTCCTCGTCACCTTTGGTTATCGAACTGATGGGTGGTTATCGAACAGAAGGGCGAACGGTATGGACCTCGGCTCACCCTTGGTGCCTCTGTTGCGAACCTGCACCTGTCGCGTTCGATCGCCCTAGGTTTTTGGAAGGTGGGCTACCTCCCGCAGGTTGGCCCACTGGAACTGAATCGGCCTACTGGAACCACGGGTCACCTACTAAACCCGAAAGGGCCAGCGTTCTTTTCCGGAACTGTTGGCCCCGAAAACTGAACAAGCCTCTAGCGGTGGGGGAGCGGCATCCGGCAGCGTGCGTCAAAGCGACGAAGGAGCAGCACGCAGAGGATGGCGGCCCCCGCCGCGTAACCTGACCACAACTGTTTTCTTAGACCAACGCAAAGGAAAAAACATGGCAAAAGTTGCACCTGAACTCCAGTACTCCGACGAGCACGAGTGGGTTGCCCGCGAAGCCGGCAACCTTGTGTCTGTCGGCATTTCCGCCGTGGCCACCGACGCCCTCGGCGACATTGTGTACGTTGACTTGCCCGAGGTCGGTGCCGCTGTGACTGCGGGGGAGACCTGCGGCGAGGTTGAGTCCACCAAGTCCGTCTCGGACCTGTACTCCCCGGTGACGGGCGAGGTCACGGAAGTGAACTCCGCCGTCGTCGACGATCCCGCACTGATCAACAACGATCCGTATGGTGCGGGGTGGCTCTTCAAGGTGGCCGCCGAGTCCGACGGTCCGCTGCTTTCCGCGGAGGAATACGCTTCCAAGAACGGTGGCGAGCTGTGAGCGCCGCAACCGGGGCCGCAGGTACCGATAACACCCTGTTCGAGCAGGTAGTTTCGCCGAGCCTGGACACTGTCTTGTCCGTGCTGGATCCGGAGATCGCGGCAAAGATCGACGACGAGCTGAACCGCCAGCGTTCGGGCCTGGAAATGATCGCGTCCGAGAACCACACCGCCGTGGCCGTCATGCAGGCGCAGGGCTCGGTCCTGACCAACAAGTATGCCGAGGGCTACCCGGGCAAGCGCTACTACGGTGGCTGCGAGCACGTGGACGTCATCGAGCAGCTCGCGATCGACCGCGTGAAGGCACTCTTCGGCGCAGAGTACGCGAACGTGCAGCCGCACTCCGGTGCCCAGGCCAACGCCTCGGTGATGCACGCCCTCATCAAGCCGGGCGACACCATCATGGGCCTGAACCTGGCCCACGGCGGGCACCTGACGCACGGCATGCGGATCAACTTCTCCGGCCGCCTGTACAACGTGATCCCGTACCAGGTCCGCGAAGAGGACCACCGGATCGACATGGCCGAGGTGGAGCGCCTGGCACTCGAGCACAAGCCGGCGCTGATCGTGGCCGGCTGGTCCGCCTATGCCCGCCAGCTGGACTTCGCCGAGTTCCGCCGCATCGCCGACCTGGTGGGCGCGTACCTCATGGTGGACATGGCGCACTTCGCCGGCCTCGTGGCCGCCGGCCTGCACCCGTCCCCGGTCCCGCACGCGCACGTCACGACGTCGACGACGCACAAGACCCTCGCCGGTCCGCGCGGCGGCATCATCCTGAGCAACGACGCCGACATCGCCAAGAAGATCAACTCCGCGGTCTTCCCGGGCCAGCAGGGCGGCCCGTTGGAGCACGTGATCGCCGGCAAGGCCGTGGCCTTCAAGATCGCCGGTTCGGAAGAGTTCAAGGAACGCCAGGAACGCGTGCTGGCCGGTGCCCGGATCCTGGCCGAGCGCCTCGTCCAGCCCGACGTCACCGCCAGGGGGATCTCCGTGATTTCCGGCGGCACGGACGTGCACCTGGTGCTCGTGGACCTGCGCAACTGCGAACTCGACGGCCAGCAGGCCGAGGACCGCCTCGCCGCGATCGACATCACCGTCAACCGCAACGCGGTTCCGTTCGACCCGCGCCCGCCGATGGTGACCTCCGGTCTGCGGATCGGCACCCCGGCATTGGCAACACGCGGTTTCGGTGAAGCGGCGTTCCGTGAAGTTGCGGACATCATCGCTGAGGCACTGATCGCCGACGCCGGCGCGGACCTCTCCGGCCTGCGTCACCGCGTGGAGGCACTCGCCGCCGCGCACCCGCTCTACCCGGGCGTCGCGAACCTCGCGTAGTCAGAGATCGGATCGGCAACGCCCGTCGGGTCCGACCTCCTCGGCATGCTCGGTCGCGTAGACGCCCGCTGAGCGGACGTGACGCTCCCTTAGACGCATGCTGCCGGAGGCCGGGCCCGAAGGGGCCCTCTGGTCGCCTCCTTTGAAGCGCGAGAACATTGACCGTTCGCTCTGGTGACGGCTAGACAGCGGGTGAGCGTATTCCGGAAGCGTGCGTCAAAGCGACGAAGGAGCAGCACGCGGAGGAATGCGGTCACCCGCCACCCATCCCCAACCACCCACCATCTAGTTAGGAACCGACAATGGCTGTTGGCGTCTTCGATCTTTTCTCTATTGGGATTGGTCCTTCGAGTTCGCATACCGTGGGGCCGATGCGGGCTGCTGCGGTCTTTGCGGGTGAGCTGAAGGATTCCGGTGCCCTGGAACGGGTGGCGTCGCTGCGCGTTGATCTGTATGGTTCCTTGGCTGCCACGGGCCGGGGGCACGGCACCATGACTGCGGTGCTGCTGGGCCTGGAGGGTTACCACCCCGAGGAGATCCTCCCCGAGGAAGTGGAGGAACGGCTCGCGTCAATCGCCGAAACCGGCACACTGAACCTTTGCGGCGCCGTCGATCCCGAATCGGGGGTGTCGCTGCCGTACGGGGAAGCGGACATGATCCTGCACCCGCTCACAGTTCTTCCCCGGCATACGAACGGGATGAAGTTCTCCGTGTCCGACGCCGACGGCGAGGTGCTGCACGAGGCCACGTTCTTTTCCGTGGGCGGTGGTTTCATCGTCCGGGAGGGTGAAGAGGACGCGGCCCAGAAGGAACTGGAGGAGTCCAAGAAGGAACTCCCGTTGCCCTTCCGTACTGCCGCTGAACTCATGGGCCGTTGCTCCTCCAAGGGGCTTGGCATCTCGGACATCATGTTTATCAACGAACGCGCCTCCCGCACCGAAGAGGAAATCCGTGAAGGCCTGCTGCACATCTGGTCCGTCATGGAGGCCTGTGTTGAAACGTCCCTCAAGCGCGAAGGCGTGCTGCCCGGCGGACTGAAGGTCCGCCGTCGGGCCCCGGACTGGCACGAGCGTCTCCTGAAGGAAACCAAAGACCAGGATCCTGACTACCGGGATCCGAAGTACTGGCAGGAATGGGTGAACCTGATCGCGTTGGCCGTGAACGAGGAAAACGCCTCGGGCGGCCGCGTGGTCACCGCGCCCACCAACGGCGCCGCCGGGATTATTCCTGCCGTGCTGTACTACGCCCTGCATTTCGCCCCCGGCATGGACAAGGCCACGCAACAGGACCGCGACGACGTCGTGGTGAAGTTCCTGCTCGCCGCGGGCGCCGTCGGGGTGCTCTACAAGGAGCAGGCATCGATCTCCGGCGCCGAAGTGGGCTGCCAGGGCGAGGTCGGCTCCGCTTCCTCGATGGCCGCCGCCGGATTGGCCGAAGTCATGGGCGGCTCCCCGGGACAGGTGGAAAACGCTGCCGAGATCGCAATGGAACACAACCTCGGACTAACCTGCGACCCGATCGGCGGACTCGTGCAGATCCCGTGCATCGAACGCAACGCGATCGCAGCGGCGAAGGCCATCAACGCGGCGAAGATGGCGCTCTGGGGGGACGGCACCCATCGCGTCTCCTTGGACGAGGTCATCGTGACCATGCGCGAGACCGGCAAGGACATGTCCTCCAAATACAAGGAAACCGCCATGGGCGGCCTCGCCGTCAACGTCGTGGAGTGCTGACCGCCGCTTCTTGATATTCGAGGCGGCGGCCACCCGATGGCCAAGCGGGGCCCAGCAATGCTGCGGATGCCATGGCGGCGAATACCGACCACCAGCTGTTGCTGCGGCCGGTGGTGAGCGGCGGAATGGGGCGGTAGACGATCAACGGATCCTCCTGGTTCGGCTTTCGTTGTAACCACTTTCCGTTGCCCGGATAGCTGCGGACTTTGGGGAACCTTTGCCGCGGCTGTGAGAAATCGAAAGGGGCCCAGCCCAAGGCGTTGGAAACGGATCAGGCGGTGGCTCGCTGTGAGGGCCGATAGACTTGGAGCTGAACGCCTGCGCCGCACACCGGTGCCTGCTGCCTCACGTACGCAACTGATTGGACACGGCCCCCTTGCGAGAATTTACCGCACGCTTTGCCACCGCCGAGGAAATCGAACACTGGGACAAACACGTCACGGCCAACCCCAACGGCGGCAACCTCCTCCAATCCGAGGCCTTCGCGGACGTGAAGCAACACTTTGGCTGGAAGCCCTTGCATCTCGTCTACGAGACCGCGGACTACAGCAGCTACAACCTGGTCCTGGAGAAGAGCTTTCCACTGCTCGGCAAGCTCTGGTACCTCATCAAGGGCCCCGACGTTGCCGGCGTCGAGGACATTCCGGGGATCATCAAGGCCAACCGGGAATTCGTGAAGCGGGACAAGCTCGGGGTTTTCGCCGTTAAGATCGAGCCGGACATTGTCCTCAGTGGCGAAGCCCGGGACGCGATCGAGGCCACCGGAGTGGTCAAGACCCCCAACCTGCAGCCGAACGACTCCACAGCCCTGCTGGACATCTCTCCCGAGGAGAACCAGTTGCTGCGCAACCTGCATTCCCGCGGCCGCAACGCCGTTCGCCGGGCCATCCGCGAAGGCGTTGAAGTGCACACCATGGAACCCACGGAAGAGAACTTCCGTTCGATGTATGCGCTGATGACTAACACGGTTGAGGCGAAGTCCCAAGTGCGGGTCCGTGAATTCGGGTACTATCGCCAGTTCTGGACCAACTTCATCGAGCGTGGCCAGGGCAGGCTCCTCTTTGTCTTTGAAAACGGTGTGCCATCGGTCGGAGCCTTCGTCATCAACTATGGCCGGAAAGGCACCTACAAGGACGGCGGATCGCTGCAGAAGCGCGCGCAGTACGGCGATTCGCACTTGGTCCAGTGGACGGCCATCAACCAGGTCAAGGAACTGGGTTGCACGGAGTACGATTTCTGCGGCACTCCGCCCGCGGACCGGCTCAAAGACACCTCGCACCCGTTCCACGGACTTGGCCTGTTCAAGACCAGCTTCAGCAAGACCGTCACCGACTTCGTCGGCTGCTATGACCAAGTCATCAGCCCGCTGAAGTACAAGCTCTGGACTGCTGCGGGCGAACGTATCGCACGGCAGATCTACACCCGTCGCACGGGTCAACAGTTCTACTAGGCCAGCAGTTCCAGAAGGCTCGCAGCGCCACCCCGCCTACCGCATGTTGCACGACCCCGTATATGGAGGAACCACGCCCTTTGGAGGAACACCCGCGTGACTGACCGCCCCGACAACAGGCCCAACACGGATGGCGTGCCCAAGACGCAGCCGCTCAAGCCATCCCAGGTGCGCCAGAATGTCAACGCCAAGCGCATGCTTCGCAGGCTGGTGCAGGGGGAGAACCCTCCCACTGCCCCCATGAGCATCGTCGACCGCCTGGCGGGTAGTCCCTACGCCAACCCCATCATCCATGTGGGCGGTGTTGACGCATCGGCCCGCAAGACCATCGACTTCGCCCTGCATATGGCCGAAACGATGTTCCGCTACGGGGCAGGTGCCCTGGAAGTGGAGACCAGCATCATCGCGGTCACGGCTGCGCTCGGCTTGAAGAACATCGAAGTGGACATCACCAACCAGTCGGTCGCGCTCAACTATGCGCCCAAGGACCAGACCCCCATCACACTGCTCCGGGTTGTTCGCTCCTGGACCAACAACTACGCAGGCCTGGCCCAGGTGCACCAACTCGTCACGGATATCGTGGCTGGCGGTGTAGGCAGGTCGGAAGCGGTGAACCGGCTGGATGACATTATCCGCAGCAGCAAGCCCTTCCCACGGTGGATGGTCACCATGGCGTTCGGCGTCTTCTCTGCTGTCTTCGTCGGAGTCCTGGGCGGGGGACTTGGCGCTTCCGCCCTGGCTTTCGTCTCCAACATGCTTGTCAATCTCGTGGCCCGGCAATTGGGCAAGTGGCGCACGCCCGACTTCTTCGTGACAGCGGCCTGCTCCTTCCTGGTCACGTTCATCGCGCTCATGCTCCACTGGACCGGGGCGGACATCCCGCCGTCCATCGTCGTGGCGGGCGGCATTCTCCTGCTGTTGCCAACCGGGCGGCTCGTCTCTTCCGTGCAAGACGCCATCAACGGATTCCCCGTGACTGCGGCCGGACGATTCCTGTCCACGATCCTGACCTTCGGCGCGATCGTTGCGGGCATCGCCGTCGCGGTAGTTGTGGGTGACCTCATCGGCAGCGTCGCGATCGACGTCACGCAAACATTCCCCGAGGCGTATCCATTGTGGGGCCAGGCCATCCTGATAGCCGTAGCCGTGATTGCCATCGGCATCACCGAACAGACCCTGCTCAAACTTCTGCTCCCGACGGCGGCAGTGGGTTTGGTGGGTTACTTCGTCTTGTGGGGGGCTTCCAGCCTTGGTTTCGGAGACCGGCTCTCGCCGGCGATTTCCGCCGTGGTCATCGGCCTGCTCGCGCGGATGGTGGCGCTCAGGCTCGGAGCCCCGCAGCTCGTGGTCGCCGTCCCGGCAGCCCTCATCCTGCTCCCGGGCCTGAAGATATTCCGTTCCATGTATGTATTGACGGTGCAAGAAGCAGATGTACTGGTGGGTTCGGGAGGCATGCTCAACGCCGGAGCAATCGTGCTGGGTGTGGCCGCGGGAATCGTGCTGGGGGACAACCTTGCCCGGCCACTGACCAAGGGACTGGCCAGCAACGAGCGCCGCCGCGTACGCCGGCGCTAGCCGCGTCCGCTGGGCCGCCAAGCGGTAAGGGCCGCTAGATCTGCCCGATAGGGAGTTTCTTCTCCGCCTGGAAATCGTCCTCCACACGCCCCTGGGCCCAGTATCCGGAAAGCGATACCTGGGACCGCTCGAGCCCACGCTGCGTGAAGAAGATGTCGCGCAGGCCCTTCATGTAGCCGCGTTCACCGTGCGCAAACACGTCTACGCGTCCGGGCAGCCACTCGGCTTCGCCCAAGGCATCGAGCAGGATCGAGCTTGATCCGGCCGGGACTCCGGAGCGAAGGAGCCAGCGCAGCTCCACGCCCTCGGGAGCGGCGATATCAAGGATGTCCGCGTCGCTATCGACTTCGAGGAAAGCAAGGCCCTTCGCGTCGGCCGGCAGGGATTCGATCGCGGCGGCAATCGCCGGGAGCGCGGCGTCGTCGCCGGCGAAAAGGTACCAGTCGGCGTCGGGCGCCGGGTTGTAGGCGCCGCCGGGGCCCGTGAAGACAAGTGTGTCGCCGGGCTGGGCCGCCATGGCCCATGGGCCTGCAAGGCCTTCGTCGCCGTGGACTACGAAGTCGATTGCCAGTTCCTGCGCAGCTTCGTCCACCCAACGGACGGTGTAGGTGCGGGTGTACGGCCATTGTTCGCGCGGCATGGTGTCGCGGATGGCCCACAGATCCAGCGGCAACTCATACTCGACGCCGGGCTGCGGGAACACGATCTTCACATATCGGTCCACGAAGCCGTTGTTCGCATAACCGGCAAATCCGGGTCCACCAGCAATGATCCGCACCATGTGGGGCGAAAGCTGTTCCGTGCGCAGCACAGTCAGGTTCACTTGGGGGCGGGTATTGCGGGATGCAGACGACGTGGCGGGCAAAGATGTCATGTAGGCAAGCCTAAGCTAGGGCAGCGGTGGAAGCTCCCAGATGACGGGATCCGCGCCTTGCATCCGGAGCAGGGCGTTGGCGCGGCTGAACGGGCGAGAGCCGAAGAAGCCCCGCGACGCGGAGAGCGGGCTGGGATGGGCGGAGGAGATCACGGGGGCGCCTTCAAGCAGCGGCTGTACGGCTTCAGCGTCCTTGCCCCACAGGATCGCGACGAGCGGACTCTGCTGCCCGGCAGCATTTCGTCGGCGGGCGACGGCGGTGACCGCCGCCGTCGTGATGGCCTCCCAGCCTTTGCCCCGGTGCGAGCCGGCAGCACCGGCCGCGACGCTGAGCACCCTGTTCAGGAGGAGTACTCCTTGGCCCGTCCAGGCCGAAAGATCGCCGTGGACCCGCGGCGGGAGCCCGAGATCGGTTTCCATCTCCCGGTAGATGTTCGAGAGGCTGCGGGGGATGGGCCGTGTTTGTCCGGAAACCGCGAAAGAGAGCCCGACGGCGTGTCCCGGCGTCGGGTAGGGGTCCTGGCCCAGGATCAGCACCTTCACGTCGGCCAGCGGCTGCCGGAAGGCACGAAGTATGTTGGACGCCGCAGGCAGCACGTGCGCTCCGCGGCCGGCCTCGGCCGCCACGAAGGCGAGCACCGAGCGCAACTCGTCCTCGATGCCGGAGAGCGCGCCCGCCCAGTCCGGCGCCATGAGATCCTCCAAGGCCATTCCGGGTAGTGCCTCGAACCCGGCGGAGTGATCTTCGGATTCAAGCTCAAATAACGCTTCTTCGCCTGCCACCCAGCCATTGTCCCTGTCCTCGCGGTCCGGGGGAAAGCGCCGGCCCTCAAGGCGGCGGGGCAAATGACATCGGTGTTATTCGCCCGTTACCATGGGCGGGGGACATTTTTCAGTCAATGCGTCGAAGGAGTGTGTCGTGGCAGCACCCGCACGGGAACCCATGGCGTCCGAAGCAACTGGATTGGTGCTCGAAGACCTGTCCGCCGGACTCCGCAGTGATTCGCCGCTCGGCGAGCGTGAACAGCAGATGCTCGCCCTGGAGAGGCAATGGTGGAAGTACGCCGGGGCCAAGGAACAGGCCGTCCGGGAACTCTTCGATCTCTCCGCGACCCACTACTATCAGCTGCTCAATGCCCTCATAGACACCGAGGAAGCATTGGCGCACGATCCTATGCTGGTCAAGAGATTGCGTAGACTACGTATGTCACGTCAGAGGGCCCGCACAGCGCGCCGTCTCGGTTCCGACGCATAGAGCACCCGCTGATCCCCCAGCCAGCAAGCAGCAAGGACAAGGCTTCACCATGACCAAATTTGCCCGGGATGAATTCGACCGTGTCCCGCAGAGCTCATCGCGGCAAGGTGTCCACAGGCTCGTCGCGTCTGCTTCCCGGCCGGCCCTGTGGCCGGTGCTGCTGCTGGGCGGCATCGCACTTGCCGTAGGACTCGTTGCCTTCCTGATCCTTCCGAAGCTTGGCTTCACCTCGTCGACGACGCCGCAAGCCGTCGTCACCGCTGACACTTCCAAGCAAAGCGCCGCGGCGCCACCTTCGGCGAACAGCTCTGCGCAGGCATCCAGCCAGCCGTCCACCCAGCCGAGCCCGGGCGACACTCCGTCCAGCACGCCGACGCCGACGCCGACCACGGCGCCATTGGACAAGACGGCGGCAGTAGCGGTCTACAACGGCACCACCACCGGTGGCCTGGCTGCGCGTGTGGCCGGCATGGTGCAAGGCGGAGGATGGCCGTTGTCCACTGTCGCAAATTGGGGCGGCATGCCCCAGCAGACGTCGTCGGTCTTCTACAAAGGCGCGGCGCAGAAGGGCAATGCCGAAGCCCTCGGCAAATTGCTGGGCATTTCCAACCTCGTGGACAGCGCGGAGTTCCAGCAGCCCGTGGTTGTGGTTCTGGGCCCCGGTTACAAATAGCAACTCGGTTACGCCTCAATAACATTGCGGCCACCCGCACCCAAGGTTGCGCTACGGCAACGTGACTGTGGTTACAGTAGTTGTGAGCTGGCCCGGAGATCCCGGAAGCCGGCCACTGCTAGTTGAAAGTGTGGGGATCATGGCTTTGGGAACCGTCAAATGGTTCAATGCCGAAAAGGGCTACGGATTCATCACCGTGGATGAGTCCGGTGACGACATCTTTGTGCATTGGTCCGCCATCCAGATGGATGGCTTCCGTGCGCTCGAAGAAGGACAACGCGTCGACTTCGAACTGGGCGAGGGCCAGAAGGGCCCGCAGGCAGAAAGCGTGCGGCTTATCTAGTGGGTGTTGCGGCAACAGAGCTGTCCTGGCCCCTCGGAGCGCGCCGGTCCCGGGTAGTTTCTCTTCTTGCAGCTTCGGCAGCCTTGGCCCTTGGAGTGGCCGGATGTTCCGCCCCCGTCGGCAACGCCAGGCTTGCCTCGGTTACGCCGAGCGGTGACGGCGTCCTGCGCATCGGCGTGATCCTGGACAATACCGGTGGTTCCGCATTCCTCAACGAGTCCGAGCTGGCTGCCGCCAAGTTGGCTGTCAAACAAATCAACGACGCCGGCGGATACAAGGGCCGTCCCGTCGAGTTGCTTCCGGCGACGGCGGCCGGTGAAGGCAGTGGCGCTAGCCAAGGGGCCGGCGCGGCGGCCTTCACCGCCGACACGGCTGCACAAGCCAAGGCGTTGATGTCCGCCCACGCAGACGTCGTCGTGGGGCCGAGCGATTCGAGCCATGCGCCCGCCGCGATCGATGTGCTCTCTCCCGCCCGGATTCCGCTCATCTCGCCGGCGAACACGGCGTCGGGGCTGAGCAGCTACAAGAATGGCGGCTTCTACTTCCGCACGTCTGCCGCTGATGCCGCACAGGGCAGCGTCCTGGCGAAGCTTGCCCGCGACGCCGGCGCCAAGCGCATTTCGGTCCTCCACGAAGCCGGGGATTACGGTACGCGCGTCTCGGGAGCGGTCCTGGACGCTGCCCGCGGCCTCGGAATGGACGCCGTGTCCAACGAGGAATTCGCGGCAGGCAAAGCAGCTCCCGCCGCGGCGGGCATCAAGTCCGGTACGCCGGACGCCGTCGTCGTGGTTGCCCGTGATGGCGCCCAAGGCGCCCTGGCTGAGCTCCTGAATGCGGGGCTGAGCGGCAAGAGCCTGATCTTGAGCGACGGCGCGATCCGCCAATACGGAACCGCGCTCGGTGCAGGTGGCCTCGACGGCGCGCGGGGAATTCTTCCGGGCGTCTTCCCGAATGCGGAGTTCCAAGCCGAGCTGACGGGCATCGACCCCAAGCTCAAGGACACGACGTACGCTGCCGAGACGTACGACGCCGTCACCCTCGCGGCGCTTGCCGCCTCAACGGCGGGCGACGATGCGGGAGGCTCGATCGCGGCCTGGCTCACCACTGTGTCCGGCGGAGTGCGTCCGGCGTCGGGCGATGCGGCAACGAAAGAACGTACGTCTTGTGCCTCATACAAGGACTGCGTCGAGGTGCTGAAGGGGGCCAAGCTCCCGGATTACGACGGCGAGTCCGGCACCATCGGGTTCGACGCCAACGGGGACGTTACCTCGTCCAATTACATGGTCTTCACCTACGGGGCTGACAACACTGCGCGGGTGAGTGGCAAAGAGACGGCCTCCCGGACTCCGTGACGGCTTGTGCCCGTAGCGAATTCCCTGGGCGTGGCGAGTAGTTTCCGGCTCTTCCTGCTTGCACTCTCCTCGGGTGAGTGCTAATTATTGATTAGCACTCTCAGGCATTGACTGCTAATCCTTCACGGCTTCGGCCGTGTGGAATGGTGGCGGTGCCTGGGGGAACAAAGAAAACCTTGCTGGGGTGAGATCCGGAGCACGCGGCGTACAGAGGCCGAATGTGAAGGATCGTCCGTCGCGGGCACCGCAGTGAAGGCACCTTCTTAACGACTGTCCCGAAAGGACTACCGCCGTTATGGCCAAGATCATTGCATTTGATGAAGAGGCACGCCGCGGTCTCGAGCGGGGTCTGAACATCCTCGCCGACGCCGTCAAGGTCACCCTCGGCCCGCGTGGACGCAACGTCGTCCTCGAAAAGAAGTGGGGCGCCCCCACGATCACCAACGATGGTGTTTCCATCGCCAAGGAGATCGAGCTGGACGATCCTTACGAGAAGATCGGCGCCGAGCTGGTCAAGGAAGTTGCCAAGAAGACGGACGACGTCGCTGGCGACGGCACCACCACCGCCACCGTCCTGGCCCAGGCCCTCGTCAAGGAAGGCCTGCGCAACGTAGCTGCCGGCGCCGACCCGCTGTCCCTCAAGCGCGGCATCGAGAAGGCTGTTGACGCCGTCATCCGCGAGCTGCTCGCCTCCGCCAAGGAGATCGAGACCAAGGAAGAGATCGCAGCCACGGCTTCCATCTCTGCCGGCGACACCGAAATCGGTAACCTCATTGCTGAAGCCCTGGACAAGGTCGGCAAGGAAGGCGTCATCACGGTCGAGGAGTCCAACACCTTCGGCCTGGAGCTTGAGCTCACCGAAGGCATGCGCTTCGACAAGGGTTACATCTCCGCTTACTTCGTCACCGACGCAGAGCGCCAGGAAACGGTCCTTGAAGACCCGTATATCCTGATCGTCAACTCCAAGATCTCCAACGTGAAGGAACTCGTTGCGGTCCTGGAGAAGGTCATGCAGTCCAACAAGCCGCTGCTGATCATCGCCGAAGACATCGAGGGTGAGGCCCTGGCCACCCTGATCGTCAACAAGATCCGTGGCACCTTCAAGTCCGTTGCCGTCAAGGCTCCGGGCTTCGGTGACCGCCGCAAGGCACAGCTCGCCGACATCGCCATCCTCACCGGTGGCCAGGTCATCTCCTCGGAGGTCGGCCTCAGCCTCGAGAACGCAACCCTCGAACTGCTCGGCAACGCCCGCAAGGTTGTTGTCACCAAGGACGAGACCACCATCGTCGAAGGTGCCGGCGACGCCGACGCCATCGCCGGCCGCGTGGCGCAGATCCGTGCCGAGATCGAGAACTCCGATTCCGACTACGACCGCGAGAAGCTGCAGGAGCGCCTGGCCAAGCTGGCCGGTGGCGTTGCAGTCATCAAGGCCGGTGCCGCAACCGAGGTAGAGCTCAAGGAGCGCAAGCACCGCATTGAGGACGCAGTCCGCAACGCGAAGGCTGCCGTTGAAGAAGGCATCGTCGCCGGTGGTGGCGTTGCTCTCATCCAGGCCGGTGCCAAGGCATTCGCCAACCTGCAGCTCGAAGGCGACGAAGCAACGGGCGCCAACATCGTCCGCGTTGCCATCGACGCTCCGCTCAAGCAGATCGCTTACAACGCTGGCCTCGAGCCGGGCGTTGTTATCGACAAGGTCCGCGGCCTGCCGTCGGGTCACGGCCTGAACGCTGCAACCGGCGTTTACGAGGACCTGCTGGCTGCCGGCGTCAACGACCCCGTAAAGGTCACCCGCTCGGCTCTCCAGAACGCTGCCTCCATCGCTGGTCTGTTCCTGACCACCGAGGCCGTTGTTGCCGACAAGCCGGAGAAGAACGCTCCGTCTATGGGTGGCGGCGACGACATGGGCGGCATGGGCGGCTTCTAGCCCCCGCTGTAGCCCACCAGCCACACGCACGACGGCGGTCCCCACTTCAGGTGGGGGCCGTCGTCGCCGTTTAACGACGCTCGCTCACGTATGTCGGGTTTTGGGCGGACGCTCGCTCACGTATGTCGGGTTTTGGGCGGACGCCCGCTCACGTATGTCGGGTTTTGGGCGGACGCTCGCTCAGTTCTGGGGTCAAGGAGTGTCGGGGTGGTCTGGCAGGATGGAAACCATGACGATTATTGCTGCCGCCGATGGTTCTGCCCTCGGCAATCCCGGGCCTGCCGGTTGGGCCTGGTACGTGAACGACTCTTGCTGGAGGGCCGGGGGGTGGCCGCACGGAACCAACAACCAGGGCGAGCTCATGGCGGTGCTGGACCTCTTCCGGTCCACGGCACATGTTCCCGATGAAGAGCTGAAGATTCTCTGCGACAGCCAGTACGTCATCAATTGCATCACCAAGTGGATGCCGGGATGGAAGCGCAAGGGCTGGCGCAAAGCGGACGGGAAGCCCGTCTTGAACGTCGATCTCCTCAAGGACATCGACCAGGCTATTGTCGGCCGCAAGTACTCGTTCGAGTGGGTCAAAGGCCATGCCGGCCACGACCTCAACGAGGCGGCCGACGATCGCGCGCGTGCGGTCGCCACAGCGTTCCAGCAGGGAATAGCCGCGCCTGCCGGGCCGGGCTATCCGGGAGCTGAAGCCGCACGGTCCTTGTCCCGCACGCTGTCAGTCGGCACACCATCAGTCGGCACACCATCAGTCGGCACGCCGTCAGCCCGTACAGCGCCTATGGAGGCGCCCTCGCTTTTCGACGACGACCACGACGACGCGGATGCCGAGGATGAAGACCTCACGTTGTTCGGCGGTCAGGACCTCCCAACCGGGTCGTCCTTGCCGAACGCGGCGGGGGCGTTCACGGAGCAGGAGACGTTCATCGAGCCCACTTTGTTCGCCGGCGACGACGAAGGGGTCCTTGGCCAGGCCGGCGGACGCTCGGACGAGGAAACGGTCATTCTCCTTGAGAGGGAGCTCCTGAGGCCCGACGTGAGGGGAGACCTCGGGCGCACAGGGATCCTGCTGCACCCGGACTTTACCGAGATTGGCAGCTCCGGACGCGTCTGGTCCCGGGACGAACTCATGATGGCGTTGGAGGGCGATCCCGGGGAAAGCGCGGAAGTAGAAGTAATTTCCGCTGAACGCCTCTCCAGTAACACCATGCTGCTCAGTTATAGAAGTTATGGGCGCACAGGCTCCGCATTGCGGAGCTCGATCTGGTTGCTCGACGACGGCCGATGGCGGTTGCGCTTCCACCAGTCGACGCCGGAGAAGTAGCGGCTCAGAAGCAACCAGACCCTGGAAAGCGGCTGGACCCCGGCGGGACGGCGGATTGGCTGCACCGCCGGGAACCCGGGCCCAGCTGTCAGTAACTGAACCGCTGGGTGTTGCCCTGCTCGGTTTGGAGGTAGCTTGCCGCCGCGGAGGACAGCGCGAGGTTGATGGATGCCAGCGAAGCCTCCACCTTGTTCTGGGTCAGCGTCCACTCCGAGACGAGGGCCTGGAAGTTGTTGGCCGCTGATCCCTTCCACGTAGCTTGGAGCTCGTCCAGGCCCCGTTTCATCGCTTGGACGTCGGCGCTGATCCGATCCACGGTGGCCTTGACGTTGGCGGACTTGAGCTGGAGCAGTTCGGTATCGACGGAGATGACGCTCATGGGGCGTTGCCTTTCAATCAAAGAGATCCGCAGGTGCGGCTGGCTTGTGGTCCACACCACGAGCCTAGAAGCCGTCACATGGCCCGGACAGTGCCGAATCTCCCTATGTGGACAACTCGCTCAATCAAGCCGCCAGGCATAGAAAACTGCTAGTCGGAGATCTCCGCCTCGGCGATGCCCGCATCTTCGGGCATCTCGGACAGCTCGTCCTGGAAGGGGAGGCTGACAACCAGGGTGGCTCCGCCGCCGTCGGTCTCTTCGACCCGGACGGTACCGCGGTGGGATCCGACAATTGCAGCCACAATCGCGAGACCGAGCCCGCTGCCGCCCGTTTCCCGCGTGCGCGAAGTGTCCGCCCTGTAAAAGCGCTCGAAAATCCGGGGCAGTTCCTCGGCCGGAATGCCGCTGCCGTGGTCCCGCACCTCGAGAACGGACAACGGGCCGGCGGGCGTGTTCCGGACCCCGACGGCGAGCTCAATCGGCGTTCCTTCGGGGGTGTAGCGCAAGGCGTTACCCACCAGGTTCCCCAGGACCTGACGAAGCTTGGCCTCGTCACCCTGGACCGGGGCGGGCGCTGCCGCTCCGCCGTCGAGCCCTGTGAGCGAAATCTTCCGCTCGCCCGACGTTGCGAGTGAGTCTACGACGGCGTCATTCGCCAGTAGGTGCAGATCCACCGGCTTGAGCTGCAAAGGCCGTTGTTCGTCCAGGCGGGCCAGCAGCAGCAGGTCTTCCACCATGGATCCCATGCGCTTGGCTTCGCTCTCGATCCTGCCCATGGCGGTACCCACGTCTTCCGGCGTGGCAAGGGCGCCGTGGCGGTAAAGCTCGGAGAAGCCGCGGATGGTGACCAAAGGCGTGCGCAGCTCGTGGGAGGCGTCGGCGGCGAATCGCCGCATCCTTGCCTCGGAGGCGGCACGCGCCGCAAAGGACGATTCAATGTGCGCGAGCATGGCGTTGAGGGAGGCGCCCAGGCGGCCGACCTCGGTGACCGGATTCTCGATATCCACGCGACGCGAGAGATCACCGGCAGCGATTGCGGCCGCCGTCTTCTCAACGCGGGCGAGGGGGCGGAAGGAACGTGCAACGGTCCATGTCGCGATGAAGAACGCGAGCACCAGGGTCAAGAGTCCGACGCCGACCACCACGAGCGTGGCGTGTTCCATGACTCGGTCCACGGGGGACAGCGGCAGGCCTACGATCACCACCGCGTTCTGCCCGGTCCGGTTGTCCACTACGTTGACCGCCACCACACGCCAATCGCCGCCAGCGGTGCCGTTCACCTGGAAGGGTGCGTAATTGCGGTTCTTGGCCTCACCCGGGGTGATGTTGGCGATGCTCGGCCGATCCGTCTTGCTTCCGCCGAACGGATAGGGCGGCTGGCCCTGGACGTAGAGCGTCAGGGAATAGTCCGTGGGCACGGCGGGGCTCGCCTCAGACAGGTTGGCAAAGGACTGCTGCTGCTGGGCGATCTGGACGGCAGCCCTGAGTTTGTCATCCACTTGCCCTTGGAGGTAGCTCTTGACGAGCGTCAGCGTCCCGGCGCCAGTGGCGGCCAAGGCAAGGAGCAGCAGCCCCATGATGATGGCGACCAGCTGCGACCTGAGGGAGGCCGACTTCCAACGGTTGAACAAAGTCAGCGCTTCTCGGCCGTCCGCAATACGTAACCGACGCCGCGCTTGGTCTGGATCAAGGCAGTGGCATCCGGATCAATGTCCACCTTGCGCCGGAGGTAGGAAATGTAGGACTCAACAATCGAGGCGTCGCCATTGAAGTCGTATTCCCAGACGTGGTCCAGGATCTGCGCCTTGGAAAGCACCCGGTTGGGGTTCAGCATGAGATAGCGGAGCAGCTTGAACTCGGTGGGCGACAGCTCGATGATGGTGCCGCCGCGGCGGACCTCGTGCGCGTCGTCGTCGAGCTCCAGGTCATCCACGCGGATGACGGCGTCGTCGTCTTCCATCGGCTGCGTGCGGCGAAGCACGGCGCGGATCCGCGCCACCACTTCATCCAGGCTGAAAGGCTTGGTGACGTAGTCGTCGCCGCCCACGGTCAGGCCCGTGACCTTGTCCTCCGTGTCGTCCTTGGCAGTCAGGAACAGGACAGGGAAGTGCTTACCGGCGGCGCGAAGGCGGCGGGTGACAGTGAACCCGTCCATGTCGGGGAGCATGACATCCAGGACCGCGAGGTCCGGGGCGTGAAGATCGGCGGCAGCGAGCGCTTCGCGGCCGTTCGACGCCGCAACGACCTCAAAGCCAGCAAAGCGCAGCGAGGTGGAGAGCAGCTCACGGATGTTGGGTTCGTCGTCGACGACGAGGAGCTTGGCTTCGGGGCCGTTCTTTTTCATACCATTCATGATGCTCCCAGTTTCTGGGAGTTGACTGGACGCTTGTTGTGAGAATTATCGGGGTGTCGTGGTTGTGGGCCCGGGCTAACTGCCGAGAGCCAGCCCGACGCCGAGTCCCACCATGGTGACAGCAATTCCGCCGTCAAGGATTCGCCAGGACGCCGGTCGCGCAAAGAATCCGCGCAGCAGTTTCGCGCCGAAGCCGAGGGAACAGAACCATAGGATACTGCCCAGCATGGCTCCGGCGCCGAACCACCACTGCAGCCCGGGTCCTTGCGCGTTCGCCACGGATCCCAGGAGCAATACGGTGTCCAGGTAGACGTGGGGGTTGAGCCATGTCAGCGCCATGACAGTCGCCAGTGCTGACGCCAGTCCGCTTCGGCCGGCCCCCGACGGTCCAGGCTCCGCGGAGACGAGCGCTTGCGGCCTTAGGATGCGCCGTGCCGCCATCACGCCGTATGTCACCAGGAATGCCGCACCGACATAGCGRAGAACGACGACGGCGGCAGGCGCCGCGGCGAGCAGGGCGCCTGTGCCGAGTACCCCGGCCGCGATGAGCACGGCGTCCGAGATGGCGCACACGGCAACGACCGCACCGATATGCTCGCCGCGGATGCCCTGCCGGAGGACGAAGGCATTTTGGGCGCCAATCGCGACAATGAGGGCCAGGCCTGTGCCGAGGCCCAAGCCGGCGGCGTGGAAGACGTCGGGGGAGTTCATTCTTCGAGGCTAAGTTCCACCTTCGTCATTAGTCCAGCTAATTATTCTTAGGCATCGTAAGATCATCTTATGGCCAGATTCTCCTCCGAACAGTTGCACACCTTCGCCGCCGTGCTCACGGAAGGCACGCTCGACGCCGCCGCCCGGTCACTGAACATCACGCCGTCGGCGGTCTCCCAGCGTCTCAAGGCGCTTGAACAAGCGTCCGGAAGGGTATTGCTGCAGCGCAGCAATCCGGTCCAGGCCACGGAGTCGGGACATGTGGTGCTCAGATTGGCGCGGCAGCTCGCCCAATTGGAGGCCGACGCCGAACTTGAGCTGGGCCTGCCCGGCGAATCCCCGATGGTCTCGGTTCCGATCGTGGTCAACGCGGATTCCTTGTCCGTCTGGTTCCTCAAGGCCCTGACAAGGGTTCCCGCGGAGCTGAACGCTGTCTTCGATCTTCACCGCGACGACGAGCAGTATTCCACGTCCATGCTGCGCGCCGGAACTGTCATGGCCGCAGTGACCGCGACTCCTGAGCCGGTGCAGGGATGCCGGGTGGAGCCGCTCGGGAGCATGCGATACCGTGCCGTCACCACTCCGGGCTTCAGGGCACGGTGGCTTCCCGACGGCGTCGATGTCGCCTCGCTCTGCGCTGCTCCCGCCGTCGACTTCGACCGCAAGGACGAGTACCAGCACCGCTTCCTGGAACTCCTGGGCGGTGCGGCTCGTGGGATGGAGCCTGCAGGCCCGCGCCACTTTGTTCCGTCCAGCCAGGAGTTTGCCGAGGCCATTCGTTTGGGGCTCGGGTGGGGATTGCTGCCTGAACCGCAATGCGGCCGGGACATAGCCGATGGATCCCTGGCGGAACTCGCGCCTGAGCGGCCATTGGACGTGCCTCTGTACTGGCAAAGGTGGCGGACACCGTCGCGCATATTGGACGCTGTGACCGAGGCGGTCCGGAGCACCGCCGCGGAAGTGCTGCGCAGGGCCTGAATGGTGCTGCGCAGGCCTCGGCAATCCGGCCAAAAGCCAACACGCCGCGGGCACAGTCCTAAATTGTCGGACCCCGGATTCACACTTGAGCCATGGAAAACAAACAAGAATCACGCGTTGAAATTCAAGACGTCGAATTCCATGTCAGCTACCTGGACACGCTCTCCGGACGCATCGAGCACGAGGACTTCAGCGACCGCCGCGCCGCCGAACGCTTCGCGGATGCGCAGCTCAAGGACGAGGAGTCCTGGGCTGTGGTCGACGTCGTCGTGCGGCAAGGAGCGCAGCCCCAGGAACACGCACAACAGCTGGTTGCCTAGCCAGAAAAAATGACGCGCCTTACCCGGCGGGTACGTCCTTGGCGTCCATGATCCGGTAGGCGTAGCCCTGTTCGGCGAGGAAGCGCTGCCGTTTGGCCGCAAAATCCTGGTCGAGGGTGTCCCGGGCCACCAAGGAGTAGAAGCGTGCCGCGCGGCCGTCCTGCTTGGGCCGAAGCAGGCGCCCCAAGCGTTGAGCTTCCTCCTGGCGGGAACCGAAAGACCCCGACACCTGGATCGCCACGGATGCCTCGGGTAGGTCGATCGAGAAGTTGGCCACCTTGGATACCACGAGGGTCTTGATGTCACCGGCCCGGAAGGCGTCGAAGAGCTTCTGCCGCACCTTGACTGTCGTATCGCCCTTGATCACGGGAGCATCCAAACGCTCGCCGATCTCATCCAACTGGTCGATGTACTGGCCGATCACCAGCAGCGGCTCGCCTTGGTGCAGGGCAACGAGCTGCTCCACCAAGTGGGTCTTGGTCTCGGACGTCGCGCAGAGCCGGTACTTGTCCGCATCCTCAGCCATCGCGTAGGCCACGCGCTCGTCCCTAGGCAGGTCTACCCGGACCTCCACGCAGTCCGCCGGCGCAATGTAGCCCTGGGCTTCGATGTCCTTCCACGGTGCGTCGTAGCGTTTGGGACCGATCAAGCTGAAGACCTCGCCCTCGCGGCCATCCTCACGCACAAGCGTCGCCGTGAGTCCCAGGCGCCGCCGGGCCTGCAGGTCCGCGGTCATCCGGAAGATCGGAGCCGGGAGGAGATGGACCTCGTCGTAGATGATGAGTCCCCAATCGTGCCCGTCCACGAGTTCCAGGTGCGGGTAAAGGCCTCCGCGCTTGGTGGTCAGGACCTGGTAGGTCGCGATCGTGACGGGCCGGACTTCCTTGACCGCGCCCGAATACTCGCCGATCTCCTCCTCCGTCAGCGACGTCCGCTTGAGGAGTTCGTCCTTCCATTGCCGGGCCGCGACCGTGTTGGTCACCAGGATCAGCGTGGTGGTGGAGCTCGTAGCCATGGCTGCGGCCCCCACCAAGGTCTTGCCCGCGCCACAGGGCAGCACGACGACGCCGCTGCCGCCCGCCCAGAAGTTCTCCGTGGCAAGCTTCTGGTACGGCCGCAGGTGCCAACCGTCCTCGTTCAAGGCGATCAGATGCGGCGTGCCGTCCACGTAGCCGGCGAGGTCCTCGGCCGGCCATCCGAGCTTGAGCAGCAATTGCTTGAGCTGTCCCCGCTGGGAGGAATGCACCACGACGGTTTCGCCGTCGATCCTGGGCCCCAGCAACGGCGCGATTTTCTTGGCCCGGCTGACTTCCTCGAGTACGGGGTAGTCGGTGGTCCGCATGACCAATCCGTGTTGCGGGTCCTTTTCCAGGCGCAAGCGGCCGTAGCGGGACATGGTCTCTTCGATGTCGATCAGCAAAGAGTGCGGCACCGGGAAACGGGAATAGCGCAGGAGAGTGTCGAGGACTTTTTCGGCGTCCAGTCCCGCCGCGCGCGCATTCCACAGGCCCAAAGGGGTGAGCCGGTAGCTGTGGACGTGTTCGGGGGCGCGCTCAAGCTCGGCGAACGCCGCGATCGCATGCCGTGCCTCGGTGGCGAGCTCGTGGTCGACTTCCAGCAGGATGGTTTTGTCGCTCTGTACGATCAGCGGACCGTCGCTCACTATTGCTTCCTCACTTGTGCGGCTCGCCCGCAGGTTCCACATCGATGATGCGATGGATGGACAAGACCCTTTCGGTGTCCCTGGCGGCGTCGAACACCCGGACGCGCCCTCCGGACACCGATACCGGAACAACGGTTTCGGTGTTGGAATTCCCCAAGCCGTCAACCACGTTCATGGTGACCGCTTGCTTCAGCCGGATGGCCCTCTGCAGGGTTTCGAGGCCCAGTTGCGTTGCCGCCTCGCCGGTCACCTCGCCGTGGACCGCCCGATGGTGCCTCAACACCGCGAGCTGGGCGTCGACGTCGTCGTCCGGTGGTGCGGTGCGGGGCGCCGTATACACGGGACGGGCGCCAGCGGCCACCGACGCCGTCCTCTTATAGCGCACGACGGCGGTCTCCGCCTCCTGCACGGCAGGCGAGAGTCCCAGCTCGCGCAGCACCCTCACGGTCTCCCGGGGGCTCGCGCTGGAGGTCAGTACCGTGGGGGCGATCCGGACAAGCCCCAGGCTTGCGGCCCCGGGCTCGCGGACGAGCTCGGCGATGGCGGCCTCGTCGTCACTTTGGATGAAACTGGGGCTGCTCGCGACCCGCAGCCGGCCGTGCCTCGAGGCAATGTCCTTGATCAAGTAGCGGAGCGGCTGCGGAACGTCAGTGGCAGAGTGGGTGCGCAGGAACGCGAGGATGGTTTCGGCGTCCTGGCCGGCGTCCAGCGCGCGCCGGATCGAATCTCCGGAGAAGCGGAAGATCGTGGCCGGGCCCTGGCCTTCGGCGTCGGCGATCAAGAGCAGTTTTTCGCTCAGTTCAGGTGCCAGGTACCCCGGCGCGACGGCGGTCAGGTCCGCTTGGAGCAGGACGTGGTTGACGGCGGCGGGCAGATGTTCGCCGAGGATGCTGAGGGCCAACTCGGGCTGTTCGGTGGCGATCGCCGAACCAAGCTGGGTCAGGGCGCCGGAGCCCATGAGCCCTAGGAGTTCGGCTTCGTGCAGGATCCCGCGGACAAGGGAGCTGAACCGCCGCGACATCCGGGGCTGGGACCATTCCGCGCGTTCCATGACGGCCTCGGCGTTCAGCACTGGAGCTTTGCCGTCCGGTGCTTCCACCTCGAGGGTGAGCTCTTCGAGGATCTCCAGGATCCGTTTGCGGACCAGCGGAGCGTCAGGGCGTTGGGCCTCTGCGGACAGGGCATTGATGGGGGTTGCCGGAGAGCCGGATCGCGGTGCCGTGGTGGCGGGCCCGGGAAGGGTTTGGCCCACAAGGGAGGGTGCGCGCTCGCTCGCGAGCCAGGCGTTGACCAGCCAGAGCCACTGTTCCTGGCGGGGGAGCGTGAGCCATTCCAGCGATGGCGGCTGCACCCAGGTGGAACTGTCCACATCGAGCCGCAGCAATCCTGACAAGGCACTGAGCTCGAGGATCAGGGCGGTCTCGGACAAGCCCAGGCGGAGGCTGTCGGCAAGGCGTTTGAGCTCGCGCACGCCCACCCCTCCGCTGCGCAGGGTGACCACGGGCTGCTCGCGGACCGCGTAGAGGAGTTCACCCACCAACCGGAGCGCTTCTGCGATGGCACCCATGGCGGCGTTCCGGCGCAACGCGGCACTCGTCTGGCCCAGTTCAGGAACGGGAGGCTTCAAGGTGAAGTGGTCCACGATTGCGCCGCCGCGCAGGGACAGGCCCACGCTGTGCGGGAGCTCAACGTGGCCGGCGTCCAAGGGGACAAGCAGACCGCGGGCCAGGAGCCAGTCCACGGGACCGACGTCGCGGCCTTCATGGAGCACGGAAGCCTTGCGCTGGGCCTGGGGAACGGCCCCCATGGCCCAACTGCCGAACTTGTTCAAAAGGGGACGCGTCCGTACGGGTGCCTCGGACAGGATGTGCTGAAGGTTCTCCGGCGTCGAGGTCCAGCGTTGCAGCGCCAACGCAGCATCCATGGGCGTCGTGGCGGCCAGGATATCGGCGCCGCTCTGGTGGAGTTCGGCAACGAGATGCACCACGCGCTGGGCGAAGGCCGGTTGCAGCCGAACCAACTCGGTGTAGCTGCGGCCCAAACCGGCCGGATAGATGCCGATGACGTCCTTGAGGCTGCCCACCGGCAAGTAGAACCGCTGCCGCCCCGGATTGTGGACCGTGGCCGGCGGATCGGCCCGGTGGATGAGGGCGAGTTCCTGGAGCTTGTTCAGGATCGGCTCGAGCGCGGCAAGGGTGGCGCCATTGATGCACTTCTTGAGTCCCGCCGCCGACACGCTGTGGCCCGTGTCCGTGTTGGTGCATAGGTGGAGTGTCTCCAGTACCTGCATCTCCGGTTTGTTGAGCCGTTCCAAGGCGCGCTGCACGCTGACGCGGGCGCTTGCCCGCGCCGCGAGCGCAGCGAAGTCCGGGACCACCGGGGAGATGAGGTCCGGCCGCGCGGCAAACAGGGCCCGCAGCGAATCATCGCTGCGCGCTTCCAGTTCCTTGCTGAGCGCGCGAATAAGGGACATCAATTCAACGTTACAGCCAGCCGGGTCCGCCGTCGGGCTTTCCGGCTGCTCATTGCCGACGCCGCGCCCACACAGCGTCCACCACCAGCGCGGCCATCAAAATAAAGGCGAGCGGCAGCCCGTAGAGAGCGGTGGACGTGACCCACACCGGTGCCACTCCGTTGGCGAAAGCGATCCCCATGACGGCGGCTACGGAAGCCAGGGACAGGACTGCGACGACGGCGGCAACGATCGTGAGCGGGCGGCGGAAGTCGTGGGGAATCATGGAAGCAACGCTAACAGTCCCGGGCGGCATCCCCTGTTCCAGGCAAGGGTGCAGCCTGGCCGCGGGCAAAAGGCGGCGGGACCTGCCTGCGGGGGTCTCAAAGCGCGAATCGGTGGCCGGGCAGGATAACCTTGAAGCAATAGACCAACATGGTCCAGGCAGTCACCCCTATTCCCGCAGTCTCCTGCGGATGCGGTGGCGTGCCGGCTGTGTCTCGCAAGTAAGAACGAAGAAGGTTGATTACGTGCCCACCGGCAAGGTCAAGTGGTATGACAAGGAAAAAGGCTTCGGATTCCTCGCAGCAGAGGACGGCCAGGAAGTGTTTCTGCCCAAATCCGCACTGCCCGAAGGCGTAGCGGATCTCAAGGCAGGAACCCGGGTTGAGTTCGGCGTCGCCGACGGTCGCCGGGGCGCCCAGGCGCTGGGCCTCCGGGTCCTGGACAAGTTGCCTTCCATCGCCAAGGCCAAGCGCATGAACGCCCGCGAGCTCGCTCCGGTAGTCCAGGATCTCGTATCTGTACTGGACAACCTCTCCGGCACGTTGTCCGCCGGCAAGTACCCTGAAGGCGCCAAGGGCAAAGCCATCGCAGCAGCCCTGCGCAAGGTTGCCGACGAGCTGGAAGCCTAAACCTGCCATGACATCAACGGCGAAACCCCGCACCGGCATTCCTGTGTGGCGCGTCGGCAAGCCGGACGCTTTCCTTGCGGCCGCCGTCGACGTCGCCCGCAATGCGGTGGAGACCATTGCCAAGCCGGCAGAAATCGGGCCGCATATTGCCGCGCGCTCGGAAGGCGAACGCGTCGTCACGCACCTGTTCGAATCGCGGCTGGCCGGGTACGGCGGATGGCAGTGGTACGCCGTCGTGACCCGCAACTCGCGCTCCAAAGTGGTCACCGTCAGCGAGCTTGGCTTGCTGCCGTCCGAGGACTCCATCCTCGCTCCTGAATGGGTGCCTTGGGCAAAGCGCGTCCGTCCGGAGGACGAGGCTACCGCGGCCGAGGAGGCGGAGGAAGCCGGCGTCCCCGTTGACGCGGACGACGACGGCGACCCTTCCCGTGAGGACGTCGCCGCCCCGGGTGACGAACAAGAGAGCGACGACCCCGACGACATCGAGGCTGACTAGCCCTTGGCGGACCCGGCGAGTGAATTTCGTGAAGGTGGCAACTGATGTCCACCTTCAAATCGCTCGGTGTCCTTAACTACCGCATTTGGTTCATCGGTGCGCTCGTTTCCAATATCGGCACGTGGATGCAACGGACTGCCCAGGACTGGCTGGTCTTCGCCCATCTGAGCAACCACGATGCCGGTGCGATGGGCGTGACCTTGGCCCTCCAACTGGGTCCACAGCTTTTCCTGGCGCCGTGGGCCGGACTGCTTGCCGACCGCTACAGCCGGCGCAGGCTCCTCGTCATGACGCAATCGGCCATGGCGGTCCTGAGCACGGGCTTGGGACTCCTGGTCCTAAGCGGTGCGGCCCAGTTGTGGCATGTCTACGTGTTCGCGCTCTTGCTTGGCGTCGTCTCGGCACTTGACGCCCCCGTCCGCCAGACGTTCGTGTCCGAGCTGGTCAAGGACGACTATCTTTCCAACGCTGTCGCGTTGAACAGCGCATCCTTCAACGTCGCCCGCATGATCGGTCCCGCGGTGGCCGGCGTGTTGACGGTGGCCGTGGGGCCGGGCTGGGTATTCATGATCAATACCCTGACCTTCCTCGCGATGCTTGGCGCGATCCGGGCCATTCCGCTTTCCTCCTTGCGCGTCCAACCCCGGGCCGCCGCAGGCAAGGGACGCATCCGTGAAGGGCTTCGCTACGTCCGCAACCGCCCGGACATTGTGGTTGTCCTCGTCGCGATCTTCATCATGGGCACGTTCGGACTGAACTTCGTCCTCTTCATCGCGGCCATGGTCGGCACGGAGTTCGGCATGGACGCGGGGGCATTCGGGCTGCTCAACTCGGTCATGGCGATCGGCTCCGTCGCAGGAGCATTGCTTTCCGCCCGGCGAGGGAGGCCACGCATGCGGCTCATCTTCGCGGCGGCGGGCGGGTTCGGCCTCGCGAGCGGACTGGCCGCCCTGGCGCCGAACTACACCATGTTCGCCTTGGCATTGATTCCCTGCGGACTGTTTGCCCTGACCATGATCACGAGCGCCAACGGCTACGTGCAGTCCACCACGGAACCCGTCATGCGCGGCAGGGTCATGGCACTCTACATGGCCATTTTCATGGGTGGAACGCCCATCGGTGCACCGTTCGTCGGCTGGGTGTCCAACGTCGCCGGACCCCGGTGGGCAGTGGGAGTGGCCGCTGCCGCGGGCGCCAGTACCGCCGTCGTCGGCATCGTGTGGATCATCCGCGCGCGCCAGCTGCGGCTCCGCTTCGACCGCAGCGCCGGCGGGATGCGGTTCTTCCGGATTGAGTCCCAAAGCGCGGGTCCAGCTAATAGGGACGCCGTTAAAAGGGACAGCGCCGCCCGGGATCCCCACCCGGACGACGCTGACCAGCCTTGACCGCGGGAATGCGGCAGGCCCTTACTTCTTCAGTTCGCCCACCACGAAGTCGATGCTGGCGAGCAATGCGGAGACGTCGTCCGGCTCGATGGCAACGAAGGTAGCGATGCGCAGCTGGTTGCGGCCCAGCTTGCGGTAGGGCTCCGTGTCCACGATCCCGTTGGCGCGGAGCACCTTGGCGATGGCCGCGGCGTCGATCGAGTCATCGAAATCGATCGTGGCAATGACGTTGGAGCGGTCCTCGGCCTTTGCCACGAACGGGGTGGCGTACTCGGAAGCCTCTGCCCAGCTGTAGATACGGCTTGCGGAGTCCGCGGTGCGTCCGGAAGCGAAATCCAGGCCACCGTTCTTGTTGAGCCACTGGACCTGGGCATCCAATGTCACCAAGGTGGACAGGGACGGCGTGTTGTAGGTCTGGTTGAGCTTCGAGTTGTCGATGGCCGTCTGCAGGTCGAGGAAATCGGGGATCCAGCGGCCGCTTGCCTTGATACGGGCGGCGCGCTCCAAGGCGGCGGGGGAGAAGAGGCCGAGCCACAGGCCTCCGTCGGACGCAAAGTTCTTTTGCGGGGCGAAGTAGTAGACGTCGGCTTCGGCAACATCAACATCCAGGCCGCCGGCTGCGGACGTCGCATCCACCAGGACCAAGGCGCCGTCGTCGCTGCCTTGAACCCGCTTGACCGGAGCGGCGACACCCGTCGAGGTTTCGTTCTGTGGCCACGCGTATACGTCCACGCCTGCTTCGGCCTGGGAAACCGGCCGGGTACCAGGCTCGGACGTGATGATGGAGGAAGCTTCAAGGAACGGTGCCTTGTTGGTCGCCGAAGCGAACTTGGAACCGAACTCACCGAAAGAGAGGTGCTGGGCCTTCTTCTCGACCAGGCCGAAGCTGGCGACGTCCCAGAACGCGGTGGAGCCTCCGACGCCGAGGATCACCTCGTAGCCCTCGGGCGCACGGAAGAACTGGCTAAGTCCCTCGCGGACGGAGCCCACCAGGTTCTTGACGGGTGCTTGGCGGTGGGAGGTGCCGAGGATCGTTGTCGAGGCGGCGGAGAGGGCCTCGATCTGCTCCGGGCGGACCTTGGAGGGCCCGGCGCCGAAGCGGCCGTCCTTGGGCAGCAAATCGGCGGGGATGGTGATGCTGTTGTCGCTCACGGGATGCTCCAATGGTGAAGTAGCGGCCTAGATGGGTCGTGGCAGGTGGCAAGCTGCCCCTTCGACTCCCCAATTCTGCCTGACACCGCAGGCGGGGGCAGAACCGAAGGTGTCATAGTCCGCCACGTGGAAACCCATCGTTCCGCCGGCTCAGGAGAGGACGGCGGACCGGGCGGTGGACAAGCGCCGGAATTATCCGGAGTAATTCCAAATAAGCTAAGCTTGGAGCTGGCGAAAATACGCAAGATACTGCGCTCGAGGAGCTGAGCTGGATGACGGATCTGATCGATACCACTGAGATGTATCTTCGGACCATTTTGGAGCTTGAAGAAGAGAACATCGTGGCTCTTCGCGCCCGCATCGCCGAGCGCTTGCGGCACTCCGGCCCCACCGTTTCCCAGACGATCGGGCGGATGGAGCGCGACGGCCTGGTGATTGTGTCCAACGACCGGCACCTTGAGCTGACTGAAACGGGCCGGAAACGCGCCACCGAGGTCATGCGCAAGCACCGGCTCGCCGAACGGCTCCTGGCAGATGTCATTGGACTGGACTGGGCCTACGTGCACGATGAAGCGTGCCGTTGGGAGCATGTCATGAGTGAGCGCGTGGAACGACGGCTCTATGAATTGCTGGACCACCCCACGGAATCGCCCTATGGCAACCCCATTCCCGGACTCGAAGCGCTGGGTGGAGCCGCGTCCCACGCCTTTACGGATGGCGTGGTCAACCTTCTTGACGCGATGAACGAATATTCACCTGAAAACCGGGTCACCGTCAGCCGGCTGGCTGAACCGATCCAGGTGGAACCGGAACTTCTGGTCCAGCTGGACGAGGGCGGAATCCGCCCGGGCGCCAGGGTGTCCCTGGAGCGCGTGGGGGAGTACATCTCCGTTCGCGTGCCTAATATCGAGGGCGCGCTGGAGCTGCCGCCTGAGGTTGCCTCGCACGTGTTTGTCACGGTCGCCTAGCCGGCCCGGCGGGGTCGCCCGCAAAGATAACGAAATTATTACCGTGGGGCTTAATCCCCTATAGTTAAATACTGGCGCCGATACCAAAGCGTTACCTGATCCGAAGCCGAGTTCTGCCAGCGGATCAGGTGGATTAGTCCATTCACTGGCAGAAACGGAGGAACCACCATCGGCTGTCGAAAGACGGCCTTGGGGTGAAGTCCGTAGCGGAAGTGCAAACAACGCAAGGCCCCTCCGGGTACCTTGCGTTTCGTGCCCTTCGCGCGGACCGGGTCCACGATCTCTCTGGCCCGAATCCGACAGCTAACTTCGCAGGCTTGCCAGAGAGGAAAACCTTGACCACGCAGAACACCAGGGGCCGCAGGCGCGCGTCCGGTCCTACTGCTGAGCTGCGGGGCACAAGCGCCGTCGAGCACGAGCGGCCGCGCGATCCCCATCGCGAACTTCGCCGCCGCAAGGGTCCTTTGCGGCAGATGGCCGAATTCGCCGCCGCGAGCGGAGCGGGACAGAAGGCCGGAGTGGCCCTCGCCACGACGGGCCTCATCCTGACAGTCGCTATGCCGGGCACCGGCGCCATGACGGCCACGGCGGATTCAAGCCAGGCCGCCTCGGCTGTGGGCACCCAGCCCGAGATTCCTGCCGCGGCAAGCGCCACGATCGACTTCAGCCGTGCCGCAGTGTCAACCACTGCGGATCCGGACAGCAAGCTCAAGCAGCTCTTGAGCGCACAGTCCGTCGGCACCATCAAGACCTCGTCCTCCAAGGGCACCCTGGGGGCGCCCCTGGACACCCTGACCACGGCCTCGCCTTTCGGCTACCGCGTGAATCCCATCACGGGCGGTTTGGGGGAGTTCCACCGCGGCCAGGACTTCGTGGCCCAGTGCGGCACCCAGGTCCATGCTGCCGCGGCCGGCAAGGTCACCTTCGCCGGCTGGCATCCGTATGGCGGCGGAAACCGCATTGTGGTGGACCATGGCAACGGCCTGGAAACCACGTACAACCATTTGTCGTCGTTCAACGTCCAGGTGGGCCAAACGGTTGGCCGAGGCGATGTCATCGCATTGAGCGGCACTACGGGCGCCTCCACGGGCTGCCACCTCCACTTTGAAGTCATGGTCAACGGCGACGTCGTTGACCCCCTGGGCTGGCTGTAGCCAATCCGATGGAAGTCTCTCGCATGCTTGTCACGCTCCGTGACCTGAATGTGACATTCAGCCAAAACTCATGTACCGTCTAACTCGCATCAACTTTTAGAGAGTTGATGCACTCGGGTGGATTGCCTAGCTCTGCCACTGCCCGAGGTTCCGTTCGCAAAACATCGTCTGGCAGAGGCGGGGGACCCACTTTTGGTCATCTTCACCGATGGCCTTGGGGTTAAGTCGCACGACTTCCGAGAGGGAGGAGTGTGGCCGGATGACTCCCATCCGAATCCGACAGCTTACCTCGCGGGCATAGGGAGAGGCCTCTTAACGTGTCTTCACGCTCTACTGTTGCGCGCCACCGTGCCGCGGTCACCAAGACCAACTCGCTTGCCGTTATCGCTAAGACTGTCGGCAGCAACGCCGGTGGCGTAGGCCGTCAGGCAGCCGTTATCGCAGCTGCTTCCGGTCTGGTGCTCACTAGCGGTATCGCAGCCAACGCTGCAGAAACCAACGTTCCCCGCGAGTCCACTTCGACCTCCGCCCTGGAAGTCCAGTCCATCGCCCAAGCCAGCATTTCGGCCGACTCCTCCGTCGCCATCAAGTACGAACGCCCGGTGGTTTCCACCGAAGCTGCTCCGGTTGTCGCAGCTCCGGTTGCCACCCAGGAAGCCGCTCCGGCTTCGCAGGCTGCCACGGGTGCCGCTACCGGCTCCTCGACGCTTTCTGTGACCGCTGCTGTTTCGCCCGCCACGAAGGTTGCCAGCGGCAAGGGCGCAGCGATTGCTGCCGCAGCTTACGCTCAGCTTGGCGTTGCCCAGGACTGCACTGCCCTGGCCTCGAACTCCCTGGCCGCTGTTGGCATCAACTTCCACGGCTGGCCGGCAGACTACCTCTCCCTTGGCCGTACGGTCAGCGCTGCTGAAGCGCAGCCGGGAGACCTGGTCTACTACCAGAACGGTGGCATGGGCATGGCCCACATCGCTGTTTACGTCGGCAACGGCATGGCAGTCCACGGCGGCTGGAACGGTGGCACCACCGCCCTTTACAGCGTCAATGTCGGCTCCGGCCCCGTCTTCATCCGCGTTGGTGGCTAAATAGCCCCGGTTACATAGCTTCACTGGAACATCCCCGCTGGTCCGCCGGTGGGGATGTCCTGTTTTAACGAGCGTGCGCTTACGTGTCCGGCACATGAACTTTGACCGACACTGCGCTGGAACCGCCGCATGGATTCGTTGATCTGGCCTTCTGGTGTTTACTCTTAGGTTGTCGATCCACAGCCCGTACATGCAGAGGGCAGCCGGCCCTCGCGCCCCTGACGGGTGCGGCCGTGAAGAGGTACGTGCATGCGCACACTCGTTCTGAATGCTGGATATGAACCGCTGGCGGTAGTAACCTTCCGCCGGGCGCTGGTCCTTGTGCTCACCGGAAAAGCGAGCGTAGTGGCCGAAGGCGACGAGCCTGTCGTCGGGCCACAAGAGATTCTCGGACGTCCTTCCGTGATTCTGCTCAATCGCTACATCCGGCCAAGGTACAACACCATCACGGCGGTCACACGCCGCGGCGTCTTGCGCCGTGACGGTCACCGTTGCGCCTACTGCGGGAAAGCAGCGCACACCATTGACCACGTCCACCCCAAATCCAGGGGCGGCGCGGATTCCTGGGAAAACCTGGTGGCAGCGTGCTTGCGCTGCAACAACGCCAAGAGTGACCACACCCCAGCCGAGATGGGCTGGAAACTGAGGTTCACTCCGGCGGCGCCCACCGGGACTATCTGGCAAATCAAGGAGCTTGAGAAACCTGCGCCCGCATGGGATCCCTTCCTCCTGCCCGAGTCGGCGGCCTGAACCGGAATTGAGCCCGCTTCCCGGGTAATCTGGGCGGGTGGACTTTGATGCGGTGATATTGGCGGGTGGCAAGTCCTCCCGCCTCGGCGGCGTGCCCAAAGCCCAGTTGAGATACGACGGCGCCACACTCCTTGAGCGCGCCGTGGCGGCCGCACGCGGTGCGGGAAGCGTCGTCGTCGTCGGCCCGGATCCCGGCACTCTGCCGGACGGCACATTGACCGCGCGGGAGGAGCCGCCCTTCGCCGGACCCGCAGCCGCGATCGCCGCCGGACTCCTCGCCCTGGGGCACGGAGGCGAAACGCAAGACGGCGAGGAGCCGTCCACGAAGCACGCGCCCTGGGTTCTCGTCCTGGCCTGCGATATGCCCCTGGCCGCCGCCGCGGTTCCGGTCCTGCTCCGGGAAGTTGCAGGCCACCAGGACACGGACGGGGCCATGTCCGTATCCGGCGACGGTAGGAAGCAGCCGCTGCTCGGGATCTACCGCGTATCTGCTTTGCAGCGCGAAGTGCAAGCTGCCGGAGAAGAACGTGGCCTGGTCAACGCCGCGGTTTTCCGCCTGCTTGCTAGGCTTGATCTGCAGGCCGTGCCTGTCCCCGCAGGGTCCACCGATGACGTGGATACCTGGGATGACGCCGCGGCGCTTGGAGTGGACGGCGACCTGCCGTGACAACAGCTGTACCGGACAGTGGAGGCGGATCGTGAAGAGCCAGGAAGAAACGCTCGAGGAATGGTGCAGGAGCCTGCTGCAAGCGTATGAGTTGGACGACGTCGAGATCGACATCAACGAGATCCTGTCCCTGGCGGGCGTTGCAGCCCATTCGGTGGTCCGGCCGGCGGCTCCTTTGACAACCTTCATTGCGGGCTTTGCGGCCGGGCTTGCCTCGGGCTCGGGACAAGCCACTCAATCTGCGTCGATGGATGCAGCCCTGGGCCTGGCACGCACGCTCGCGAAGGACTATACGAACCCCGGAACCGACGCCGGATGACGGAAGCCCCCGGGCATGTCCCGCATGCCGACCACTTGTGGGCCGAGGCGCGGCAACTTGCCTTCGATAGCGCCACGCCCATTCCCGCCGCACCCGTTGCCCTGAAGGACGCCATCGGCAGGACCCTGGCCTCGGATGTCCACGCCTTGCAGGACCTGCCGCACTACGCGTCCTCCGCGATGGATGGCTGGGCAGTCAACGGCAGCGGTCCATGGATCCTCGCCGAACCCGGCCATCGGCTGGCACCGCACCAAGCCAGCCCGATCGCCACGGGTGGCCTGATCCCGCCCGGGGCCAAGGCCGTTCTGCGGAGGGAGAGCGGGGTCCTGACCACGGACGAAGACGGCTTACCACTGCTCGCGCTCGGCGGGAACGCGAAGCCCGGCGAACCGCGCAACGGGCAACACATCCGCGACGCGGGAGAAGAAGCCGCGGCGGGCGAGCTGCTGATCAAATCAGGCGTCGTCCTGAACCCGGCCCATCTCGCCCTGGCCGCCCTGGCCGGACGTGATGAACTGGACGTCCTGGGCAAGCCCCTCGTGAAAATGGTGCTGACCGGCGCCGAGGTGGTGACCGCGGGTGTCCCGGCCCCCGGGCGCGTGAGGGATACTTTCGGTCCCCAGCTTGGCGCCGTCGTCGAGCTCCTTGGCGGCATTCGCGGCGAGCAAATCAAGGTGGGCGACTCCTATGACGAATGGCTCTCGGCCCTTGAGGAAGGTGAGCTGTCGCCGGACGCGCCACCCGCCGACGTCGTCATCACCACCGGGGGTACCGGCCGTTCGGGGACGGACCACTTCCGTCGGGCCATTGCGGAGCTGGGTGGCCGCTTGCTGATTGATGGAATTGCGATGCGTCCGGGACATCCCGGCGTTTTGGCCGAGTTGCCGGACGGTCGCTTCGTGCTGGGCCTCCCAGGCAATCCGCTCGCGGCCATGATGGTCCTCTTCACGATCGGCGCGCCGCTCCTCGCGGGTCTGGGTCACGGAACACTGCCCGAGGTGGGCGAGGTTCCTTGCGGTGCAATGCTCGACGCCGATCCCGGGCGCACGCGCTTGTTTCCCTTCAGGTTTGTGTACGGCTTGGCGTCGCCGGCCCAGCACGCGGGGCCCGGGATGATGCGCGGCCTCGCCAGTGCGGACGGAATCATGGTGGTGCCGCCGCACGGCGTACAACTTGGAGAGGCAGTGCCAGCTTTTCCATTGCCGTGGGGGCCGCCGCTTCCCCGGCCGAAGCCACCGGAGGACAAGGCCAAGAAGACTCCTGCCAAGCCAGCACGGAAGGTTTCGTCCGGTCCGGTGGACTGGAGCGCCCTGACGGGCTGAGAGTTTCAGGTGCGGGATGGACGCGGGTGGATTAGAGAGTCAGGCCTTGCAATGATGGGGACATGAACAGGCATGCTCCCGAGCAGGACATCAATGAAGATGACCTCCAGATCCACCCACCCAAGCGCTCCGCGGCGGGCGTCAAAGCTGTCACCGTGGCATTGGAACGGGGCTGGTCCCAAGCGGGTGTCGGCCGGACCGTCAAGTCAATGCTCCGCGTCAACCAGCGGGACGGTTTCGATTGTCCCGGCTGCGCCTGGCCGGAGTCCATCACGGGCAAACGCAGTCCCGCCGAGTTCTGCGAAAACGGGGCCAAGGCAATCGCCGAGGAGAGCACCACACGCGTGGTCGACGCGGAGTTCTGGGCCCGGCACTCCCTGGCCGAGCTTGGGGACAAGACCGAATACTGGCTCGGCAGCCAAGGCCGCATTGCCGAGCCCGTCGTCATCCGCCCTGGCGAGACGCACTATTCGCCGATCAGCTGGACGGATGCTTTCGCCCTGATCGGCGAGCACGTGAATGCCACCACGCCGGACCGCTGCGTTTTTTACACCTCGGGGCGCACGGCCAACGAGACAGCCTTCATGTACCAGCTGTTCGCCCGCAGCCTGGGCACGAACAACCTGCCCGATTGTTCGAACATGTGCCACGAGTCTTCCGGAAGCGCCCTCAACCCGACCATCGGCATCGGCAAGGGCACTGTCTCCCTGGAAGACATCCATGAAGCTCAGTTGGTGTTCGTTGTGGGGCAGAACCCCGGCACGAACCATCCGCGCATGCTCTCAGCCCTGCGTGATTGCAAGAACAACGGCGGCAAGGTCGTAGCCGTCAATCCATTGCCGGAAGCCGGGCTCCTGAACTTCAAGGACCCCCAGTCGCTCAACGGCGTGGTGGGCGGCGGCACGGACATCGCCGATGAATTCCTCCAGATCAAGGTGGGTGGCGACCTTGCCTTGTTCCAAGCGCTGGGCCATCTCCTGTTGGAGGAGGAGAAGCGGAAGCCTGGAACCGTGGTTGATCGCGCCTTCATCGAGGCGCAGACCGACGGTTTCGAGGCCTACGCCGAAGCCCGGGCTACCCTGGACTGGGCAGAGACGGAACGCGCCACGGGCCTGAGCCGCATCGAAATCACCAAGGTGGCCGGCATGCTCGCCGCCTCAAAGGGCACCATCATTTGCTGGGCGCTGGGCCTCACCCAGCAGCCGCACTCCGTGGACACCTTGCGGGAAATCATCAACCTGCTGCTCTTGCAGGGGAACTTCGGCAAACGCGGTGCCGGCGCCTGCCCCGTGCGCGGCCACTCCAACGTACAGGGCGACCGCACGATGGGCATCTGGGAGAAACCGTCCGAAGGCTTCCTGGCAGCCTTGGACAAAGAGTTTGGATTCACCACACCGCGGGTCCACGGATACGACTCCGTGGAAACCCAGCACGCCTTGGAGAAGGGCGAGGTGGACGTCTTCGTTTCCATGGGCGGCAACTTCGCCGCGGCAGGTTCGGACACCGTCGCCCTGGAGGAAGGGCTCAAGAAAGCCGGGCTGACGGTCCATATCTCCACCAAGCCCAACCGCGCCCATGTTGTACACGGCAAGACCTCCCTGATCCTGCCCACCCTGGGCCGCACGGACACGGACGACAAACACCCGGGCGGACGGCAGATCCTCTCCGTTGAAGACTCCATGTCCGTCATCCACTCCACGCAGGGCCGGTTGACTCCGATTTCGGAGCATTTGCTTAGCGAACCCGTCATCGTCGCACGCATGGCGCAGGCGGTCCTCGGGGACAACCACCCCGTGGATTGGCGGGCCATGGCCGAAGACTACGACGTCATTCGCGACCACATCTCCAGGGTGATCCCCGGCTTCGAGGACTTCAACGCGCGGGTGCGGACCAAGAACGGCTTCGTGCTGCCGAACCCGCCACGCGACACCCGCACGTTCGCCACGGACATCGGCAAGGCACGATTCACCGTGAGCCCACTGGAGTACCTCGAAGCCCCTGCCGGCCACCTGATCCTGCAGACAGTCCGCAGCCATGACCAGTACAACACCACGTTTTACGGGCTCGACGACCGATACCGGGGCATTTCCGAAGGCCGCCGCGTGATACTGGTCCACGAGGACGATCTCGGCGAACTCGGCTTCGAAGACAGGGACATGGTGGACGTCATCTCCACTTTCCGCGGAACGGAGCGCCGGGCGGACAAGTTCCGGCTGGTTGCCTACCCAACGGCCAAGGGTTGCGCCGCCGCGTACTTCCCCGAGGCCAACGCCCTGGTCCACCGGGAGCTCGTTGCCCGTGAATCCAATACCCCCGGCTACAAGGCCATGACGGTGCGGTTCGTCAGACACGGGGAAGCCGCCGGGCATGCGGAACCCGCCGGGAAGGTGGGTAGCTGAGATGGGACGGGTGACCCAGCGCCGCAAGGTGCACAAATTCGTCCTGGACGGCTCCGCCCAGGCCCTGGAGCACCCGGTCCGCTACCGCGAGGACTTCCTGGCCGTCGAGGAACCGCTCGAGGTGCGTTTGGGGCACATGTCCTTCTCGGTGACCATGCGGACCCCTGGCGACGACTTCGACCTCGTGGCGGGCTTCCTGGTCTCCGAGGGTGTTATTTGGGACCCGGCCCAGCTCATTTCCCTGCGCTTCTGTGCCGGCGAGGACGAGAACGGCGTTCAGACCTTCAACGTGGTGGAAGCCCAGTTGCGTCCCGACGTCGTCCTGCCGGAGACCGGGCGCAACGTCTACACCTCCAGCTCGTGCGGGATCTGCGGCACTGACTCCATCGAGGCAGTGCGTAAATCCTCACACTTCAGCCCCGAGGACGACCCCCTGAATGTCCCGGTGGAGGTTCTGGCCGCGCTGCCTGACCGTCTCCGTGAAGCACAGGCGGTCTTCGACAAAACCGGGGGAGTACACGCCGCCGGACTCTTCCGGATCCACGACGACGGTGCTGCCGAGCTGCTGTGCCTGCGGGAAGACGTGGGGAGGCACAATGCGGTGGACAAAGTGGTGGGCTGGGCGCTGCGCGAAGGAATGCTGCCCCTGCGCGGCACCGTCCTGCAGGTCTCCGGGAGGGCATCCTTCGAGCTGGTCCAGAAGGCGGCGCTCGCAGGGATCCCGGTCCTGGCCGCCGTCAGCGCACCCTCCAGCCTCGCAGTGGAGCTAGCACAGGAGACCGGCCTGACGCTGGTGGGCTTCAGCCGGGGGACCAGCTTGAACGTCTACGCGGGCAGCGACCGGGTCGGAGTTCCGGCGGGAGCCGGTGGGGGGCCCACGCCGGCGAGGGCCCCGGCCTGAGCTTGCGAAGGCGGGAGCCGGTGGGGAGTAGGGACCTGCAGGGATAGCCGCCAATCACTTGGCTATTGTTCGGGAACGACGTAGATTTTATCCATCGAATGGAATCTGGTTCCTCCGGACAGTGACCTGCCTACTAGGCTGCTCATAACGGTAAGGAAGCAATCAACCCAGCCCACCGCCAAAGGGGACCTCAATTGCACGACGACCGCCGGATCACTGAGAAGCGGCTCGAACGTTTTGTCCGGGAGCGGATAGCTCCCGCCATCTATGGCCGTGCGCTGCCTCTTGAACTGAGCAGCTGGGATGCCCCGGGGGAGCCGGTTCCGGTCTCGGAAGCACTCCGCCAGGTCTTTGAGCCCCAGGAACACGGTGCCGCGTGGGGCAAGGCCTGGAGCACCAAGTGGCTGCGGCTTCGGGGCGAGGTCCCGGAGGGGTGGGGAGTCGCCGATGGCACCACGGTGGAGATCGTCGTCGATCTCGGGTTCAGCATCGACGCACCCGGATTCCAGTGCGAGGGCATCGCCTGGCGCCCGGACGGCACCATCATCAAGGCCATCTCTCCGCGCAACCAGCATGTCCCGCTGAAGCTTCTGGGTGGCGGACTCTCGGTGGACTTCTACGTGGAAGCCGCGGCCAATCCGGATCTCAGCCAAAGCTGGACCTTCGCGGCAACCCCGCTCGGGGACAAGTCCACCTCCGGAGACGAGCCCCGCTACCGGCTCGGACGCATAGCCATCGCCGAACTCAACGAGGTGGTCTGGGAGCTCCACCAGGACATCTGGACCCTTAGCGGGCTGATGCACGAACTGCCCTTCGAACTGCCGCGGCGGCATGAGATCCTCCGCGCCTTCGAGCGCATGCTGGACATCATGGACCCGGACGATGTTGCCGGTACCGCAGCCGCCGGCAGGGAAGCCCTCGCCGAGGTCTTGAGCCGGCCCGCTTACGCCTCGGCCCACGAACTTCTGGCCACTGGCCACGCCCATATTGACTCGGCCTGGCTATGGCCGGTCCGGGAAACCATCCGCAAATGCGCCCGCACCTTCTCCAACGTTGTGGCCCTCATGGATGAGAACCCCGATTTCGTCTTCTCCTGCTCCTCGGCGCAGCAATTGGCATGGATGAAGGAGTTCTATCCTGAGCTGTTCATCCGGATCCGGGAGAAGGTGAAGGCCGGGCAATTCGTGCCGGTTGGCGGCATGTGGGTGGAATCCGACACCAATATGCCCGGTGGCGAGGCAATGGCCCGCCAATTCGTCGAGGGCAAGAGCTTCTTCCTGCAGGAGTTCGGGATCGACTGCCAGGAGGCCTGGCTGCCTGACTCCTTCGGATATTCCGGGGCCCTCCCCCAGATCGTCAAGTCCGCTGGTTCCCGGTGGTTCCTGACCCAGAAGATCTCCTGGAACCAAGTCAACAAGATGCCGCACCACACCTTCAACTGGGAGGGCATCGACGGCACGCGGCTTTTCACCCACTTCCCGCCCGTGGACACTTACAACTCCGAGCTCCACGGCCGCGAACTGGCCCATGCCCAGCGCAACTACCGGGAGCATGGCCGCGGCACCATTTCGCTGGTCCCCTTCGGTTACGGCGACGGCGGTGGCGGACCCACGCGCGAAATGGTTGCCGCCGCCCACCGGACGGCGGACCTCGAAGGCTCGCCGAAGGTGCGCATGGGAACCGCGAAGGAGTTCTTCACCCAGGCCGAGGCCGAGTACCACAACCTCCCGGTCTGGGTAGGGGAGATGTACCTTGAGCTGCACAGGGGGACGTACACGAGCCAGGCCAATACCAAACAAGGCAACCGCCGCTCGGAACACCTGCTGCGCGAGGCCGAGCTTTGGTGCTCGACGGCGGCAGTACGGACTGCGGGTTCGTTCACCTATCCCGCGGCGGACCTCAAGCGGTTGTGGCGGCTTGTACTCCTGCAGCAGTTCCACGACATCCTGCCGGGCAGTTCCATCGCGTGGGTCCACCAGGATGCGGAGCGGAACTATGCCGCGATCGCCCGGGAGTTGGAAGGCATCATAGCGGGTGCCGCGTCAGCCGTTCTGGGCGAGGGAGACACCACGTTCCTGCTCAATGCCGCGCCGCACGAGCGCAACGGTGTTCCGGCGCTCGCCGCTGCCGAGCCGGTCCACTCGGATAGTCCAGTCAGTGTCACAGAGCGCGCCGGCGGTTATGTTTTGGACAACGGCATCATCCGGGCGGTGCTGGACGCCAATGGATTGCTGACCTCCCTCTCCGATTACGCAACGGGCCGGGAAGCCATTGCGCCCGGGACGTTCGGCAACCACCTTGAGCTCCACCGGGATACGCCGAACGAATGGGATGCCTGGGACATCGACGAGTTCTATCGCCGGAACGTCGTCCCGGTGGTCGACGCGCGATCGGTGACGCTGGAACGTGCAGGCTGGGACGTCGTCGTCGTGGTGGAGCGGACGGTGGGCTCCTCCACCATCACGCAGCGCATTTCCCTCGAAGCGGGCGCGGAATCCCTCGGCATTTCCACCACGGTGGACTGGCAGGAACACGAGAAACTGCTCAAGATCGGTTTCCCGCTGGATGTCCGTGCGGACCGTTCCGCCTCGGAGACCCAATTCGGGCATGTCTTCCGGGCTACGCACACGAACACGTCCTGGGAAGCCGCCAAGTTCGAATTCTGCGCCCACCGCTGGATCCACGTGGCGGAGCCGGGTTATGGAGTCGCAATCTCCAATGCCTCAAGTTACGGGCACGACGTCACCCGGACCATCCGTGACGACGGCGGAACCACCACCAATGTGCGTGTGTCACTGCTGCGGGCGCCCAAGTTCCCGGACCCCCAAGCCGACCTTGGGGTTCACGTCCTGGATCTGAGCATCCGGCCCGGCGCCAGCATCGGCGGGGCCGTGGAAGAGGGCTACCGGACCAATCTCAAACCGAGGTTGCTGGCAGGGGCGAACCCCGTTGAGCCGCTTTTCACGCTGTTCAACCAAGCGTTGGTCATCGAGGCCGTCAAGCTTGCCGAGGACGGCTCCGGAGACGTCATCGTGCGGCTTTACGAATCTCTGGGAGAACGCTCCACGGGCCTCATCACAGCCAACTTCGAATCCCGGATGGTGCAATCCGTGGACCTGTTGGAACGTCCCGTCGAGGCTCCCGGAGTGAAGCCCGGAGCGGGAGCTGCCGAACTGACCCTGCGCCCGTTCCAGCTGGTGACCTTGCGTTTCAGCCGCTAGACGGTTGCGTGCCCGGCCCACCCAACTAGCTCGCAGTAGATGTCGTTTTGGAGGCCCAAAACGACAACAAATGCTGGGCCCACGCCGCCAGGGTTCCCTGGCCGTGGGGCCACACCGGCGAGGGCCCCGGCCTGAGCTTGCGAAGGCTGGGAGCCGGTGGGGACTTGCGAGGCGAGGGTGGCGGTGGGGATCAGTTGGGGGTCAGACGTCGTGCTGGAGGCGCTTGACGAATTGCTTGGTGCGTTCCTCCCGCGGCTCGCGCAAGACATCCGCTGCTGGTCCGCGCTCCACCACTACGCCGCCGTCCATGAAGATGACTTCGTCGGCAACCTGGCGGGCAAAGGCGAGCTCGTGCGTCACGATCACCATGGTCCAGCCTTCGTCGGCAAGTTCCTTGATGACACCGAGCACTTCGCCCACCAGTTCCGGGTCCAACGCCGAGGTGGGTTCGTCAAAGAGCAGCAACTGCGGCTTGAGGGCGAGGGCGCGCACGATTCCCACCCGTTGTTGCTGGCCGCCTGACAGCTCGAAGGGGTAGGCGTCTCGTTTGTCCGCGAGGCCCACCCGGGCCAGGAGCCGCTCGGCCTCCGCGACCACTTCCGCCCGTGGACGCTTCTGGACCTGGAGCGGTCCCTCGATGATGTTCTTGAGCACCGTCATGTGCGGGAACAGGTTGTAGTGCTGGAACACCATGGCACTGCGATCCCGGAGGGCGGCGATCTCCCGCTTGCCCACGCTGCCCGCGAAATCGAGGGTCAGTCCTGCGCCGGAGCCCCGGACCGTCCCCGCGTCGGCGTCCCCGAAGGTGACCGTTCCGGCGTCGGGCACTTCGAGGCCGTTAAGTGAGCGCAGGACGGTGGTCTTTCCCGAACCGGACGGCCCGATCAACGCGACCACCTGGCCGCGCCTGACGTCGATGTCGATTCCGCGCAGCACCTTGTTGCTGCCGAAGGCTTTGGCGAGGTCCCGGGCAGACAGCACCAGCCCGGAGTTCCCGTGGGGGGCGTTGCTGGGCTCAGTGGGCGACATAACGGTCCAATCTGCGCTCCAGGGCGGACTGGCCCGTGGAGAGGACGAGGCAAATGACCCAGTAAACCAGGGCGGACTCGAGGTACAGGATCATGAATTCCTGGCTGAATGCGGCGATCTGCTGGGCGTTGCGGAAAAGCTCGGTGACCAGGATGAGCGAAGCCAGCGAGGTGTCCTTCACGAGGGAAATGAAGGTGTTGGACAGTGGAGGTACCGAGACCCTGGCCGCTTGCGGGAGGATGATCCGCACGAGCGTCTGCGGACGCGACATTCCGATGGTGTGCCCGGCCTCCCACTGGCCCTTGGGCACCGACAGGATCGCGGCTCGGATGACCTCGGCCGCGTAGCCGCCCACATTGAGCGAAAACGCGATGATGGCGCTCGGCCACGGCTCCAGCTTCACGCCGATGCTCGGGAGACCGTAGAAGATCACGAACAACTGCACCAGCAGGGGAGTCCCACGGATCACTGAGACATAGAAGCGTGCGACGCCGGAGAGCAGCCTGTTGGGGCTCAAGCGCAAGAGGGCAACGAGGAGCGCCAACGCCAGGCCAATGGCGAACGAAGCCAGGGTGAGGGGGATGGTTCCTGTGACGGCGCCCCCGACGATTGGCCCGAAGGAACTCCAGACGAGGTCCCAGTTGAAGGTCATCTGATTGGCCGCCGGCTACTTGGTAACGTCTGCGCCGAAGTACTTCTGGGAGATCTTGGCGAGGGTGCCATCGGCCTGAAGGTCCGTGAGCGCTTTGTCGACCGCGGCTTTGAGTTCGGCGGATCCCTTGCGGAAGACCATGGCGCTTTGCGTCTTGTCGGTGGTCTCCGCGGCGATCTTCAAGCCGGAGTCCGGAGTGCTCTTGGCGTAGTCGAGGTAGGTCAGCTTGTCGTTGACGGTTGCGTCGACGCGGCCTTGGCGGACCAGGGTTGCGGCTTGCGCCCAGCCTTCGACGGACTGCACGTTGGCGCCTGCGTCAACTGCCATCTTGTAGAAGTTGCTGGTCAGCGACTGCGCGGTGGTCTTGCCTTTGAGATCGGCGAAGCTGTTGATGGAGTTGTTGTCCGACTTGGTCACGACGACGCCATTGGAGATCGTGTACGGCGCCGAGAAATCGTACTTGGCCGTGCGTTCGGGGTTGATGGAGATCTGGTTGGCGATCATGTCGAAGCGCTTGGAATCAAGACCCGCGAAGATGCCATCGAACTGGGTTTCCTGGAAGGTCGCCTTCACTCCGAGCTTGGCAGCGACGGCCTGGGCGATCTCGACGTCGAAGCCCGTGAGCGGACCGGCCCCGTTCTCGTGGAAGCTGAACGGCCGGTAGGTGCCTTCCGTGGCAATAACGATCTCGCCCTTGGACTTGATGGCGGACAGCGAGGTATCTCCACCCGACGTCGACGACGGCGAGGAACCACCGCCGCAAGCGGTCAGTGCCAGCGCGACGGCGGCCAGGGTTGCGGACAGTGCTGTGCGGCGGGTGGGCAGGCTCTTCATGAAAGCCATCTTAGTCACGGGACCGGACTGGGGTGCTTCGGGCGGTGTCCGGCGTACACGGGAGGACGCTTAAAAAGGCTGAGTGGGGGCGGTCCCCAACAGCCCGCCACCACTCATCCCCCCAAAAGTGCTCCCGCACGCGCCACGAACCTTGGAAACCCGTTCATTGATTCAAAGGTCAGGCTGCGTCGCCTTCACACATTCATAATTATGGCACGATATAATGGATTTATGAAAGAGGTTACGCGGTATGTTTTTAAATTACCGTGCGGCTAGTCCGGCTGGCAACGGTTTTGGACAGCCAGATGCCTCCCAGGCCAAGTGCAGTGGCCAAAGCGGCAGAGTAATTGATGAGAGGCCGCAGCCACGTATTCGTTGGCGGGATGAGCGGAAAGACCTGTGAAACCGTTAGCAAGGCAAGGCCCAGGAGCAGTGTCGCTGAGGCGGCCCGGAGCAGAACGGGACCCGAACCTCGGACCGATCGCCAGATGCCCGGGATGAGGCATACGGCAACGTAGCCCGGGTAGAACCTGCCCAAGGCCGCATACAGATCAAGGGCCGGCCCAGGGTCAAGGTCATTCAGGCCAACCGTGGAGTCCCGGGTGTCCATCGAGAAGAAGAAGAAGGCCGTGAGGACCGCGGTTGCTCCCAAAACGGCCAAGCCGATCGGCCCGCGGATGGCGCGTTCTCCGCCAGCTGAGCCAAAGGCCCTGGCCACCTTGATGCCCATGAGCAGGAACGTTCCGTAGAGCAGGAACCGGAGCAGCAGGTTGCCGAGGTTGAAGTTGCCCAGCCACCCGTCAATCAGCACATAGGGACCCTCGATGCTGAGAAGGATGTCGAGGGAAATCAGTGCGAACAAGACGAACATCATGCGGTTCTCGCCCCGAACGGCGCTGGGGATGCGAATGGCCGTCAAAATGAGGCAAATGGAGAGCGTAGCCCACGCCAACACGGTGGTCATCCCAGGTTCTCCCAGATTCTGTTGCTGTGGTCGAGCTCGTGCTCATGGCGGCGCAGGGCCTTGCCCAGGGCCTGCAGCCGCTCTCCGGCCAGCAGGGCCAGTTCGCCGTCCGTCATCCTGTCCAGGGCGTCCCCCCGCGCCCCGGGGGGCCATCCTGCCTCGGCCTCGGTGACGAGGCCGCTGGCCACGAGGCCTCCGGCCGGTCCGACGCCGGCCGCCCGGGACGTTGCCAAGGCCAGTTCCGGGGGCAGCCGGTTGGCGGTCAGGTGCGCGGAAAAGTTCTGCGGTGCGATCCCGGTGGAGCCGCTCACCCGGTGGCGCAGCTCGCCGTCGTCGATCGCGTCCACCCAGTTCCTGACTGAACTACCGTGCGGGGTCTCCGCCAGGACCAGGGGCGGGACGCCCTCGCCGGGATCGGAGCGCTCGACGACCGCACGCAGCAGATCCATGGTGGACACCTGGCTGACGAGTTCCGCATCAGTGGGGGGAACCGGGGTTCCCCGAAGCGCCGCGTAGGCCTCGAATTGTGCCAAAGCATCGAAGGGATTCATGTCGAAGGCCCGGCTGATGCTCACGAGCGAACTCTCGGCCACCTTGCCGCGAACCAATTGCTGGGCCAGTGTGGTGCGTTTCACTCCCGAAAAGCGGCAGACATCGGCCGTGCTGGTGTTCGGGGCGATCCCGTGCAGCCAGCGTTGGAACGCCTTGGAGGGGAGGGACATGAACCACTTTCTGCTAGACGGTTTCAGGTCTGCGAAGTCGATTTTACGATGCAGGCACATTGAATTATGCTTGATTCTCGAACCCGCTGGTCCGCACACCCCCCAAGTACGGACCAGCGGGTTCTTCCATGCCCCGGTCTTTCGGACGGCAGGGTATTCGCACGGCCGCCCTTTCGCGTGGCCGGCCTTTCCGCTCAGGAGCGGAGCAGTGAGAGGATAGACCAATGACTGCAACGCTTGTCGCCAAAGAGCTCTCCGGCGGCCACGGTCACCGCACCTTGTTCTCGAAGCTCTCCCTCACCGTCGCGCCAGGAGACGTCGTGGGCGTCGTCGGCGCCAACGGCGCCGGGAAATCCACCCWGCTGCGCATCCTCGCGGGAGCCGACCGTCCCCAGGAGGGCACGGTCAGCCTCGCTCCGAGCGACGCCTTTGTCGGCTGGCTGCCCCAGGAACACGAACGCACCCCAGGCGAAACCGTCGCCGCCTACATTGCCCGCCGCACTGGTTGCGCCCAGGCCACTGAGGAGATGGAGGCCGGAGCCGAGGGGCTCGCAGCCGGAACCGCGGAGGCCGACGACGCGTACTCCCTGGCTTTTGACCGCTGGATGGCATCGGGTGCCGCGGACCTGGAAGACCGGATCCCCGCGGTGCTGGCGGAACTTGGCCTCGAATCGGGTCCCGATGCGCTTATGACGGGCCTGTCCGGCGGGCAAGCCGCCCGCGTTGCCTTGGCTGCGCTCCTGCTGAGCCGCTTCGACGTCGTGCTGCTCGACGAACCCACCAATGACCTGGACCTCGACGGACTGGCCCGGCTTGAATCGTTCGTCCAAGGCCTTCGAGGCGGCGCGGTGCTGGTCTCGCATGACCGCGAGTTCCTGGCGCGCTGCATCACCAAGGTGCTGGAACTGGACCTGGCCCAGAACAGCGTGGCCGTCTACGACGGCGGCTACGATTCCTTCCTCGAAGAGCGGGCGGTAGCAAGGCGGCACGCCCGCGAACGCTACGAGGAATTCGCCAACACCAAGGCGGATCTCGTGTCCCGGGCCCGGACGCAGCGCGAATGGAGCTCGCAGGGCGTCCGCAACGCCATGAAGAAGAGCCCGGACAACGACAAAATCCGCAGGGCCGCGAGCGTTGAGTCTTCGGAAAAGCAGGCCCAGAAAGTCCGGCAGATGGAATCCCGCATCGCCCGGCTCGACGAGGTGGAAGAGCCGCGCAAGGAATGGCAGCTGCAGTTCAGCATCGGCCAGGCTCCGCGCTCCAGCTCCGTCGTCGCAACCTTGCGCGACGTCGTGGCACACCAGGGCGACTTCACGCTGGGACCCGTCAACCTCCAGCTCAACGCCGGCGAACGCATTGGCATCACGGGACCCAACGGCGCGGGAAAGTCCACCCTCCTGCGGCTGTTGCTCGGGATTCAACAGCCCGACGCCGGAGATGCCTCCATGGGTGCATCCGTGGCGATCGGCGAGATCGACCAAGCCCGCGGACTGCTGGCTGGGCACCTTACCCTGGCAGACGCCGTCGAATCTGTCCTGGTCGACTGGAACTCCGCGGATGTGCGTACCCTGCTGGCCAAGTTCGGCCTCAAGGCGGACCACACCTCCCGGACCGTGGATTCCTTGTCCCCGGGCGAACGCACGCGCGCGGCGCTCGCGCTGCTGCAGGCCCGCGGCGTCAACCTGCTTGTCCTGGACGAACCCACCAACCACCTCGACCTGCCGGCGATCGAACAGCTCGAGGATGCGCTTGACGGCTACGAAGGCGCGCTCCTGCTGGTCACGCACGACCGCCGCTTGCTCGAAAACGTCCGGCTCGATTCCCGCTGGCACCTTGACAACGGCACCGTGACCGAACTGCACCACACTTCCGGAATGGGGAATCACAAGCCATGAGCATGGATGGCGTCGCCTGGCGCTCGCTCTACAACATCACCCGTGCCAAGAGCGGCTCCCAGCCGTTCTCGCGGGAAACCATCCGGCGCGTGCTCGCTTTCGCGAAACCGCACCGCAACAAGCTGATCGCCTTCGTGCTGGCCTCCATCGCTGGTGCGTTCCTTGCCGTGGCCACCCCGGTGCTGGCCGGCAAAGTGGTGAACGCGATCATCGCCCATGCGGGCGTGGACGTCGTGGTCGGGCTGGCCGCGCTCATCGCTGCCGTGGCCGTCGCCGACGCCGGAGTGGGACTACTGACCCGGTGGCTGTCTTCCGTGATCGGCGAAGGCGTGATCGTCGACCTGCGGACGCGGGTGTTCGACCATGTGCAGCGCATGCCCATCGCCTTCTTTACCCGGACCCGTACCGGAGCCCTCGTCAGCCGGCTCAACAACGACGTCATCGGAGCCCAGTCGGCGTTCGCGGGCACTCTCTCCGGTGTAGTCAGCAACGTCGTGTCCTTGGCGCTGACCCTCATTGTCATGCTCAACACGTCCTGGCTCGTCACCGTCCTCGCGATGGTGCTGCTGCCGATCTTCCTCATTCCCGCACGCCGCATGGGCTCCAAGCTGGCCGACCTCCGTCGTGAAGCCGCGTCCCACAACGCGGCCATGGGAACCCAAATGACGGAGCGGTTCTCCGCACCCGGCGCCACGCTCGTCAAACTGTTCGGCCGCCCGGACGAAGAGTCCGCCGAGTTCGCCCTGCGCGCCGGCCGTGTGCGTGACATCGGCGTCCGCACCGCCATGTTGCAGTTCACGTTCATCACCGCACTGACCCTCGTTTCCGCCCTGGCCCTCGCACTCGTTTACGGACTGGGCGGTTGGCTTGCGCTGAGCGGGCAGCTGGCCGCGGGCGACGTCGTCGTACTGGCGCTGCTGCTTACCCGCCTGTATGCGCCGCTCACCGCGCTGTCGAGTGCCCACGTTGAGGTCATGAGCGCGCTGGTCAGCTTCGAGCGGGTCTTCGAGATCCTGGACCTCAAGCCGCTCATCCAGGAGAAGCCCGACGCCGTCGCGGTGCCTTCGGGCCCTGTTGCGGTGGAGTTCGACGACGTCCGCTTCGCCTACCCGTCCGCAGACAAGGTGTCCCTTGCCTCGCTGGAGGAAGTGGCGACGCTTGACACCCGCGGCGGCGAGGAGGTCCTGCACGGAATCAGCTTCCGCGTGGAGCCCGGGCAGACCGTTGCGCTCGTGGGGTCCTCCGGCGCGGGCAAGTCCACCGTGGCCCAGCTGCTGTCCCGGCTGTACGACGTCGACTCCGGCGCCGTGCGATTGGGCGGGCATGGGCGAGGTACCGGCCTGGATATCCGGGACGCAACGTTCGATTCCCTCCGGGCGACCCTGGGCATGGTCACGCAGGACGGCCACCTCTTCCATGAAAGCATCGCCTCCAACTTGCGGTTGGCCCGGCCGGGAGCGACGGACGAGGAAATGTGGGACGTGCTCCGGCGCGCCAGGCTCGAAGCGATGGTCCGTTCCTTGCCGGATGGCCTGGAGACCGTGGTGGGGGAGCGCGGCTACCGCCTTTCCGGAGGAGAACGCCAGCGGCTCACCATCGCACGCCTCCTCATCGCCCAACCCAGGGTCGTCATCCTCGACGAAGCAACGGCAGCCTTGGATTCCACCAGCGAAGCCGCGGTCCAGGCGGCCTTGGGCGAGGCACTCGAGGGACGCACCGCCGTCGTGATCGCCCACCGGCTCTCCACCATCCGGGCCGCCGACGTGATCCTGGTGGTGGAGGACGGATCGATCATTGAGCGCGGCACGCACGCAGAGCTCCTCGCCGCAGACGGGCGCTACGCAGAGTTGTACAACACTCAGTTCGCTGAGGCGACGGCTGTGGCACAGGAAGCTGTTCCGGAGCTGTAGGCGCGGTGCCGGGCTTCAGCTCCTGGTGTGTTGACGGACTTCCGGGGCCACTTCCACGCGGTTCCTGCCGGCGGACTTGGCGGCGTACAGCGCCATATCGGCCTCTTTGAGGAGCCGCTCGCTGCTGACGCGATGGCCGGGCACAAAGGCCGAGAGACCGGCGCTCAAGGTCAGGGTACCCGAGGGGTTACCTGAGTGCGCGATGCCCAGCTCCCGCACGGCCTCCAGAGCGCGGGCGAGCCTGGCTTCTGCGCCGGATACCGTCTGGCCCGGCAACAGGAAGAGGAATTCCTCCCCGCCGAAGCGGTAGATTCCGTCGCTTTCGCGCCCTTGGGCGGCAAGGGAGGCCGCAACCGACTGCAATGCGAGATCTCCGGCCTGGTGGCCATAAAGATCGTTATATCTCTTGAAGTTGTCCACGTCGCAGATCGCCAGGCTGTAGTCCGTTCCGTAACGGGCGCATCTGTGGTGCAGCTGTTCCAGGTCCTCCGAGAGCTTCAGCCGGTTGTGGAGCTTCGTCAGGGGATCGGTGCGCGCTTGCTCCGCGAGCGCGGCACGGTAGCGTGCAAGATCGGTGTGCAGCGAAGTCACCCTTTGAGCCACGAGCAGCCGGGTATGCAGGGCGAACGGGTCAAGCGGCTTGGCCACGTAGTCGTCAGCACCGGCCTGCATGCCCGCGACGACGTCCTCGCGTGAATCTTTCGAGGTGACAAGGACAAGGTAGGTGTAGGAGTCCTCTTCCGCGCTGCGAATGGCGCGGCAGAGTTCCAGTCCGTTGAGCCCGGGCATCATCAGGTCAGTCACCACAACTTGCGGCCGGTGTTGCCTGTACAGCTCCCAAGCGGAGTTGCCGTCCGCGGCCACGATGCATTCGTGGCCGGACTGCTCCACTGCCGCCTTCGCTACGAGACGCGAACCGAAATCGTCGTCCGCCACCAGGACCTTCACGAGGCCACCGACAGGGCGTGGTCCAACGCTTTGTCAACAAGTCCCAGTTCGGCCTCAAGGCCGGCCAGGAGCGCGGGATCGACGGGCCCGCCGCTTGATGAGCTGCGTTCCAATTCCTCGCACATCCGTGCCGCGCGCGCGGCCCCGATGTTGGCTGCGGCTCCTTTTAGCTTGTGGGCAACGTGCCTGAAAGTGTCTCGGCTTCCGTTGTCCAAAGCGTGGCGGAGTGCCTCCAAGCTCGGTTGGATGTCTTGCCTGAAGGCCTGGGCGGCGGCGGGCAGCAACCCGAGCCCGTCTGCCGGACCGAGGTCACGCAACGTTTCCAGCCTCGCGGGGTCGAGGACAGTGCCGCCGCCTTCCTTCGATGTTTCCGGGATCCATCGCGAGAGAACCCGCTCCAATTTGTCCACGTCCACCGGTTTGGTCAGATAATCGTCCATGCCGGCCGCAAGGCAGCGCTCACGATCCTCATCGAGTGCGCCTGCGGTCATCGCAATGACCGGCAGCCGCCTGCGCCCATCGTGCCGTGCCCGGATGGCTTTGGTGGCCTCGAATCCGTCCATGACGGGCATATGGCAGTCCATCAGGACCGCGGCATACTCGGTGGCCGCAGTGGCGGCGACTGCTTCGCTGCCATCAGCTACGACGTCGGCCTCGTACCCGAGCTTCGCAACCATGCTGCGGGCCACGAGCTGGTTGACCTCGTTGTCCTCGACGACGAGAATCAGGCCGCGCGAAGGCTGGCTGATGGTCACCGGGATGGCTGGAAGGACCACGGGAGCCGCGAGCGGGCGGGCCGCGACAAGACGCATGAGGCGGTCGTAGAACTCGGAGCTGCGCACCGGCTTGGTCAGCCATTCCTGGACCCCGGCGGCCACGAGTTCGGCTTTGTCCACATTCATGGTGGACGTCAGCATGATGATCCGGGTGGATGCGAGCGCGACGTCGGTGCTCAGCTGGTGTGCCAGCTCCAAGCCGTTCATGTCCGGCATGCACATGTCGAGCACCGCAATGTCGAAGGGACGTCCGGCGGCGGCCTCTTCGCGGCAGCGGTCCAGGCCCTGTTGGGCGTCGCTGACAGCTTCCGGTTTCATCCGCCAGCCAGCCAATTGCCCCTCGAGCACCAATCGGTTGGTCGAGTTGTCATCCACCACAAGGACCCGGAGTCCCGTGAGCTGGTCGGGCGAGATCGACGCCGGAGCTGCCGCAGCTTCGCTCACTGCCAAGGGAAGGGTGGCCCAGAAGGTGCTCCCGTTGCCCAAGGAACTGTCCACCCCGATTTCGCCGCCCATTACCTCTGTAAGCCTCCGTGAGATCGCCAGTCCAAGGCCGGTCCCGCCGTACCGCCGGGTAGTGGAGGCATCGGCCTGCGAGAACGACTCAAAGAGCCTGTGGTGGTCTGCCGCATCGATCCCGATCCCGGTGTCGCGGACCTCGAAGCGTACACGAACGTTCGCGGATTCTTGCTTCACGAGCTTCACGCTGATGACAACTTCCCCTGAGGGAGTGAACTTCACGGCGTTCGAGGCCAGGTTGAGCAGGATCTGCCTGATGCGGCCGGCGTCGCCCACCAGCATCGCCGGAACCTCCGGGCGGCAGTACGCAATCAGCTCCAGGCCTTTGGCCTGTGCGGCCTCGGCAAGGAGGACCGCGAGTTCCTCCACCAAGGTGCGTGGATTGAAGGGAGCAGGGTCCAGATCGACCTTGCCTGCTTCGAGTTTCGAGAAGTCCAGGATGTCATTGATCAAGGACAGCAGGGATTCGCCCGCGCCCTTGACGCCTTCGGCATATTGGCGCTGGGTTTCCTCCAAGGGGGTGTCCAGCAACAATCCGGTCAGCCCGATCACTCCGTTCATCGGCGTGCGTATCTCATGGCTCATCGTCGCGAGGAACTCCGACTTCAAGCGGCTGGCTTCCTCGGCGGCTTCCCGGGCGGTCACCAACTCGGCCTGGGCGATCCTGCGTTCGGTGATGTCCTGGGCGATCGTGGCGACTCCGCGGATGCCGCCGGTGCCGCGGATCGGAGACATCGTCAGGGAAACGGGAACGATGGAGCCGTCGATGCGGACCCGTGCTGTTTCGTAGCTGTGGGTTTCCCCGCCGGCCCGGATGCCCGCCAAGAGCTCTTCTTCCTCCTCCTGAAGTTCGTCCGGAATGATGAAGGAAACATGCCTGCCGATTGCCTCGGCGGCGCTGTATCCGTAGATCCGTTCGGCTCCGGGATTCCAGCTGGTGATGACACCGTCCAGTGACTTGCCCACGATTGCATCCGCTGAGGAGTTGACGATCGCGCCGAGACCTTCAAGTTCCGCTGTACGCTCGGCAACCTTGGATTCGAGATCCCGCGTGAGGTTGATGTTCTCGAGGATGATCAGAATCTGGCGGGTGATGGCCAGGGCCAGGGCAGTGAGCCCCACGGCCTGGAGGAAGGGGTCCCCGGGACGCCCGACCCGTATGGGCGCCACCATCACGGCACCCAGGACAGGGACGTAGGGGAGCAGTTCCAGGGCCAAGGTGTAGAGGCGCCGCTCCGTCCGGGGACGCGGGGCGTAGGGGACCAGCGGGGCGAGGGCTATCAGCAGGAACGCCGTGATCCAGCCTGCCGCCAGGGGAGTTCCGGTGAGACCTGTGACGCCCTCGGACGTCAGGTCCACGTACGTACTGTCAGTGATCGCAAGGACGAGGAGTCCGCCACCCAGGCAGACCCACCTGAGGCGTTCCCCTGGTGCCGTCCGCATGGTGAGCATGAGGACGATGGAGACCATCGCAATGTCGGCAACCGGATACGCGAGGCCGGTGAGGTGGACGAGGGTCTCCTGCCCTTCGGTCTTGTACATGGAGCCGAGGACGGTAGCCCAGCTCATGAACAGCACTGCGGACGCAATCACTGCCGAATCCAGGAGTGCACGCAGGAAAGCAACCGAGGAGACCCGGGGACGAGGGAACAAGTAGAGGGCTATGGCGGCAGGGATCGAATAGCCGACGAAAGCGGCGTCGGCCACGGAGGGGTAGGGGTAGTCGTGATCGAGCGTCAAGCCGTAGAAGGTCCAGATCGCTTGTCCGGTGTTCCAGATCAGCGTGGCTAGGCCCATGACCCGCCACGCACGGGCGCTTTCATCCTTGCGCCGCCCCGCCCATGCACAACTGGCTGTGGCGAGCAGCGATGCTGCCAGGATGGCGAGGTCACCGGCTGACTGGGCCCCGGACGTCCCTTGGTTTGCGCCGAGGATCGCCGCCAGGATGGCCACTGCCGCAGCGGTGACGATAACAGTCCAGGCGAGGGCGGGCCTACGCAAGGCGTGGCCGTTCATGCCGACTCGCGGGTTGCGACGGCAGGGACCCCGGGAGGAAAGCCGGGCAGTGCGTTATCGGGAGTATGAAACAGCCAGAGCGAGAGCCTGCGGTACGCCTCCCAGTCGCGGTCACGAACCCGTAGCGAAGCAGTGTATTCTCCCTTCGAACTAGACCACACCCGGACGATATCCAGGGGGATCCGTGCGTCTCCCGGGAGTTCCAAGAGTACGCGGCCTGATTCCGGTAGCGCGTCCGCCCCGACCCGGACTGCGGCGCCTCCCATGGAAATGTCCAGCAGTTGGCCCGGGACCCCGGAAACCGTGACAGGTACCTTGACGGTGACCCGGTGGGCGCTCCTGCGTGATGTGGCGAATTCGGCGGCCCTGATCCGGAGCGTCCCCAGCACCAAGACAACCCCCGCCAGCACCAGCCAGACTCCGGCGGCAATCGTGGAGCCAGGACTCGTCCGCCAGGGCACCCAACCGAGGACTCCGGCCGTCGCATAGAGAATAATCGCGCCCACGATGACAATCAGCACAATGAGGATCCGCGGGGCCCTTCCGCGGAGTCGAAGTTCCGCGGCGCCTTTCGGGGTGACTTGAAACTCCAAGGACTTCCGGGAAACGAGCCACCAAAGGCAGGCCATCCCGACAGGAACCCGGAAAATCCGCAGGGCGAACGCCGTCGGCCAGTGGATCTGGTGGCGCATGAGCCTCTTGGCGCCCCACAAACGCACCCAGAACATGGCGGCGAAGGCAAGGGTGAACTCAACGGGCCCGGCGGTGGAGGTCTGCGCGCCGGAGACCATGACTGCCATGGGGATGATGAAGGCAATCAAGGTGGCAATGCCCTCAAGCCACCATAAGGTTCCGTTGATGTATTCGTGGAAGTTCCGCCAGGTCATCCAGCTCTTGGCCGCCCAAAGGCGCTCGTAGGTCAGGATCTGCATCGCGCCCATGCCCCAGCGTCTGCGCTGCAGCAGGTATTGATCGGCCGTTGCCGGGGCCAGGCCAACTGCCAGGGTCTGGTGGTGGTACACGGTCTTCCACCCGAGCCGGATGAGCTTGAGGGTGGTGTGCATGTCTTCGGTGATGGTCTCGGTGGCTACTCCACCTACCTCGCGAAGCGCCTTGATCCGGAGCAGCGAGGTTGAACCGCACCAGAAAGGTCCTGCACCGGGAACATTGCGCGAAGGCATCAGGACGTTGAAGAACAACCCCTGTTCGCCGGAGATGCCGTCGTCGTCGAAGGCTCCTGAGTTGTAGAACGCCTGCGGCCCCTGGATGAGGGCGATTTCCTCGTCGGCGAACCAACCCAAGGTGGCCGTCAGGAATGTTGGGAGGGGCACGTGATCGCAGTCGAGCACGGCAATGATGTCTATTGGGTCTTTTCCGGCTGCTTCCTCCGCAGCCATCAAATCCAATGCATGGTTCATGTTGCCCGCCTTGGCATGGTCGTGCTCGGCGCGGGTGACCACTCTTGCACCGAAGGATGCGCACATCTCGGCAACCCACGGGCGGCTTCCATCATCCAATACCCACGTTTCGTGGCGCGGTTGAAGCGCGCAGGCCGCGGCGATGGTGGGCGCAAGGACTTCGACCGGCTCGTTATACGTGGGGATCAGCACGGCGACCTTCATGCCATTGGGAGCTTCGGCAACCGGCTCAGGCGCATAACAGTCGATGTTCCACAGAGTGATGGATTTCAGGACCAGCCCTATCAGGGGAAGGGCCTCAAACGTCACCAGCGTCCACGCGATGACAAGATCCCCGCCACCAAGCGGCATGGTGAATGCGACCCGCCACGTCAGGTAGAGCAACAACGCTGCTATCGCAGCTATCCCGCCGGTCCTGGCCATTCTGCGGGAACGGGGAGCTTCGGGCGCGGGAGAACCCAGTTGCGCCGCCCAGCCGGCCATTCCGGCCGTCGAGTACGCCTTGACCTCCACAGGAGTGTCACGGAACTGCGGACGTTCTCCGCCGACGTCCCCCCGGACGCGTCGGCGCTGTTCAAGAGATTGCATGCGATCCCCCAGCTGGATCTGACAATGCAGCCTGTATCAGGTTAAAACAAACTGTGCGATCACTATAGCCAGTTCTCACCGGATTTTCATGGCAAAACAGGGAAGTTCAGGCCCCGACACGCATGGCTTTTCCGGGAGCGGGAAGGCCTACTTTTTCGCGAGCAGGGGCAGGACGTGGTCCGTCAGGAGCGGAGCCAAATCGTCCGGAAGTTCAGCAGAGAGATCCAACCACCGGATCTCTGCGATCTCGGCCGAAGGGCGGGCTTCCCACGTGCCCGGTGCGGTGAAGACGGTGGCCTCGATGTCAGTCGCGGCCTCATTGGCGGCGACGGCGAGCCAACTCCCCAAGGCCTCAAGGTCGGCCGGGTCGATCTCGATTCCGACTTCCTCGGCCAGCTCGCGGGATGCCGTCTCCGCCGCGGTTTCACCTGGCTCGGGCTTGCCGCCGGGGTGCATGAACTTGTCCGTGCCGCGCTTGCGCACGGTCAGCAGCCGTCCGGCGTCGTCGTACACGCAGACCGCGCTGACGACTATCAGGTCCTTGGCTGGACTGTTGCTGGTCATGTCTCTCTCCTTAGCCGGGATTCGAGCAGCAAGTCCTTGGCTGGTCCGTGCACGTCCCAGGCGTAGCTGAAGGCATCCGGCCCGCCCCAGAGGTAATTGACTTTGTAGTCATCGGGATCGCACCAGTGGGTGTCCTGGTTGGCGTGGTCGCGGAAGCTCATGCGGTGGAACGGTTTCCCATCAGGGAAGTAGACATCCATGGCTTCGGGGGAGTCGGAAGGCCGCAGGAGGTATTCGCGGAAGGCGGGGCCGGTGTGGGTGGGCCAGGTCATGGTGCCGTCTTCGCGAAGGAAGAGACCGCCGTCGGGGGTTTCCGAATAGCGCACGACGCCGGCAAAGGTACCGCGGGTGCCGCCCGCCCGGTCCCACAGGGACCGTTCCACGGTCCAGCTGCCCAGCAGGTAAGCCCGCAGGTCTTGCGTCGGAGACGATTCGCGCAGCTGGTCTTTCAAGTGCCCTCGATTGGAATCGAACCAACGACACCGGCTTTAGGAGAGCCGTGCTCTATCCACTGAGCTACGAGGGCCTGTGCGCGTGCTGGAAGCTCCTGGGAGCCGCTCGCCGGGCACGCATACAAGCATACAAGCTACCGGGGCGGCCCTCGAACACCGACGCCGGCAACACGCGCTGCCCGGCAACACCGGCGGCGGCGCACGCGGCACCGCATGCGGGTGCTGGCGTTAGGCTGGCCCGCATGCGAGAGCAAATGACCGTGGCGGCCGCCCACGGCGGCCACCTCCCGGAGCTCGGCACCATCCGCTCGAACATCGGCGGTTGGGCCCAGTTGAGCGTGGTGCAGTATTTCGTGGCCGAATCGGCGGTGATCGAAGCCTGGCGGGGCCCCGGACCCTACGACCGCCGGACCGGGTTCATCAGTGATCTTGGCGCGCTCAAGTGCGGGGTCTACGAGCACCGCGACGTCTGTTCGCCCCTGCATCTGCTCATGAATGCCTCCTTCGTCGTGCAGGGCCTGGGCATGCTTTTCGGGGCGATCCTGCTGAGTTCGGCGCTCCTGTGCATTGCGGCCCGTCCCGGCGTGCGGATCCTGCAGGGTGCCGCCTACCGCAAAGCGCGGCCCACCGCCGTCGCGGTCCGGTTCCTGGCAGGTATCTCCGGGCTGGGAACTGTGGTTGTTGGGTTTGTGCCGGAAGACCTGGGTTCTCCCTTCCATCTTGCGGGCGCCCTGATGTTCTTTATCGGTGGAGCATTCGCACTGTTGCTCCTCGGGCTGCTCTGGCTGCCGCATACAGCGATGAGCTGGTTCATCCTGGCGTGCGGGACGTTGACGCTGGGCGCCCTGGTGGTCGGCGGCCTGACACGGATGGATGTCCCCGAACCGGGAACCCTGGAACGACTGATGGCCTATCCGGTCACGATCGGATTTTCCGCCGCGGGACTTGTGGTGGCGCAACGGGTCCGGGAAGTACGGCGAACGGCGGCGCGGCTTGCGAAACGATGAGTTTTCGCGGGTAGCCTCATGTCAGCGGGTGGGCAATCTTTGCATTATCATGAGTGCACTCACCGGAATGGCGCCGGGCTGAGGGTTCCATGCAGTCTTGGCGCAGATTAGATTGACCGACACGGCAGAACATAGGACCCATGACTCATCAGCTTGTTCTGCGTCGTCCGGGACACGCAGGCGATACATCCCCCATAAAGGCAGCATCCCACCCCTCGGGTAATGGCCTTCGGGACCTTCGCGGGCCGATCGCCCGACGGCGGCAGGTGGCGCGGCGATGAGCTCCCAGACACTCCCCGCCCGGGATGCGCGGATTCCCGATGATGCCCTGGATGCTTCGCCTGAAGACGTGATAGTCCCTGCCGATCAGATCACCGTTGACTTGGCGGAGGACGGCATTATCGAGGTCACCCTGCCACCGAACAGCGTGGTCCGCTCACCCGAAGCCCAGGCGGCCGCGGCGGCCGTTCGTATGTTTGCGGACGGACGGCGGCTCCCGCTTCTGCTCAGGGTGACCGGAGTACTGTCCGTCACCGACGACGCGCGCCTGACCTACACGAATTCCGTGGCTATTTCGGCCTGCGCCCTCTTGGGGGAGAGCCCGGTGGACCGGGTGATTGCACACTTTCTCCTTCGCGCGAAGCCAGGCTCCCTTCCGGGACGGTTCTTCACGTCCGAGGCGGAAGCCCGTGACTGGTTGAGAGAGCACCACCGTGAATCATGAGCCCCAGGACCCGCGGCTGCTTGCCCTCGTTGAAGGGGTGGTCCGGATCGCGGACGGAGACCTCAGCACGAGGATCCCGGTCTCCGGCCCGCGGGACGAAGTGGCTGCAGTCATCACCGGGATCAACCTCATGGCCGACGATCTTCAAGCCATTTACCAGGAGCTCGAGGAGCGGGTCGAAAGCCGGACTGCCATGCTGCGCGAGGCCCAGATCGAACTCGAAAGGATGGCGCTCACTGATCCGCTGACCCAGTTGGCGAATCGCACGGCACTCGAAAGGGCGCTGAACCATGAACTCGTCGAATCCGAGCGGGGTGAGCTCCCGCCCGCGTTGCTCGTTTTGGACTTGAACTCATTCAAGGGGATCAACGACACTCTGGGGCACGGCGCCGGGGATACCGTCTTGAAGGTTACCGCCAGGCGCTTGCTCGCAGCGGTCCGCGACACTGACATGGTGGCGAGGCTCGGCGGGGACGAATTTGCCGTGATGCTGCCCAAATCCAATGCGGCGCATGCGCGTGGCGTTGCCAAGCGGATCCTTCGGGCCGTGGGTGAGAGCATCGACATCGGCGAAGTCCGGATCATCTGTGGAACGAGCATCGGGCTCCGGGTCGCCGAACCAGGGCAGTCCGTGGACGACCTCGTCATGGAAGCCGACACGGCGATGTATGCGGCAAAGGCCGAGCAGGGGAGCAGCGTCAGGGTTTTCGAACCGGCTTTGTTGTACGCGCGCCGGCTCCAAGGACTCATGATCTCGGAACTGCGTGAAGCCATCCGGACAGATCAGCTGGTCCTCCATTTCCAGCCTGTTGTCGAGTTGGCCTCGGGGCGGATTGAAGGCGCTGAAGCGCTGGTGCGGTGGAACCACCCCGATAGGGGATTGTTGATGCCGGATGCATTCATCCCGTTGGCCGAGGAAACCGGCATCATCATCGATCTTGGCTATTGGGTTCTCCGGCGGGCGATGCAGCAATTGCGCGAGTGGCAGGACGGTCCGGGCATGGACGAAGACTTCAGCATGCGGGTCAATATCTCCACCACCGAATTGCAAAGCCTGGAATTGATCGAGCATGTGCGGGAAGTGCTCGCCGAAACCGGAGTGGAGGCATCCAAGCTGGTCATCGAGCTCACGGAGTCAATGGCCGTGAACGGAAGCGACATCGACAAATACTCTCTGACCGGCCTCCGGCGACTCGGTATCCGGCTGGAAATCGACGACTTCGGGACTGGCTATTCGTCCATCAGCTACCTGCGCAGCCTTCCCGTCAACGTGGTCAAGATTGACCGCTCCCTCATCCAAGGGCTGGGCACGGACGACAAGGAGCGGGCCTTTGTGGCGGCTGTTCTCCAGCTCATTCACGCCTGCGGGATGCAGGCTGTTGCCGAGGGTATCGAAACGGCGGAGCAGGCGGCTGAGCTTGCCCGCCTGGGCTGCGCCAGTGGCCAAGGGTATTACTTTGGCCGGCCCATGGCGGCGGATAAATTCGCGGAACTGTTGCGAGGCACCTGAGCATGCCTCCTCCCGGCAACGGAAGACGGGCAGCGGAAAGGCACCGGACCTTAGGTCCGGTGCCTTTCAGGTATTGCTAGTTGGAGGGAGTGGAGTTGGTGGCGGAGTTCGGCCACCAGCCAGTCGCCTGAGGCGAACCCTGAGTGGTGGAGTTCGGCCACCAGCCAGTGGCCTCTGCCGAGTTCTGGGTGGTGGCGTTGGGCCACCAGCCGGTGGCCTGGGCCGAATCCTGTGCGAAGTTGGGCCACCAGCCGGTAGCCTCCGCCGAGTTCTGTGCGAAGTTCGGCCACCAGCCCGTGGCTATGGACGAATCCTGTGAGGGGCTCTGGCTGCTGGCGGACACAGCTGCCGAGCCGGTAATTCCTGCGAGCAAGATTGCTGCTGCCGCGAGGAGCGCGGCGAGAGTTCTTTTCATGCGAAAGCTCCTGATGATATGTGACTGATGCGACTGGAGTGAACGAAGTGAAGCACGCTCATTATAAGAGTAACGACACGCCGTGTCATCAGTGTCCGTCCGGACGGTGGAGAAACATGCTAAACGCTCGCCCGAATCATGGGCGGAGTGTCTCAGGGACATAATGGAGCCATGGGAGAAAAGAAGGTTGCGCCGTCGTACGCCGCTGCGGAACTGCAAGCGAGGGGTCACCGGGCCAGCCATGACTTCGCCAAGGCTGCCGATGGTGCGCGCTCGGCCGCCGATATTGCCCTCGATGAGGGCGATTCCGCCGGATGGTGGAACATGACTTTCCTTCAAGCAGAGAATCTTCTCGACGCAGGTGATTTCGCTGCCAGCACTGCGCTGGCGAGATCCCTTTCCGAGGCATCGTTGGCTGAGGCCTCACCCCAGCACCGGGCCCGGGCACTCATCTTGATGGCGAACTCCCTTCGGGGCGAAGGGCTGTTGGAGATGGCCACCTCGGCTGCGGCGTCGGCAGTTGGACTGGTCGATGATGACGCAGACATGGAAATCGACGTCCATGCGCGGCAGGCACTGATCGCCGCGTTTGGCGAGTCCGGCAAACTGGAGGAGGCGTGGGAGGAGTGCCTGTCCCTCTCGGCGAGAATTTCTGATGAAATGGATGACCAGTTGGCCGGCAAGGCGTACTGGGTCATCGGGAATGTGGCGTTCCTCTGCGACAAGGTAGCTGAAGGCCTCCACTACCATGAGCTTGCCGCGGAAACCTTTTCCCCTTCGCGGAACCTTGATGTCTGGGCCAAGTTCAACAAAGCCTCGGCCGCGATGAGGCTGGCCGCTGAAGTGGCCGATGCGGCCACCCTTCGGTGCATTGAACGGGCGGAGCTTGCCACGGATGTCGTCGGCGGCAGCGAAGAGGAAATTCTCCTGCTTCGCCTCAACCGCGCGCATTGGAACTACCTGGCAGGAGACGCCGGGGCGGCGCTTGAGCTGCTGAACGAAATCAGTCGCAGCGCTGACCAACTGCCCGCGCAGATGGCAGGCGAGGTATTCCTCTTGATGGCGCGGGCCCAAGCCGGTACCGGGAACAAGCAGGCGGCGAAAGAAAGCCTGGTCGAAGCGGCCGATCGCTTCGAGAAAGCCGGCGCCCACCAGCGTGCCCTCCAAGCCCGGGAGATGCTTGAGCCGGGGGCCTGATTCGGAGGCCCGATTCTGGGCCGGGTTAGCGCGTGCGGGCGTTGGCTGCGTTCGGCGCTTCTGCTAGGCGCTCTTCGAACGCCGCCGCCCCACAAACACAGCCGCGCCGCCGGCCGCAAGGCTCAGCAGGAACAGTACCCAGCCCACAACGGTGAGCGTGGAAGCCAAAGCCACCTGGCCGGCGTCGGGCGTTGCCGATCCCAGCGCGGCGTCCACCGCCACGTTGCTCCACAAACGGACCACGGCGAACAGCAGGGGAGCAGCCCACAGCGTCCAGCGCAGTGCCTTTCCGGCCACATTGGTGCCGATGAGCAGAAGCCAGGTGAAACCGAAGATCAGCGGAAACAGGGTTCCGGCGGTCTTGTGGATGTAGCTGAGCTGTCCGCGGGCGTCGTCCGTCATGGCGCCATGCAATTGGTGGACGTAATCGGTGGAGAACCCGCCGATGAGGGAATCGGGCATGGCCATGCCGCCGGACAACTGGGTCATCTGGTTCAGGGTCAGCAGGTGCACATACCAAAACAGGAAAAGGCTGGCCACGACCCCGGCAATCACTATGAGGCGGCCGTTGTTCTGGGCCTTCTCGGGCGACCGCTGGGTGGTGGGATTGATCACCGACGGCAAGTGGTGCTGGGGGAGAGCGGCATTGGCGCCGTGCTTCTTGATGCGTTGGGCTGGGGTCTTGGCCATGTCATTCATTATCCCGCCACATAAGCTGGACCCATGACCACTGGCAGGCACTCCGCCACAGAACTTGATCCATCGCTCGACGACTACGAACTCGCTGCCGCCCTGGTCCGGGAAGCCGGGCAGCTTGCCCTGCTGATGCGGATGGGCGGCCTGCAAGGCGAACGGAAGACCTCGGTTTCGGACGTGGTGACCGCCGCGGACCATGCGGCCGAGGCCTACGTCCTTGAGCAACTGCGCCGTTGCCGCCCCGACGACGGCATCCTGGGTGAAGAAGGAAGCTCGGTGGCTGGAAGAAGCGGCCGCACCTGGGTGATCGATCCCGTGGACGGTACCTACAATTTCCTGCACGGCTCCACCTATTGGTGCTCCGCGATCGCCTTGAAACGCGAGGGCACGGCATCACCCGGGACCGCCTCGGATGCCGACGTCATTCTCGGGGCCATCTATCAACCGGAGCTCGACAAGCTTTGGACCGGCGGCGAAGGGCATCCCGCGACCCTCAACGACGAACGGATTCCGGGACCGTCGGGTGCTGCCCTAAGTGAACTCGGTGCCGCGACCTACATCCACCCCACGTGGCTCGCCGATCCCCGAGCCGCCATGCCCTGGCATGCTGCAGCGGTGTCGGCAGCTTCATTGCGCATGTTCGGTTCCGGCTCTTGCGATCTCGGCCGGGTGGCCGACGGCGAACTGGGCTGCTGGTTCCAACACAGCTGCCCCGAGTGGGACTGGCTCCCCGGCAAGGCGATCGTCCGCGCGGCCGGCGGGGACACCGACGTCGTGCGCGTCAACGGCCTGGACTGGTTCCTCGCGGGGGGCCCGACGGCGGTCCGGGAGTTGCGTGCGGCGCTCACCTCGGTGCCGCAATTCGCTTGAGGATGCGCCTCCCTTGGCAACCGCACTGTCCTGCTCGTTTACGGGACCCGTCCGGAGGCCATCAAGATGGCGCCGCTGGTCCAGGCCTTGCGTGCAACCGGCCGTTACAAGGCGCCAGTAGCAGTGACCGGGCAGCATGCCGCGGGGCTGGCGGCGTTCTACCAGGGAATTCCGGTGGTCCACCTCAAGGCCGGACTGCGCAGCGGCAACCTGAATTCAACCTTTTCAGAGGAAGCCGGCGACCCAACGAACTCGTAGCTCCCAAGAAGCATGATTGGGAGGGCACTTCGGAGCCGCGGTATTTTCCGACCGAACACTTTTTTGACGCAGCCCGGGGAAGGACATGCGGGTCCATCAGTGTCAGGGCCACCGCCTAGACTGGTAAACACCATGGATATGTTGTTTGACCCGTACGCTGATGGCCCCTTCAAAGCGGCAAGCCGAGCTGCCACCAAAGCCGCTCCGGCCATGCTTTCACGCGCCGGAAGCGGCGCTGCGCCCGGTGGTAGTGCGCCCGGTGGTAGTGCGCCCGGTGGGGGTGCGTCCTGGGCCGGCAAGCCCGGCGGTGGGCAAGACGGCGGCCACTCGGGCCTGCCGTCTGCGGAGGCGTTGCTCGAAGGGTTGAACCCCCAGCAGGAGGAAGCCGTCAAACATGCCGGCAGCCCTTTGCTGATCGTGGCCGGGGCCGGTTCGGGCAAAACCCGCGTGCTGTCGAACCGCATTGCGTACCTGATCGCCACCAGGCGGGCCCATCACGGCGAGATCCTGGCTATCACCTTCACCAACAAGGCGGCCGCGGAAATGCGGGAACGCATCGAAGCCCTGGTGGGTGCCCGTGCCAAGTCCATGTGGATCTCGACGTTCCACTCCTCCTGCGTGCGTATCCTGCGCCGTGAAGCTACCAACGTGGGGCTGAACTCCAACTTCTCCATCTACGATTCCGCAGACTCCCTGCGGCTCATCACGCTCGTAGCGAAGAACCTGGACCTCGATCCCAAAAAGTTCGCGCCCAAAGCGATCCAGCACAAGATCTCGGCCCTCAAGAACGAGCTCATCGATGACGACGCGTTCGCCTCAAGCGCCAACTACAACGAACCCTTCGAACAAGCCGTTGCCGAGGTCTTCAAGGGCTACACCCAGCGCTTGCGCCAGGCCAACGCCATGGACTTCGACGACCTCATTGCGCAGACCGTCTACATGTTCCGGGCCTTCCCCGCGCTCGCGGAGTCCTACCGCCGTCGATTCCGCCACGTCCTCGTGGACGAATACCAGGACACCAACCACGCACAGTACGCATTGGTCCGCGAAATCGTCGGTGAGGGTCCTCAGGCGAGCGAGCTGACCGTCGTCGGCGACTCCGACCAATCCATCTACGCGTTCCGCGGTGCGGACATCCGCAACATCGTCGAATTCGAGAAGGACTACCCGGAAGCCCGCACCATCAAGTTGGAGCAGAACTACCGCTCCACCCAGAACATCCTGAGCGCGGCGAACTCCGTTATTTCGCGCAACCCCAACCGCCCGGACAAGAAACTCTGGACGGCCGAGGGCGACGGCGAGAAGATCATCGGCTACGTAGGCGAGAACGAGCACGACGAAGCCCAGTTCATCGCCAAGGAGATTGACCGGCTCCAGGACGAGGAAGGCCTGCGTCCCGGCGACGTCGCCATTTTCTACCGCACCAACGCCCAGTCCCGCTCCATTGAAGACGTCCTGGTCCGCGTCGGACTGCCGTACAAAGTGGTGGGCGGCACCCGCTTCTACGAGCGCAAGGAAATCAAGGACGCCCTCGCGTACCTTCGCGTCCTGGTGAACCCGGACGACGACGTCAATTTGCGTCGCGTCCTCAACGAACCCAAGCGGGGAATCGGTGATCGTGCCGAAGGCGCCGTCGCGGCGCTCGCCGAGCGCGAACGCACGTCGTTCATGACTGCGGCGCGCAAGGCGGACCAGGCTCCCGGCATGGCCACCCGCTCCGTGAACGCGGTCCTAGGCTTTGTGAAACTCCTGGATGACCTGGCCGAAGTGGCTTCGGGTTCCGGGGCTGCGGCAGCTTTGGAAGCAGTACTGGAACAGACCGGGTACCTTGCCGGGCTCCGCGCCAGCACCGATCCGCAGGACGAATCCCGCGTGGAAAACCTCGCCGAACTCGTGGCGGTGGTGCGGGAATACGAGCGCGACAACCCCGAAGGCTCACTGGGTGAATTCCTGGAGCAAGTCTCCCTCGTAGCCGACGCCGACCAGATCCCGGACGCTCCCGAAGGATCCTCCGAGGACGCAGCCGCCGCCGTCGCAGAGGCCAAGCGGATGGGCGTCGTCACGCTCATGACGCTCCACACGGCCAAGGGCTTGGAATTCCCCGTTGTCTTCCTGACCGGTATGGAACACGGACTTTTCCCGCATCAGCGGTCCGCAACCGATCCCAAGGAACTGGCGGAAGAGCGTCGCCTGGCCTATGTGGGCCTCACCCGTGCACGGAAGCGCCTTTACGTGACCCGCTCGGAAGTTCGCAGCATGTGGGGCCAGAGCCAATACAACCCTGCCAGCCAGTTCCTCGAGGAGATCCCTACCGGTCTCGTGGAGTGGAAACGCGAGGGCACCTCCCGCCAAATGAGCGGCTGGGGGAACGCCCCCATCGGTTCCGGGCGTTACGGGGGCTCCTTCTGGGGTGCCGGAACCTCGCGCGGGGCCGCAGCCAGCGATACGGCGGGCTTCAACGCGGACGTGCCGGCCGCCGTCGTACGCAATCGTGTCCAGCCGCAAAAGGAAGTGGTCGCCGTCGTCGTGGGGGACAAAGTGAACCACACGAGCTTCGGCAACGGCACCGTGATCGGCGTCGAAGGCGCCGGGGACAAGACCGTGGCGAAGGTGAAGTTCGACGTCGGCGAGAAACGGCTGCTCTTGCGTTACGCGCCGCTGACCAAACTGGATTCGTAGCGGCTCTTGAAGCCGGAAAACCGCGTCATATAGGGGTTTTTCTACGGTCGATAGAAGTGTGTGCTTACTCACTTAACAGGTACTGTAGAACCGGCTGGCCTCCCCGGGGGGCTAAAGTTCGAGAGGAACTTGCGCAATGTGACCGGCTGCTTGGCAGCCGTTCGATGCGCACCTATCCGCAGCCGGTTTTCGCGGTCACCGTGGTTTCCGGCTGTACAGAAACTACTTCGACGTAGAAGGACACTAAACCGTGGACCTGTTTGAATATCAGGCGCGCGATATGTTCGAAGCGCACGGTGTACCCGTGCTCGCCGGCATCGTGGCGCACACTCCTGAAGAAGCAAAGGCTGCTGCCGAGAGCATCGGCGGCGTAACCGTCGTCAAGGCGCAGGTAAAGGTCGGTGGCCGTGGCAAGGCCGGCGGTGTCAAGGTCGCAAAGTCCGCTGACGAAGCGCTTGAACACGCCACCAACATCCTTGGCATGGACATCAAGGGCCACACCGTCAACAAGGTCATGATCGCCCAGGGCGCCGACATTGCTGAGGAATACTACTTCTCCGTCCTGCTGGACCGGGCCAACCGCAACTACCTGGCCATGTGCTCGGTTGAAGGCGGCATGGAAATCGAGCAGCTTGCTGTTGAGCGCCCCGAGGCCCTCGCCAAGGTCGCCATCGATCCCGCCGTCGGTATCGACCAGGCCAAGGCCGACGAAATCGTCGCCGCTGCCGGTTTCTCCGAAGAACTGCGTGGCAAGGTTGCTTCCGTCATCCTGAAGCTCTGGGACGTCTTCAAGAAGGAAGATGCAACCCTTGTTGAGGTGAACCCCTTGGTCAAGACCGGCGCTGGCGACATCGTTGCCCTTGACGGCAAGGTCTCGCTCGACGAGAACGCCGGCTTCCGCCACGTTCACCACGGTGAACTTGAGGACAAGGACGCAGCCGACCCGCTCGAGGCCAAGGCCAAGGCTCAGGACCTCAACTACGTGAAGCTTGACGGCTCGGTCGGCATCATCGGCAACGGCGCCGGTCTTGTGATGTCCACCCTCGACGTCGTCGCTTACGCAGGCGAGAACCACGGCAACGTCAAGCCGGCCAACTTCCTGGACATCGGCGGTGGAGCTTCCGCTGAGGTCATGGCCGCTGGCCTGGACGTCATCCTTGGTGACGAGCAGGTCAAGAGCGTATTCGTGAACGTCTTCGGTGGCATCACCGCGTGCGACGCTGTGGCAAAGGGCATCGTCGGTGCACTGGCCGAGCTTGGCTCCAATGCCAACAAGCCGCTGGTTGTCCGCCTCGATGGCAACAACGTCGAAGAGGGCCGCCGCATCCTGGCCGAGGCCAACCACCCGCTGGTTACCCTGGCAGCCACCATGGACGAGGGCGCCGACAAGGCCGCCGAGCTCGCCAACGCAGCGAAGTAAGGGACGCAAGACTATGTCTATCTACCTCAACAAGGACTCCAAGGTCATCGTCCAGGGCATCACCGGCGGCGAAGGCACCAAGCACACCGCCCTGATGCTCAAGGCCGGCACCAACATCGTCGGCGGCGTCAACGCCCGCAAGGCCGGCACCACGGTGCTGCACGGCAACAAGGAAATCACCGTCTTCGGCACCGTCAAGGAAGCCATTGCGGAGACCGGCGCCGACGTCTCGATCGTCTTCGTTCCGCCGGCATTCACCAAGGCCGCCGTAGTTGAAGCCATCGAAGCAGGAATCGGCCTGGTTGTTGTCATCACCGAAGGCGTGCCGGTTCAGGACTCCGCCGAGTTCTGGGCACTCGCCCAGGCCACGGTGGACGCTGACGGCAAGCAGATCACCCGCATCATCGGCCCGAACTGCCCCGGCATCATCACCCCGGGCGAAGCCCTGGTTGGCATCACCCCGGCAAACATCACGGGCAAGGGCCCCATCGGCTTGGTCTCCAAGTCCGGTACCTTGACCTACCAGATGATGTACGAACTGCGCGACCTCGGTTTCTCCACCGCGATCGGCATCGGTGGCGACCCCGTCATCGGCACCACGCACATCGACGCCCTGGCCGCGTTCGAGGCTGACCCGGAGACCAAGGCAATCGTCATGATCGGCGAAATCGGTGGCGACGCCGAAGAGCGCGCAGCCGACTTCATCAAGGCAAACGTCACCAAGCCGGTTGTCGGCTACGTTGCAGGCTTCACCGCCCCCGAGGGCAAGACCATGGGCCACGCAGGCGCCATCGTCTCCGGTTCCGCGGGTACGGCACAGGCCAAGAAGGAAGCTCTCGAAGCTGCAGGCGTGAAGGTCGGCAAGACGCCGTCCGAGACCGCCAAGCTCCTCCGCGAGGTCTTCGCAGCCCTCTAGCAATGCCCCGCGCAGGGTTTCCGCGCGATTGAAGTACGGCGGCGCCCGTCACCTTCCACGTGAAGGTGACGGGCGCCGTCGTTGTTTAACCGTTGGGGTCCGGGCGGGTCGGCACCGACGCTCGCTCACCTTTGAAGGCTTTTCGCCCAACGCTCGCCCACCTCTAGTGAGCGAGCGTTGGCGGTTAAGGCCATATAGGTGAGCGGGCGTCGGTGGGGAGGGGCGTCATTGTCGCTAGAGCTTGTGGCGCGATTCGATAGTTTGTTAGTATGTCAGGACAAACTATCAAAGGAGAGCAGATGCCCCTCGTCCGCATTGACGTCAACGAAGGCCGCACGCCGGAGCAGCTCGGCGAACTCAGTCGGCGAATTCATGATGCCATCCTTGCCGAGTACGGCATCCCCGAGCGCGACTACTTCCACATCATCACCGAGCATCCCGTGGGCCAGATCGTTGCGCAGGATGCCGGACTCGGCTTCGAGCGAAGTTCCGGCGTGGTCATGATCCAGATCTTCACCCAGGTCGGTCGAAGTCGCGAAGCCAAGCAGTCCTTGTTCGCTGCGATCGCCGCCCGGCTCGGCGAGATCGGCGTCCCTGGGGAGGATGTCTTCCTGGGGTACGTCGAAAACACTGCCGATGACTGGTCCTTTGGCTTCGGCAGGGCCCAGTATGTCACTGGCGAGCTTGCCGTTCCCGCGCCGTAACTCGGGCGTTTGGAGCGGATTTAGGTCCATATCACTGCGCAGTTTAGGCCATTACGTTTCGTTGTAAATATGTCAGTACAAACCTTTGACAGGACATGAATTCTGGTGCAAAGTAGTGGTTGTGGCCCCGCTCACTGCGGGCCGGCAAAAGCACTGGAGCTCTCACCGTCCCGCAAGAAGAGTTCACTACAGAAAGGTCCGCGATCACCGTGACCCACGAACTGCTCACCATCGGGCGCATCAGCGTTGATATCTACCCGAACGACATCGGTGTGGGACTGGAGGACGTGCAGTCCTTCGGTAAGTATCTGGGCGGCTCGCCGTCCAACGTGGCCGTCGCCGCCGCCCGCCACGGCCGCCGATCCGGCGTGATTACGCGCACCGGTGATGACCCCTTCGGCATTTACCTGCACCGCGAACTGCGCAAGTTCAAGGTCGACGACGTGTTCGTCACCCCGGTGCCGGGCCTTCAGACCCCGGCCACGTTCTGCGCGATCCAGCCTCCGCACGATTTCCCGCTCTATTTCTACGGCCGTTTCCCGACGGCGCCGGACCTGCAGATCAAGGCCGAGGAACTGGACCTGGAGGCCATCAAGGACGCCGGCATCTTCTGGTCCACCGTGACCGGTCTCTGCCAGGAACCGAGCCGCTCGGCCCACCTCGCGGCCCACGAAGCGCGCCCCCGCACCGGACTCAAAGAGAGCCAATACACCATCCTGGACCTGGACTACCGGCCGATGTTCTGGGCTTCCGAGGACGAGGCCCGGGCCGAGGTCGCCAAGATCCTGCCGCACGTCACGGTGGCCATCGGCAACGACAAGGAATGCGCTGTCGCCGTAGGTGAAGGAACCCCGGACGAGCAGGCTGATCGCCTCCTCGCGGCCGGCGTCGAGATCGCGGTCGTCAAGCTCGGCCCCGAAGGCGTCATGGCCAAGACCCGTACCGAACGCGTCGTTTCCGCGCCGGTCCCGGTGGAGACCGTCAACGGCCTGGGCGCGGGCGACTCCTTCGGCGGGGCCTTCTGCCACGGATTGTTGTCCGGCTGGCCTTTGGCCCAGGTCCTGGACTACGCGAACGCCGCCGGCGCGATTGTCGCCTCACGCCTCTCGTGCGCGGACGCGATGCCGACGCCGGAGGAGGTCACCTCGTTGCTCGCCGAACGCGGCCGCCTGACGCCCGCCGGCACCGACGCAGCAGCTTCCCACGCGCCAGTTTCCGAAGGAGCAACACGTTGAGCTTCAATGACGACCCCCGCCGTTACGAGCACCTGAGTGCCATCCGGCTTGAAGATCCCGACGCCGTTGCCCGCGCCGCCGCCGCACGTCGCCGCCACCCGGGGCTGAAGTACGGGACCCAGAACTTCATCGTCGCGGCCGACCACCCGGCCCGCGGCGCCCTCTCCGTCGGCTCGGACCCGGTGGCCATGGCTGACCGCCGGGAACTACTGGACCGCTTGCAGATCGCTTTGGCGAATCCCGCCGTCGACGGTGTGCTCGCGAGCCCGGACATCATGGACGACCTGCTCCTGCTGGGGGCACTTGAGGGCAAGCTTGTCTTCGGTTCGATGAACCGAGGCGGGCTGGCCGGACTGGTCAACGAGATCGACGACCGTTTCACGGGCCATACCGCAGCGGCCCTGGACGCCCTGGGCGCCGACGGCGGGAAGATGCTGACCCGGATCTGCCTCGGGGACCCGGACACCGCCAACATCCTGGAAGCCACGGCCAAAGCCGTCGACTCCCTCGCCGCGCGCAAGCTGATCGCCATGGTGGAGCCTTTCCTGTCTGTCCGGGAGGCGAACGGCAGGGTCCGCAACGACCTTTCCCCGGATGCCGTGATCAAGTCGATCGCGATTGCCGAAGGACTGGGCTCGACGAGCGCCTACACGTGGATGAAGCTGCCTGTCGTGGCCGAGATGGAACGCGTCATGGCGGCCACCACGCTGCCCACGGTCCTGTTGGGTGGGGACCCGGATGCGGGCCAGGACGAGGTCTTCGCCAGCTGGCAGGCCGCCCTTGCCCTGCCGGGAGTCCAGGGATTGACCGTGGGCCGGACCCTTTTGTATCCGGCCGACGGGGACGTGGCCGGGGCCGTTGCCACCGCCGCCTCGCTCTTGAAGACGCCAGAGCTGCTGAAGACACCTGCGAAAGTATCGGAGTAAGAGTAATGTCAACGCGCAGAATGACGGTCGCCCAGGCGGTTGTCGAGTTCCTGTCCAAGCAGTACACGGTGGACACCGTCGGCGGGAGCGAGTACCGGGAACGCCTGATCCCGGGCACCTTCGGGATCTTCGGACACGGCAACGTCGCCGGTGTGGGGCAGGCCCTCAAGCAGTACCAGCAGCTCGATCCGAGCATCATGCCGTATTACCAGGGCCGCAACGAGCAGGCCCAGGCGCACCAGGCTGTCGGCTACGCCCGGCACACCCGCCGCCGCCAGACGTTCGCGATCAGCACCTCGATCGGCCCGGGTTCCTCGAACCTGCTGACCGGCGCGGCGCTGGCCACCACCAACCGGCTGCCTGTCCTGCTGCTGCCGTCCGACACCTTCGCCACCCGGGCCGCGGACCCGGTGCTGCAGCAGCTCGAGCTGCCGTACGCCTACGACATCACGGTCAACGACGCCTTCCGTCCGCTGTCCAAGTTCTTCGACCGGGTGTCCCGGCCCGAGCAGTTGTTCTCGGCCTTCCACCATGGCCTGCGCGTCCTGACGGACCCGGCCGAGACCGGCGCGGTCACCATTTCGCTGCCGCAGGACGTCCAGGCCGAAGCCTTGGATGTCCCAGAGGAATTCCTCGCCGAGCGTGAGTGGCGGATCCGCCGCCCCGAGGCCGACGACGACGACATCCGCCGCGCCGCCGAGGCCATCCGTGCCGCGAAGCGCCCTTTGATCATCGCCGGCGGCGGCGTCCTGTACGCCTTCGCGAACGAGGAACTCGCCACGTTCGCCGAACTGACCGGAATCCCGGTGGGTAACACCCAGGCCGGCGTCGGCGTCCTTCCGTGGGACCACAAGTTCTCGCTCGGAGCCATCGGCTCCACGGGCACGACGGCGGCGAACGCCATCGCGGCCGAAGCTGACTTGATCATCGGAATCGGTACCCGTTACGAGGACTTCACGACGGCGTCGCGCACTGCTTTCCAGAACCCCGACGTGAAGTTCGTCAACATCAACGTGGCCGCGATCGACGCGTACAAGCACGGCACCGTACTGCCGATCGTCGCCGATGCCCGCAAGGCCCTCGTCAAGCTCAACGCAGCCCTCGGCGGCTACCGTGTCGGCGCGGACCTCGAGCAAACGATCGCGGCCGAGAAGAAGCGCTGGAACGGCATCGTGGATGAAGCCTTCGATACCCGGCACACCCCGCTGCCGGCCCAGAACGAGATCATCGGCGCCACCAACCGGGCCATGGATGAGCAGGACGTCGTCATCTGCGCCGCCGGCTCCCTGCCGGGCGACCTGCACAAGATGTGGCGTGTCCGGGATCCGTTCGGTTACCACGTCGAATATGCCTACTCGTGCATGGGTTACGAGATCCCCGGCGGCTTGGGCGTCAAGCGCGCGGCCCTGGCCGAGGCCGGCGCAGACGGCAAGGATCGCGACGTCGTGGTCATGGTGGGGGACGGCTCCTACCTGATGATGCACACCGAACTGGTCACCGCCGTCGCCGAACGCATCAAACTGATCGTGGTCCTTATCCAGAACCACGGCTACGCCTCGATCGGCTCGCTTTCCGAGTCGCTGGGCTCGCAGCGCTTCGGCACCCAGTACCGCGTCCTGGACAAGGAACAACACTCCTTCGACGCCGGCGAGAACCTGCCCATCGACCTGGCCCTCAACGCCGAGTCCCTCGGCGCGAAAGTCATCCGGATCGAACCGGGGGAGAAGGTCATCGCCGAACTCGAACAAGCTATCCGCGACGCGAAAGCAGCACCGGAAGACAGCGGACCGATCGTGATCCACGTCGAATCGGACCCCCTGCTGGACGCCCCGAGCTCCGAATCCTGGTGGGACGTTCCCGTTTCGCAGGTCTCCGAACTCGAATCCACCCAGCAGGCCTACCAGACGTACACAGACCACAAGAACCGCCAGCGCAAGCTGCTCGGCTAGACCCCCTCAAGCTCTCTTCAAGCACCAGACAAGGAAGTCCGCACATGTCGACGACGACCACACTGACCACCATCAAGCATTTCATCAACGGTGTAGAAACCGCCGGCGAAGGCGACCGGAGCCAGCCGGTCTACAACCCGGCCACCGGCGCCGTGACCGCTCAGCTGCGGCTCGCGAACCGGGCGGACCTGGACGCCACCGTTGCCGCAGCCAAGGCCGCGGCCGAGAAGTGGGGCGATTTCTCCCTGGCCAAGCGCACGGCCGTGCTGTTCACGTTCCGCGAACTCGTCGCTGCCCACGTGGACGAGCTCGCCGCCCTGGTCACGGCCGAGCACGGCAAGGTCATCTCCGACGCGAAGGGCGAGATCGGCCGGGGCCTCGAAGTGATCGAGTTCGCCTGCGGTATCCCGACCCTGCTCAAGGGCGACTACTCGGACCAGGTCTCCACCGGCATCGACGTGTTCTCCTTCCGCGAGCCCCTCGGCGTCGTCGCCGGCATCACCCCGTTCAACTTCCCCGTCATGGTCCCGCTCTGGATGGCGCCGATGGCGATCGCCACCGGCAACGCCTTCATCCTCAAGCCCTCGGAGCGGGATCCCTCCGCCTCGATGCTGCTGGCGAAGCTGTGGAAGCAGGCCGGGCTGCCCGACGGTGTGTTCCAGGTCCTGCACGGGGACAAGGAAACCGTCGACGGGCTGCTGACCCACCCGGACGTGGACGGGATCTCCTTCGTCGGCTCCACCCCGATCGCCCAGTACGTCCACGAAACCGCCACCAAGCACGGCAAGCGGGTGCAGGCCTTGGGCGGTGCGAAGAACCACGCGATCATCATGCCCGACGCCGACCTGGACAATGCCGCGGACCACCTGGCCGCCGCCGCGTTCGGGTCCGCCGGGGAACGCTGCATGGCCATCTCGGTCGCGGTCGCCGTCGGCGACGCCGCAGAGCTGCTCGTCAAGAAGGTCGAAGAACGTGCGCTGGCCGTGAAGGTCAAGAACGGCACCGAGCCCGACGCCGAGATGGGCCCCGTCATCACCCCGGCTTCCAAGGAACGCATCGTGCGGATCGTCACCGAAGCCGAAGCCGCGGGCGCGGCGATGGTCGTGGACGGCCGCGATTTGGTGGTCCCCGGCCACGAAGAAGGCTTCTGGGTCGGCCCCACCGTGATCGACCACGTCAAGACCGAAATGACCGCCTACACCGAGGAAATCTTCGGACCCGTCCTCGTCGTCGTCCGCGTCGAGGACCTCGATGAAGGCATCAAGCTGATCAACTCCAACCCTTACGGCAACGGCACCGCGATCTTCACCTCCTCCGGCGCCAACGCCCGCACGTTCCAGCGCTCCGTCACCGTGGGCATGGTCGGCATCAATGTCCCCTTGCCGGTACCCGTGGCCTACCACTCCTTCGGCGGCTGGAAAGCCTCGCTCTTCGGCGACAAGCACATCTACGGACCCGAAGGCGTCTCCTTCTACACCCGCGGCAAGGTCATCACCTCCCGCTGGCCCGAACCCACCCACGCCTCCGGCGCCTCCTACAACTTCCCCTCCAACTAGTCGCCACCCAACTGACTCGCAATAGATGTCGTTTTGGGCCCTCATAACGACAACAAATGCGAGTTAGTTGGGCTGCGGCCCCCGGTGGGGAGCAATCAACGTTAAGGATTGAGCAATGACAGAGAACAAACTCATCATCGGCACGGCCCCGGACTCCTGGGGCGTCTGGTTCGCGGATGACCCCAAGCAGACCCCGTGGGAACGCTTCCTGGACGAAGTGGCTGAGTCCGGCTACAAGTGGATCGAGCTGGGCCCCTACGGATACTTGCCGAACGACCCTGCCCGCCTCGCCGAGGAGCTCAAGCAGCGTGACCTCAAGGTCACGGCGGGAACGGTCTTCACGGCCTTCCATCGCGGTGCCGCACAGTACGAGGAAGCCTGGGAGCCGGCACGCAAGGTGGCTGAGCTGACTGCAGCCATGGGCGGCGAACACATCGTGGTCATTCCGGCGATGTGGCGCGACGACGTCACCGGCGAGGCCGTGGAGAGCGGGGAGCTGTCCCAGGATCAGTGGAACGATCTGTTCGCCGGCCACAACCGCATGGGCAAGGTGTTGCTGGAAGACTTCGGCCTCAAGCAGCAATTCCACTCCCACGCAGATTCCCACGTCGGCGCCCAGTCGGATATCGAGCACCTGCTCGCCGAGACCGATCCCCAGTACCTGAACCTGTGCCTGGACACCGGGCACGCGGAATACTGCGGAGCCTCCAGCCTGGAACTGATCAAGAATTACCCGGACCGCATCGGCTACTTGCACCTGAAGCAGATCAACCCGGATGTCCTGAAGAAGGTCAATGAGGAAAACATGACCTGGGCGGCAGCCAACCTGGCGGGCGTCATGACCGAACTGCCGAACGGACTGCCGGATCTTCGCGCCGTCATCGAAGCCGTTGAAGGACTTAACCGCCCGATCTTTGGCATTGTGGAACAGGACATGTACCCCGTGGCCTTCGACGTCCCGATGCCCATCGCCAAGCGCACCCGAAACTACCTGCTCTCGTGCGGCTCCCGCACGACTGTCAACTAACGCTGCCTCTCAAGCACAAACAACCAAGGACAGAAACAATGACTGACATTCTCCGCGTGGCCGTCATCGGCGCAGGCCGCATGGGCGCCGACCACATCAAGCGGCTCAGCACCCGCATCCACGGCGCCGAGGTGGCCGCCGTCGTCGACGTCGACCTCGCCCGTGCGCAGGCCGCCATCGCAGGGATCGACGGCGCCGTCGCCCTCGCCAGCGCCGATGATGCCCTCAACAACGGCGACGTCAACGCCGTGCTGATCGCGACGCCCGGTTTCCTGCACGAGGAAATCCTGTACAAGGCACTGGAGAAGGACTTCCCGATCCTCTGCGAGAAGCCGCTCACCCCGGATGCCGAGAGCGCGTGGAAGGTTGTCCAGGCCGAAACGGCAACCGGCCACAAGCGCATCCAGGTGGGCTTCATGCGCCGCTTCGACGCCGAATACGCCGCCTTGGGTTCCGTGATCCGCGATCGTGAACTCGGCGAGCTGCTCATGCTCCACCACCAGCACCGCAACCCGGACACTCCTCAGGGCTTCACCAACGAGATGCTCATCAACGACTCCGTGGTCCACGAATTCGATGCCATCCGCTTCTTCACCGGTGAGGAAATCACCTCCGTGCAGGTCCGCCTGGGCAAGGCGACGCGCAACGCCCCGAACGGCCAGCACGATCCCCAGCACGTCCTGATCGAGACCGAGTCCGGCGTCCTGGCCGACGTCGAAATCTATGTGAACGCGAAGTTCGGCTACGAAGTGGCCACCCAGGCCTCCTTCGAGGACGGCATCGTGAGCATCGGTGGCGACGGCGGTCCTTACGTCCGCAGCGCGGGCCGCTGGGGCGGCAAGGTCACGCCCGGCTTCGAAGAGCGCTTCGGTGCCGCGTACGACGTCGAGGTCCAGGCTTGGGTTGACGCCGCCCGCCGCGGCGAAATCGGCGGCCCCACCGCCTGGGACGGCTATGCCACCGCTGCGTGCTGCGAAGCCGGCGTTGAGGCCCAGAAGTCGGGCGAGAAGGTCGCGGTACAGCTCAACACCAAGCCTGAGCTGTACAAGTAGGAGTGGCCATGAAGATTGCCCTCGATCCCACCCCGTTCCACCACAGCCACGGCCTGCTGGAGTTTCCGCGGCTGGCCGCCGACCTCGGCTACAAGTACCTCCAGCTGACCCCGCACGCGGACTTCATCCCGTTCTTCAACCACCCGAAGGCCGACGACGAACTTGTGGGCCAGCTGAAGAAAGCCTGCAAGGACGCCGACGTCGAGATCGCCTCGGTGCTCCCGGTGCTGCGTTGGTCCGGACCCGACGAAGACGCTCGCGAGGCCGCTGTCCGTTACTGGAAGCGCGCCATCCGGATCACGGTCGATCTTGGCGTGCAGACGATGAATACCGAATTCAGCGGCCGCCCGGAAAAGGCGGAGGAGTCCGAAAGGGCCTTCTACCGTTCCATGGAAGAGCTGCTGCCGATAATCGAGCGCGAAGGCCTGGACGTCCTCATCGACCCGCACCCGGACGACTTCGTGGAGGACGGACTCGCCGCGCTGCGTGTCATCCGTGGCGTGAATTCGCCCAACATCGGTATGGTCTACGTTGCCTCCCACACGTTCCACATGGGCAACAAGCCGCTCGACATCATGCGGGCCGCGGGGGACAAGCTGCGCTTGGTCCACGTGTCCGACACCATGGACCACCACGCCTCCCACGGGCTGCGCTACATCACCAACCCGCCGGGAAACGCCGTGCGCGTCCACCAGCACCTCAAGATCGGCGACGGCGACGTCAACTGGGACGAGTTCTTCGGCGGACTCAAGGAAATCGGCTTCCTGGACAAGGACAACACGGTCATGGTGTCCAGCGTCTTCGCCGAGGACGACAATGCCAACGAGGTGTCCCGCTACCAGCTGGAGACCATGGGCAAATACATCGCGAAGGTCCAATAAGGGGGGCCGCGGCTGGACCGGTTTACGGGGTCTTGCCGGGGTTGCGTGCGCTGGCGGCGCGGGCGACGTGGCTTCGGGCGTGTTCGACGGCTGGGCCCAGTTCGGTGAAGAGGTGGTTGTGGTGGCGAAGGGAGTCCAGGACCCCCACCTGGGTGACGAGCCGAAGGTGGCGTTCCTGGATCCCTTTGATCAGCACGGTGATTCCGCGGCGTTCCAGGGCCTGGACGATGTCTGTGATGGTTCTGGCACCGGTTGCGTCCAGGATCTGCAGCTGCGACATGCGGATGATCACGACGTCGACGTTCCGGATGGCGCTGACCCGCTCCAGGACGCGCTCGGCAGCGGCGAAGAATAGTGCCCCGTCGAGCCGGAACACGGCGATGTGCTCGTCCCCTTCGTGGACCGGGCCGGGGATTTCTTCCCGGTGCACACCGCTGGACCGGACCAAAGCACGCAAGGCGAAGAATGCAGCGACGGCGATCCCGATCTCCACGGCCTCGATCAGGTCGAAGGAAACGGTGATCAGTGCGGTGACGAAGAACACGACCGTGTCGGCGCGGGTCGATCCGATCACGCTGCGCAGCGTCTTGAGGGAGACCATGCGAGTCGCGGTGACCATCAGGACCCCGGCCAAGGCAGCAAGGGGGATGCCGGAAACCGGGCCGGTGGCCAGGTACACCACGGCAAGCAGGACCAGCGCATGGGTAATGGCGGCAAGGCGTGTCCTGCCCCCGGAACGAATGTTGACCGCTGTGCGGGCGATGGCACCAGTGGCCGGCATGCCGCCGAAGAATCCGGACGCGACGGACGCGAGGCCCTGGCCCAGGAGCTCACGGTCCGCGTCATAGGGGCCGGTATCCGAGATCGACGCTCCGACCCGTGCAGAGAGCAGTGACTCGATCGCGGCCAGGGCCGCGATCGTAGCCGCGGACCCGGCCAGCGCGGTGATCGTCCCCAGGTCCAGGGAGGGGATCATCGGGGCCGGCAGGGAATCGGGCAGCGCACCGATCCGGGTCACAGGCGGGTCGAGGAACTGTGCGGCCACAGTGGCAATGATGATCGCGATGAGCGAGCCCGGGATCCGGGGGTGGATCCGCGGTGACGCAATCATGATCACCGCCACCAGAGCCACCACGGCAACCGGCGCAAGGAACGAGGCAGGGGACACGGTGCCGATGGCCTGGGCGGCAGAGATGACGGCGTTGCTGCTGGGGCCCGGCTTGGTGCCGAACGCGGCAGGGACCTGCTGGAGGAAGATGATCACCGCGATTCCGACGGTGAAGCCCTCGATCACCGGCCAGGGCAGGAGCGTCACGACCCGCCCGAGTTTGAGTAGCCCCGCGGCCACCACTATCACCCCGGCAAGGACCGAGACCGCGGCCAGCGCCCCGAGCCCGTGGGCGGCGATGACCGGGCCCAGAACCACGACCATGGCGCCGGTGGGTCCGGAGACCTGGATGTTGGAACCACCGAAGACGGCCGCGATCACGCCGGCGATCACCGCGGTGATCAATCCGCTGGCCGCACCCGCGCCGGAGCTGACACCAAATGCCAGGGCCAGCGGCAGCGCGACGATGCCGACCGTGACCCCGGCAATCAAGTCTCCTTTCCAGGTACCGGGCAATAGCGCGTAATCCTGCCGCCCGGGCAGCAAGGCTCGGACCGCGACCAGTAGCTTCACCGGGTGCTGGCCGCTGCGGCTGACGCGGATGCAGTCGCTTCCGAGGACTCAAGCTGCGCCCGGGTGGTGTGCAGAATGTCGTTGAGCAGCAGTCTGGCGACGGAGAGGAGTTCCGCGACTTGTGGGTAGGCCAGGGTGTAGAACATCTGCAGCGCCCGTCGCTCTCCCTTGACGAGGTGGTATCGGCGCAGCACCGACAGATGCTGGGACAGGTGCGAGGCCTCCAGGCCCGTTGCGGCCAGAAGCTCAGTCACTGACACTTCGGGCGCGGCCGACAGCAGCTCCAGTACCCGGATCCTGACCGGGTGGGCCAGCCCCTTGAACAGATTGGCCTTCACCTCGTATAGCGGTGCCCGGAAATCCGCGAACTCTTCCATGATTGCCTCCCTGGCCCACACCACGAGTCTTTGCTTGACTATTTTATGGATTCATCATCCAGTGTAACAAGGGTGGGAATAGAGAGCCCTGCAGGCCAACACAAGAGGGCCCCATCTCGGATGAGGCCCTCCTCTGTGGTTCGGTGAACCGGCTAGCGAGGAACCCCCTACGCCGTCACCTCCAGCGACGCTTCCAGCGCTGCGTCGGCATCCCGCAGGACCTTGGCTGCCACTTCGAGTCCTTCGATCCGGCCGAGGGAAGTGTCTTCGTGCTCGATGTTGACCAGCATGTTCGGGTCCACTTCATAGAGGGCACGCAGGAACTCGGTCCAGTAGGCGGTGTCGTGCCCGCGGCCGAGGGCAACGAAGTCCCACGCGGAGTTCTTGGGCCACCCGTTGGCCCATTCGTCGCCGCCGAGGTTGGTGCGGCTTTCCTCCGGGGAGAGCCGGCGGAAGCTGTTGTCGAGCACCCCGTAGAGGGCTGCGTTCGCGGTGTTGATGCGCACGTCTTTCGCGGCTGCCTGGAAGACCAGGGGTCCGAGTTCGCGGACCACGGCTACCGGATCCATCTGCTGCCAGAACAGGTGCGAGGCATCCAGTTCGACGCCGACGTGGGTGGCGCCCGTGAGTTCGATGAGCTTGTGGACATCTGCGGAGTTGAACACGATGTTCTGCGGGTGCAGTTCGAGGGCTACCTTGACGCCATACCCAGCGGCCAGGCGGTCTGTCTCGCGCCAGAACTTCGCTGCGATGTCCCACTGGTAGTCCAGCACGTCCAGGGCCGCCGAGTTCCAGGCGTTGACGACCCAGTTGACCGTGGTGGCTCCCGGCTCGCCCCCGGGCACGCCGGACATGGTCACTACCCGGTTCTGGCCGAGGCGCTCTGCAAGCCGGATGGAACGGCGGATGTCCTCGGCATGCTTCTCGCCGATCTCGCGCTTGGGGTGCAAGGGGTTGCCGTTGCAGTTCAGTCCTGCGATCGCGACGCCGGTCCCCTCGAAGATCGCGAGGTAGTCGTCGCGGGCGGCATCCGAGACAAGAATGTCGTCGAAGGTGGGGACGTGGACCGCGGGGAGGAAGCCGCCGGTGTTGATCTCGATGCCCGTCAGACCCAGGTCCGCGATGACCTTCAAGGCCTCGGGAAGCGGCCTGTCGTGCAGGATTGCGTTGTAGACGCCGAGTTTCATAGCGTGATGGTCTTTCCGTTGTTGAGTGCGGATTCGGTGACGGCGCCGAGCAGTTCCATGTTGCGGACGCCTTCGTCGAACGTGGCGCAGCGGGGGAGTGACTCGGATTCCGGAAGTCCGGCGACCTCCTCGAGGAACGCCCGGGCCTGGTAACCGAAGGCGTCGTTCTGCCCGAAGCCCACTTCGGGGGCGTCCATGGCGAGGCCGCCGGCGATGTAGGGGTGGCCCGGGCCGAGGATGACCTGGCGGTAGCCGTTCTCGTTGCCGGAGCCATCGTTGAGGAAGAGCTGGATTTCGGAGGGGCGGCGCTGGTCGAACTTCGCCGCACCGTTTTCGCAGAACACTTCGAAGTTGAGGCTGTTGGCGTGGCCGGCTGCAACGCGGGACACTTCGAAGCTGCCCGCGCCGTTCTCGAATGCTGCGTTGAAAGCAGCGTAGTCGTCGTTCTCTACGGCCTCGAAGGTGTCGCTGACAGCGGCGTGGTCGTGGCCCATGACGGCGCCAAGGGGCACAGGGCGCTTGTCGATGACGGTGCTCAGGCGACCGCCGCTGATGGACGTGATGTCGCCGCACAGGAACTCGGAGACATAGGCCAGGTGGCTTCCGACGTCGGCCAGCGCACCGGAGCCGGGACCCCCCTTGTAGCGCCAGCTCATGGGAGCGGAAGGGCTGAAGCCGTAGTCGGTCCAGTAGCGGCCGCTGAAGTGCAGCACCTTGCCGAGGACGCCGGTGCGGATCAAGTCGCGGATGTAGGCGATGCCCGGTGTGCGGCGGAACGTGAAGCCGATGCGCGCGATGCTGGAAGCGTTGCGGGCTGCGTCCGCCATGGCCCGGGCGTCCTCGATCGAGTCGCTCAGCGGCTTCTCGCAGAGGACGTGCTTCCCTGCGGCCAGGAGTCCCTCGACCACCTCGCGGTGAAGAGAGTTCGCGATGACGACACTCACGACGTCGATATCGTCCGCTTCCGCGATCGCCTGCCATGAGGTGTCATTGCGTTCGTAGCCGAAACGCCGGGCAGCGAGGGACCCGAACTCCGGGTTCACGTCGCCGATCGACACGAGGCGCACCGGCGGAAGCACGGGGCTGTAAAGGGCAGACGCTGTGCGGTAGGCCGCCGCGTGTGCCTTGCCGGCCATTCCTGCGCCGATGACGGCGACCCCTAGGCTCTCAGCCATTGATTTCTCCTTCGAAATTCAGCCTGGGTGTCGAGCACACCGGGGCATTTTGGAGCGCTACAATTTAGCACTGGACTTACAGCGTAATCATGTGAGTATGTCCTGTCAATGTCTTGGGAATACCCTTGACAGCAGAGGAGAAAGGTTCCCGAACCATGAGTGCCAGCAGTCCAAAAACCCGCCGCCCCACCATCTATGACGTTGCCAAGCTAGCCGGCGTCTCGCCGTCGTTGGTGTCCTTGGTCCTCCAAGCGCCGGCGAGGGTCAGTGACAAGCGCCGCGAAGCCGTCCAGGCCGCAATATCGGAGTTGGGCTACCGGCCCAGCCGGGCCGCGACAACCCTCGCGAGCAATCGGACCAAGAGCATCGGCCTGGTGATCGACGACTACCGGAACCTCTGGTTCGTGGACCTGCTGAGGGGTATGGAATCCGTCCTCTCCGATCTCGGATACCACGTCATGCTGGCCGACTCCCGGCCCGGCGAGCACCGCATCAAAGAAGCCACGGACGGCCTCCTCGCCATGCACATTGATGCGCTGGTGATCGCGGCGGAACCGAGCGAGCCTATGCTGGCGCGGACCTGGGTACCCACGGTGGTGGCCGGATGGCGCATGGGGGTGCCGAGCGGCGCCGACCTCATTACCAACGACGACGACGGCGGAGGCGGCCTGGCCGCGAGCCACTTGCTGGAGCTGGGCCACACCCGCATCGGCCATCTCTCAGGGTCCGACGGCGCGTCAGCCCATCGGCGCGCCGGTTTCCGGCGGCAGATCCAGGCAGCCGGCGTCGAACTCCTGATTGCCGAGTCCCAAGGTACTTCGGAGGAAGATGGCTACGCCGGCGCCTCCTGGCTGCTGGACCACCATCCGGACACCACCGCGATCTTCGCGGCCAACGACACCATGGCCGTGGGCGCCTTCGCCGTCCTCAAGGCCAGGGGCCTTCGCGTGCCCAACGACATTTCTGTGATCGGCTACGACAATTCCCCGCTGGCCAAGTCGAGGTACTTGGACATCACTTCCGTCGACAACCGAAGCGACGTTGTCGGCATTAATGCTGCGCACAGGCTGCTCGCCAGGATTGAAGACCCCGCCATCAAGCCCGAGCGCACCCTGATTGATCCCGTCCTGGTGGTGCGAAGCACCACGTCTCGGCCCGCCCCGTAGCCCCGATCTGAACGGTGTTCCCCGGGAGATCACGTGACCATCTCACGTAAAAACATCCTAATGTCAGGACAAAGTATTGACATCTGTGAGGCGAGTCACCATGATCTGTGTAGAGGGCTTTGAGCTCCTGCAGAGTGGCAGGGCCACAACCCCAATCAAAGGAGATAAATCGTGAAGAAGTTTTCCTGGCGGAAGGCGGCACTCGTTGCGGCCGTCGTTCCGATGATGGCTCTAAGCGCTTGTTCCAGCACGGGCGGGAAGCCAGCTGACAGCGGTAACGCCGCCGGCGGCGGTCAAGCCGTCAGCACTCCGCGTATGAAAGTCGCCCTCATCACCCACGCGGCGGCAGGCGATACATTCTGGGATATCGTCCGTAAGGGCGCTGAGGAAGCGTCCGCGAAGGACAATGTTGACCTCCTGTACACAAGCGACCCCGAAGCTGGCCGCCAGGCCCAGCTCGTGCAGCAGGCTATCGACCAAAAGGTTGACGGTATAGCCGTCACGCTCGCCACGCCGGATGCCCTCAAGGACGTCCTTAAGAAAGCAACCGATGCCGGTATCCCCGTAGTGAGCCTCAACGCCGGCGAAGGCGTCTCGGCACAGCTCGGCGCGTTCACCCACTTCGGCTCGAACGAGAAGCTCGCTGGCGAGGCCGTCGGAACCAAGCTTGCATCGCAAGGCTTCAAACACCCGGTCTGCGTGATCCAGCAGCAAGGCCACGTTGGCCTTGAGGCACGGTGTGCCGGTGTCAAGGCGAAAGTGCCTGGAACGGAAATCCTTTACGTCGATGGCAAGGACATGACTGCGGTCCAGTCCACCGCTACTGCGAAGCTCCAGGCAGCCAAGGATGCAGATGTCATCATCGGCTTGGGCGCGCCGATCACCCTCACGCTCCTCAAGTCCGTCACGGACGCCAGCAGCTCTGCAAAGGTGGCCAGCTTCGACCTGAACGCGGACCTCGCCCAGAAAATCGTGGACGGCTCTGTGATCTTCACCGTGGACCAGCAGCCGTGGCTCCAGGGCTACATGTCCGTTGACTCCCTGTGGCAGGCCAAGCGCGGCGGCTTCAAGCTCGGCGGCGGCCAGCCCGTTCTGACCGGTCCCACCATCGTGGACAAGTCCAACGCTTCCGACGTCCTCAAATTCGCCCAGCAGGGCGTCCGCTAGATCCAGGATTCTGGCCGCGCGGCGGGTGACCGCCGCGCGGCCTGACCAACAAGGAGTTCTTCCTATGGCAAACACAGCAACCCTGCCGCCGGCACCGGCTTCGGCCCCCGGCGATGAGCGGATCGGACGCCGGAGCCCGGTCCAGAAGTTTCTGGGCAGGCCTGAAGTCGGCGCCCTCGTGGGGGCCGTTGTTCTCTTCATTTTCTTCGCTTCGGTGTCCCAGACGTTCACGCAGCCGAACGCGCTCGCGACCGTGCTGTATGGTTCTTCGACGATCGGGATCATGGCGGTGGGGGTGTCGCTGTTGATGATCGGCGGCGAGTTCGACCTTTCCACCGGTGTAGCCGTGATTTCCTCGGCCCTGACTGCCTCGCTGTTCAGCTGGAACTTCTCGCTGAACGCGTGGGTCGGCGTCGTGCTGGCGCTCGTCGTTTCGCTCGGCATCGGTTTCATCAACGGCTGGATCCTGGTCAAGACGAAGCTGCCGTCCTTCATCGTGACGCTCGCGACGTTCCTGATGCTCACGGGCCTGAACCTGGCCCTGACCCGGCTGATTGGCGGGTCCGTGTCCTCGCCGTCGATTTCCAAGCTGGACGGGTTCGAGTCGGCGCATGCGGTGTTCGCGTCGTCGGTCAGCATCGGCGGGGTCGAGGTGAAGATCACGGTGTTCTTCTGGATCATCCTGGTCGCGATCGCGTCCTGGGTGCTGCTGCGCACGAAGGTGGGCAACTGGATCTTCGCCGCCGGCGGGGACGCGAACGCTGCCCGTGCGGTGGGTGTCCCGGTGACCAAGACCAAGATCGGCTTGTTCATGGCGGTGGGGTTCTGCGGCTGGGTCCTGGGCATGCACAACCTCTTCGCGTTCGACGCGGTGCAGTCCGGTGAGGGCGTGGGCAACGAGTTCCTGTACATCATTGCCGCGGTGATCGGCGGCTGCCT